>NZ_JBEPNB010000003.1:0-306209 GCF_040546065.1 Micrococcus sp. UYEF5
ACAACTACCATCGGCCTCATACCTCCTGCGGAGACGCTCCTCCGGCCTCGTTGGCACCGGCCCGAGTCAACAACGTCATGCCCTCCTACAGCTAGTTGGCGAAGACGGGGCGAATCTGCTCAACCGGTCAACACCTCTCGCCTTTGTTGCGTATGGGCAGTACTGGGTCAACAACCATGCCCACGTCTTACGTCCGAAGTTCGGCCCAGTGGAGTTCTGGGCGGCCAGAATTGAAGCCCTTGATGTGAGTCCTGTCGTGTCTGGTTCGGCACAGCCGAAGCTCACGGCAGATGCGCTCATGGCGTTACGTATCTCATGGCCTGAGAACCCAGATGACATGGCTCGAATCGTCGAGGTAATGACCCGCGAAACCGCCAAGATCGATGCCCTCATCTCCAAAGCGGAGCGGTTCATCGAGCTCGCCCAGGAGCGCCGCGCGGCGCTGATCACTGCCGCCGTCACCGGCCAGATCGAGATCCCCACGAAGGACTGACCGCACATGGCCATCCACAACGAGAGCGAGCTCGAGACCTACATCTGCGAGTACCTGGAGCAGCACGACTGGCTCTACTCGCCCAACGATGCCGGCTACGACCGCAAGAACGCGATCTTCCCCGAGGACGTCCACGCCTGGCTGGCCGAGAATCAGCCGGAGGACTACGGGCGCATCGTGAAGGCCGATGCCCCGGCCTCTGCGCAGCAGGCACAGCGGGACCAGATCACCACCCGCCTGATCGACGTGCTGAACAAGCCGCAGGACACCGGCGTCGGCGGCACCCTCAACGTGCTCCGCAAGGGCTTCAAGGTCGGCACCTCCGCCACCCTGCGCATGGCCGAGCCGCGGCCGGCCACGAACCTGAACCCGGCCGCTGTCGCCTCCTACGAGCGCATGCGGCTGCGCGTGATGCGTCAGGTGCACTTCAACCCGGCCACCAACCAGTCCGTAGACCTGGTGCTGTTCGTCAACGGCCTGCCCGTGGCCACGATCGAGCTGAAGACCGACTCCACCCAGTCCATCGGCCACGCGAAGAAGCAATACCGCGAGCGCAACCCCAAGGCCACGCCGCTGTTCGGGTTCGGCACCCGCGCCGTGGTCCACTTCGCCGTCTCCAACCGCGAGGTCTGGATGACCACCAAGCTGGCTGGGAAGGGAACTTTCTTCCTGCCGTTCAACCAAGGCGACGACGGCCACGCCGGCAACCCGCTCAATCCGGACGGCGGTTCCTCGACCGCCTATCTGTGGGAACGGATCCTCCAGCGGGACACCTGGCTCGAGATCCTCCAGAAGTTCGTCTTCCTCAAGAAGGAGACCGTGGAGGACGAGCACGGCCGCTCGCGCCGGAAGTCCACGCTGATCTTCCCGCGCTTCCACCAGTGGGAGGCCGTCACCACGATGCTCGCCGCCGTCCGTGAGGAGGGCGCCGGCAAGTCCTACCTGATCGAGCACTCCGCGGGCTCCGGCAAGACCAACACCATCGCCTGGACCGCCCACCGCCTGCTCTCCACCTACGGGGCGGACGAGCAGCGGGTGTTCGACTCGGTCATCGTGGTCACCGACCGCACCGTGCTGGACGACCAGCTGCAGGAGGCCGTCCGGCAGATCGAGCGGACCTCCGGCACCGTGGTGGCCGTGGACCGCAAGAACCTCGGGGGAGAGGCCACCAGCAAGTCCGCCCTGGTGAAGCAGACCCTGCTGCAGGGCAATCGGATCATCGTGGTGACGCTGCAGACCTTCCCCGCCGTGCTCGAGCTCCTCAAAGGTGACTCGACGCTCGCCGGCCGCACCTACGCGGTGATCGCGGACGAGGCGCACTCCTCCCAGACCGGCTCCGCCGCAGCCAAACTCAAGCGTGTGCTCACCCCGGAAGAGCAGGCCGACCTCGAAGACGGCGGAGAGGCGGACACCGAGTCCATCCTCGCCGCCGAGGTCGCCGCCACCGGACGCCCGGAGAACATCAGCTTCTTCGCCTTCACCGCCACCCCGAAGGACAAGACCCTGCAGATGTTCGGCCGGCCCTCCGGCGAGTACGACGAGAAGGGCCAGGAGATCCCGGCCTCCTTCCACCGGTACACCATGCAGCAGGCCATCGAGGAGGAGTTCATCCTCGACGTGCTGAAGAACTTCACCAACTACGACACCGCCTTCAAGCTGGCCCTGGCCGGACAGCAGGGTGAGTTCCGTCCCGAAGGCGACCGGGCCGCCGTCGGGAAGCCGACCACCGAAGTGGACCAGACCGAGGCGAGCAAGAAGCTCATGCGGTGGGTCAAGCTGCACCCGACGAACATCGCGCAGAAGGTCAAGATCATCGTGGAGCACTTCCGCGCCAACGTGGCCGGACTGCTCGATGGGCAGGCCAAGGCCATGGTGGTCACCGACTCCCGCGCCGCCGCCGTCCGGTACAAGCGCCAGATGGACCAGTACATCCAGGACATGGGGTACACGGACGTGGACACGTTGGTGGCCTTCTCCGGCGAGATCACCGACGACGACTTCGGGCTCGAGAAGGTCACCGAGCGGTCCATGAACCCGTCCGTGACCGGCGACCTGGCGAAGGCGTTCGACGGGGACGGCTACCAGGTGATGATCGTGGCCAACAAGTACCAGACCGGCTTCGACCAGCCGAAGCTCTGTGCCCTGTACGTGGACAAGAAGCTCTCCGGCGTGCTGGCCGTGCAGACGCTGTCGCGGCTGAACCGCGCGGCGCCGGGCAAGGACACCACCTACGTGCTGGACTTCGTGAACTCCGAAGACGACATCCAGGCCGCCTTCGAGCCGTACTACGCGGGCGCGAAGCTGGAGACGGTGACGGACCCGAACCTGATCCATGACCTGGGGACGAAGCTCGACGCCGCGGGCGTGTACGACTGGGACGAGGTCGACGCGTTCGCCGACGTGTGGGTGGCGTGGAAGCCGGGGAGCGGGCAGGAGGGCCTGCAGGCCGCGCTGGAGCCCGTGGCATACCGGTTCCGCAAGGAGCTGGCGCATGCGCGGATGAACCAGGACGAGACGCGCGTGAACGAGCTCGTGCTGGTGCGCAAGGACATGCGGTCCTTCGTCAGCCTCTACGACTTCCTCTCCCAGATGTACGAGTTCGGGGACACCGAGCACTACAAGCGGGCGCTGTTCCTGCGGCACCTGGTGCAGCTCGTGGGCGATCAGCCCGGCGGTGAGGAGCTGATTGACCTGAGCGATGTGCAGCTGGTGAGCATCCGGCAGAAGAAGACGTCCTCGGGGGACATCGGGCTGACCGGTGGGGCCGCGCTGAAGGGGACCACCGCTGTGGGAGGCGGGCAGGTGCGTGAGAAGCAGCGCGGGCCGTTGGAGGAAGTGATCGAGAAGATCAACGAGATCTTCGCCGGCGAAGGCGTGGATGCCTCCCCGTCCCAGCAGGAGGCGTGGGTCAGTGCCCTCGTGGCGCCGCTCATGGAGGACGAGAAGCTGCTGGGGCAGGCCGGAGCGAACTCGCTGGAACAGTTCCTGGCGAGCCCGAACCTGGAACGGTCGGCGATGGGCGCCGTGTACGCGAACGAGGACGCCTTCGCGAAGATGACGGACATCGTGGGCAGGGGCGGGGACCCGTCCAAGATGATCGTCGCGGCCATCGGGGAGTACCTGTACTGGAAGGTGCGGAGCGAGGGGGCCGGGCCGGTGGACGTTGCTCATGGACGGTCCGCCGTTTTCGCTGATGAAACGGCCCCTTCGCAGGGCACTTCCGTCGATGAGAGGGCGAGCGCGACGCCGTCGCGCGTCCGGAAGGGGAACTGAGATGGCGCATCCCAAGACACTGCAGGTCTTCCTGATGGACGGTGCACCCACCGGTCGGCTGAAGTGCACCCTCGACAACTGGACGGGCCTCGTCTACGTGGTGCCACGCACCAGTCTCAACGCGGACGGGCACCCCGAGGCGTTCGAAGGCACCGGTGTGTACCTGCTGCTGGGGCAGGACGCCGATTCCGGCGACGACGTCGTCTACGTCGGACAGGCTGTCGGGCGGGCCAACGGCAACGGCATGGTAGGCAGGATTCGGGAGCACGTCCGGAAAGAGGCGCACGACTTCTGGAACCGAGCCATTCTCCTCTCCACCCTCGGGGACACCTTCGGTCCCACGGAAGTGACCTACCTGGAGCACTACTTCCACCAGGCTGCATCCACGGCCGGTCGCTTCACCGTGGACAACGCGGTAGCGCCCTCCCAGGGCAACGTCACTGAGGAGAAGAAGGCGGAGCTGGAGGAGTACGCCGACAAGGCCAAGATCCTGATCAGCGCCCTGGGGCATCGCGTCTTCGAGAGCGCTGACGGCTCACATGCCGCGGCCGCGGCTGGCCGGGCCACCCAGGCGCCCGAAGCGGAGCCGAAGCGCACCCTGTTCACCATGACGGTCAACGGCGTCAGAGCCCAGGGGCACCCGACGCCGGACGGGTTCGTCGTCCTGCGGGGCAGTGGTCTCATGGAGGGGCTGCGGCCCAGCGCGCCCGCGGGTGTCCGGGCGAGCCGCGAGCGCTTTGCCGGCCACATCGGCGCTGATGGGGTGCTGATCGAGGACGTCTCCTTCACCAGCTCCTCGGCCGCGGCCGGATTCGTGGCCGGCGGGAGTATGAGCGGACCGTCCTCATGGCGGGCGCCGGACGGGCGCACCCTCGGCGAGGTCGAGGCCGCCTCGGCCAAGACGGGACCCATCGAGGACGACGCCTGATGGAGATGCACTCGACCGCCGCGGATGTCGCCGTCGACCATCCGTGGGGTGCCCAGAACGACGCCCAAGGGCCGGGGACGGGGCGCTCCGGGTCGTTGACCGCGAACGTCATGACCGTCGCGGACGCACTGCGTGACCCGCGTCTCCGTATCCCCGAATATCAGCGTCCCTACACCTGGTCCACGAAGAACGCTGTACAGCTCGTCGAGGACATCCGTCGCTTCCGTGCGGCCGCGTCCTACCGGATCGGCACCATGATCGTGCACGTCGAGGACGGCTGGCTGGACATCGTCGACGGCCAGCAGCGGTACATGACCTTCGCCCTGATCGCGCTCGCACTGCAGGAGGTCCTGGGCGACACCGCCGAGCGCGCCGAGCACCAGCGTGCGGCCCTGGACCGCGCGGCGGCCATCGAGCTGCCGCCGGGCCGCCGGGACGTGTCGGAGCGCCACATCGTCGAGAACCACCGCCTCATCCTGCAGACATTCCGGTCCTGGGACAGCACCGAGGTCGAGGACTTCGCGGACTACTTCCTGGATCGTTGCACGCTGGTGCGCCTGATCGTCAGCGACCTCGACGCGGCCTTCCAGATGTTCGACTCGCAGAACACCCGCGGCCGGGCGCTCCTGCCCACCGACCTGCTGAAGGCATACCACCTCCGCGCCTATGGTGAGGCCACATCGGACCGGGCGGCGATCCTCGCGGCCGTGCGGGAGTGGGAAGCTACCCCGCCGTTCGAGATCCACCATCTGTTCTCGCGTCTGCTCTATCCGATCCTCCGCTGGAGCGCCGGTGAGTCCCTGCCGCGCGACGGCTTCACCGCGTCCCGGATCGGAGCGTTCAAGGGGATCTCCGCGGGGCCGACGGGCCTCGGCCGACTGCCCTGGGCGCACGGGCTTCTCATGGCCAAGGCCCACGTGGACGACTACAACGGGCGAAACGCCGCGCTGATCGCGCACGGTGCCCTTCCTCCGCTGGAATTCCCGTTCCAGCTGACCCAGCCCGTCATCGACGGCGAGATGTTCTTCCGCCTGGTGCGCCACTACACCCGGCTCGCGAGGGCCCTCGGCGTCTCCGCGACGGACGCGGAGCAGACCGCCGGGGACGACGCCCGTCGTGGGAGGGAGAACAGGCGATTCCAGACGATCACCCGGCTCGTCCGGGCCACCGGTACCGGCGCTGGCTACCGCTACACACAGGAGCTCTACGGAGCGCTGCTGCTGGCCTACGCGGACCGGTTCGGCGACCACGACATCGAGCGCGCCGCTCTCGTGCTCGCACGGCATGCCTTCGCATTGAGAACGCGGTTGACGCGGGTCTACCCGCGTTCCGTGGAACTTCACGCGCTGGGCCAGCACGGGGCGCCGGACCTGGAGGACCGGGTGAACCTGTTCCGTCTGATGAGGAGCAGCCTGGACCCCGCCGCCGTCACCGGGCGCGTGGCGGCCCTCCCCGGGCCGTACGTGGACGAGGCCTCCCCGGTGGAGCGTCTCTACTCGGACACGCCCTGGGACACGGAGGAAGCCCACGATGCAGACTGAGAAGCACGCGCCTGAGGCGCTGACGATCGAGGAGGTCTTCACCGCCGCCCGGCACTACCGGGTGCCGGTCTACCAACGGGCCTACGCCTGGACGCAGGTCGAGATCGCGACACTCCTCGAGGACGTGCGCCGCGCTCGCCTCCGCTCGGAAAAGCCGGATACGCAGGGAGCCTTGTCCGACTACTACCTCGGCTCGCTGGTGGTGAACCGAGCCACGACTCCCGAGGGCGTGCCGATCGACGAGGTGGTCGACGGGCAGCAGCGCCTGACCACGCTGACGGTGCTGGCGGCCGTCGCGGAGCGTGTCATCCGTGCCGGTGTCCTCGACCCCCGGGCGTTGGCCGTCCTGGATTACGAAGGGCGCCCCGAGGCCGGGGAGGACCTCGCGACCCTCCGCCGTCGGGGCGCCCCCGCCGGGACGTCGTTCCAGGTGGACGCCATCGGGGTGGCCGTCGAGACGATCGCTGCGGCCTGCCGGCGGGCCATGGACCGGCAAACCCCGGCAGACGATCAGGAGGTGATGTTCGACGGCGACGACCTCGCGTACCTCTGGAAGCATGTCCGGTTGCTGCGCACCGAACTTCCGAAGGGCACGGACCTCAACCACTATTTCGAGGTGATGAACACCCGCGGTGAGCAGCTCGCCAAGCACGAGATCCTCAAGGCCACATTGATGCGGCCTCTCCAGGACCCCACGGACCGGAAGGTGTTCGCACACGTCTGGGACGCCTGCGCCGTTCTGGACCGCCACGTCCAGCTCCAGTTCTCGACGGAACGGCCGAAGGATGGCGGTGAGGCGGCAAGAGACGCAGTCTTTGGAGCGTCCTGGTCGGCCCTCCTCACACGGGATTTCGCGTCGCTGCGGGCAGCTCTCGCGCCGAGCCTGACCGCGACGGTGTCGGGCGCCCGCACCATCATTGGGGCTCTGCGGGCCGCCGGGCAGACCACCGTGGAGTCCGGGCCCTCGTCCGACCAGCGTCAGGACGACGCCGATACCGGCGCCTACGGGACTATCGTCGACTTCCCGAACTTGCTGCTGCATGTGCTGCGCGTGATGCAGGAGAAGGGTGAGGGGGCCGAGCCCGGCCTGCCGCGATGGGGCCAGGACTCAACGGGGGCCGTGCGGCTCGAGGACGGCTCCCTGCTGGAGCAGTTCGCCCAGCACGGCCATGTCGACGCGGCCTGGTCTCAGCGCTTCCTCGTGACGCTGCTCCGTATGCGCCTTCTGCTGGACACCTATGTGATCAGGACTCTGGCGACGACGGGAACACAGGCGGACGAGGAGAACTGGGTGCTCAGCCGAGCTCAGAAGCTCGAGACGGAGGCCGGCGAGCGCTCGCCGCGCCGACGGCTGGGTGTGAAGAACACCTTCCAGGATCCGCAGGTCCAGGACGCCGTCCGGAACCTTCAGGCCATGTTTCAGGTCACCGACACGCGCCGCACGTCCAAGTACTTCCTGTACCGCATCCTGCGATGGCTGGATGCGCAGCCGGTGGACTGCGTGGACGGCGAGGCCTTCCAGCGCATGCTGGAGGACCTGGCCCGCGAGCGGCTTCGCGCCTACGACGCGGACGAGGGATTGGACCTTGGGGTCAAGGTCCCGAATTTCGTGTTCAACGTCCTGGATTACATCCTCTGGGATCTCGGACGTAATCCGTCCGCCGAAGCGGGGCCGCTCTGGGCTGCACTCGGCGACGTTGAACGGAGTGTCCTGTCCCAACGTGCAGGCTCATTCCGCTTCCGGTACCGGACCTCGGTGGAGCACTTCTATCCCGTGATTCCTGGCGAAGGACAGAAGGTCCTGACATCAACGGAGGTGAACCGTTTCGGGAACCTGTGCATCATGGGCCGACGCGAGAACTCCCAGCGGAACAACCTGATGCCCGTCTCGAAGGTGGAGCAGTACTCTTCGGACGAGCAGAGCCTCAAGTTCCAACTCATGGCAGGCATCCTTCACGCCGAGGGCGACTGGGACGTCCCCCAGATCAAGGAGCACGGGAACAGCATGCGGCGGGTGATCCAAGAATGGCAGGGCAGGCGGCCCTGACATCGCGGGACGATCTGGCCCCAGAGGCCCCCCGTTAAGCTCGTCACATGGTCGCCGCGCGTGAAGTCACCCTTCAGGAACTCCTTGGGGGCTCCTACCAGTACACGGTCCCGCTCTATCAGCGGACGTACTCCTGGGGACGCCCGCAGTGGCAGCGACTGTGGGAGGACGTCGTGGACGTCGCCGACCACCGGCGGGACAACCCTTCGGCGACTCACTTCATCGGCTCCCTCGTTCTCGCCGGCTTCCGGGACAACGGGCCCGGTGGTGTCCAGCGGTGGCTTGTGGTGGATGGGCAGCAGCGGCTGACGACGCTGACGCTCCTCCTCGCCGCTGTCCGCGACCACCGGGCTGAGCACGAAGGCCCCATGCACGCCGATCGGGTCAACGAGAAGTACTTGGTCAACAAGTGGGAGGACGGCGATCTCCGCTACAAGGTCCTGCCCACCCAGGCCGACCGTGGCGCCTACCGCGGACGGATCGAGCACGCCCCGGACGCTGCCGAAGGCTCCAGGATCAGCGAAGCCCACCAGTTCTTCCTGACGAAGCTGCTCGGGTTGAGTCAACCGTCTGCCGACGGTGAAGAGGAGCCGCTGACCTTGGCGGAGGTCGAGTCCGCCGTCGTCGCCGGCCTGTCGATCGTGTCCGTGACCACCGGGGAGAACGACAACGCCCACCGCATCTTCGAGTCGCTGAACAACACCGGCCTCAAGCTCACCCAGGGCGACCTGCTCAGGAACTACCTGTTCATGCAGCTGCCCACACGGGCGGATGAGGTCTACACCACCCTGTGGCTCCCGTTGCAGAACCTGCTCTCCAATGAGGAACTGGAGACCCTGTTCTGGCTCGACCTGGTGCAACAGGATCCCAAGATCCGCCAGACGGAGATCTACGCGGGGCAGCAGCGGCGCATGCGTGGCCTGCAGGACGAGTCGCAGGTCAGGGCGGAAGTCGAGCGGTTCCTGGCGTTGGGGCGTCTCTACGACGTGATGCTCCGCCCGGAGAAGGAGAAGGACGCCGCAGTGCGGTTCCGCTTGGCGCGCCTGCGCGCCTGGCGCACGACGACGACGTTCCCGATCACACTGCACCTGATGGAGCGCCGGTCGTTGGGGGACATCGACTCGGACGAACTGGCCCGTGCGCTCCTCTACCTCGAGTCGTACTTGGTCCGTCGTCTCGTCTTCGGTCGCTATTCCGACGGTCTCAACACCACCTTGCTCGCGGCCACGGCCGACATCCAGGGTCAGGACGACCCGGCGGATGCCCTGCAGCGCTTCCTCTCCAGCGGACGGAAGCACTTCGCCTCCGACGATCAGATCCGCCAGGCCGTGATGACGGCACCCTTCTACACGACGGGCCGGGCGGCCCACCGGAAGCTGATCCTCCGGTGGATCGAGGAGTCCTACGGCAGCAAGGAACCGGTGGACCTCGACAGCGCGACCATCGAGCACGTCTTGCCGCAGACCCTCACGGAGGAGTGGGAGCGCGCTCTGGCCGGCCAGCTCGAGGCGCACCAGGACCTTCGAGAGGTGCACACCGAGCTCCTCCACACCTTGGGCAACCTCACCCTCACCGGGTACAACAGCGAGCTGAGCAATGGGCCCTTCGCGGTCAAGCGTGCGGAGCTGGCCAAGAGCGGCATCCGCATGAACCAGGAGATCTCCGCTGAGCCGGTATGGGGTCCCGCGCAGATCCGTGCTCGCGCCGAGCGGCTGGCGGACCGGATCGTCGGTATCTGGCCGGGACCCTCAGCAGAGGCCGCCTCGGGAGTCGCCCACACGGCCTGGCAGACGCTGACGGACGCCGTCGAGGCCATTCCCGACGGGTCCTGGACCTCCTACGGCGAACTGGCACGGCTGATCGGAAGCCATCCGGTCCCCGTGGGGACCTACCTCGCACGGACGGCGCTGCCGCACGCTCATCGTGTGCTCCAGGCGGGTGGCACCGTCTCTCCGTCCTTCCGGTGGTCCGACGTCCACCGCACGGACGATCCGCATGACGTCCTCGCAGCCGAAGGCGTGCGCTTCTCCGAGGACGGACGGGCCGACGGCGGCCAGCGGCTGCTGGCGGAGCAGCTCGCCGAGCTCATCGACGTTGACGTCGACCTGACCGATCCCCGGTCACTCGCCGCCCCGGGCAACGACCCTGCGCTGCGGGACCGCTGGGTCGACCGACTTCACGACCACAACGATCCCGAAACGGCCCGCGCACTGATCGAGGTCCAACGAGGATGGGTCGAGCGCGGTGGCCGGGCGGAATTCGCGGACAATGCCGCCGGCGGTTGTTTCTTGGTCGTCCCGCGCACGTCAGCACGCGCCATCTGGCCGGTGATCCTGTACCCGACGTACGGCGTCGAGGTCGTCTTCTATCATCTGGCGAAGTGGGCTCCCTTCACGGACGAGACGCTTCTCGACGAGTTCCGGGGACGTCTGAATCTCATCCCCGAGGTGGAATTCGGCCCTGAGTCTCTCCGCCGGCGCCCGAGCATCAAGCCGCAGACCCTTCAGCCGGCCGCGGCGCAGGAGGCGTTCCTCGACGCGCTGGAATGGTTCCTGCGCACCGTCCAGGAGGACGACAGGACTTCCTGACAGCCCGGCCAGGGGCAGGTCCTGACGAGGCGCTGACCCCCTCACCCCGTCCACCTCACCCAGTACGCTCGCCCCATGAAGATCGGTCTCCGCAAGCCCAGCCTGAAGAAGTCCATCAAGGCCCGCACCACGGGCCGCGCCAAGCGCGCGATCAAGCGCAAGGTCATCCCCGGCTACGGCCGCAAGGGGATGGGCTGGCTGCGCGATCCGAAGCGCGCCGCCCGCAACGCGGTCTACAAGCGCACCACGTTCGGTCTCGGCGATGTCCTGCGGATGTTCCGATGAGCGCGCCCGGCAGCATCACCGCCGACGGCGCTCGCGGTCTCGCCACACACCGCGCCCCCGGCGCCGTCGAGCTCGTCGAGCCGCCCCGCGAAGCTGTGGAGTGGATGGCCTCATCCGCCCCCGCGACCGACCTCTGGTGGACCGCCACCGTCTGTGGCGAGGAGGACCCGGGCTGGCACCGGCTGGAGAGCGCCGCCCAGATCGCGGACCTGGTGCACGCCCTCACCGACCCGCGGGACAAGCTGATCCTCGAGGACGAGCCGCCCACCCGGTACGCGCAGATCATGCTGCTGGGCGACGGGCTCTTCATGGTGGAGATCGCCAAGCGGTTCGAGGGGCTCGGGGCCTACAACTGGCGGATCGGCCGGGGCCGGGCTGCGGACGAGGCCGCCAACGACCCCCAGGACCTCGTCCAGCCCCTGCAGGAGCTCACCGCCGCCGAGACCGTCGAGGTCCTCGTCAGCTGGGCACAGGGCCACGGCCTCCCGCTGCCCTACGGGGCGGCCCTGCGAACCTACGGCACCCCGCCGGACCCGGGGCTCGGGTTCGACTCGTGACGCTCTAGGGGCGCGAATGTTCCCGGGCGCGGTGCAGTGCCGACCGTATGGTGTGATAAGCGTCATGCAATTCCGATGATGAAGGAGCACAGTGGAGTTCGAGGTCCCTTCCGTGTCACCCGGCTCGGAGTCTCTTAACGCCCCGTTCACCTCGAAGCGACGCCGTGAGCTCGCTGCGCTGGCCAGCATGACCATCCTGCCGTCGACCCCGCGCGCTGTGAGGATGGCCCGGGAGTACTTCGAGGGCAGCACACTGGCCGAGATCGGGGAGCGGTTCGGCCGCACCCGGGAACGGGTCCGGCAGCTCATCCGTGATGAAGCGGGGTACTCGACCAAGGAATTGAAGGCGTACCGCGAACTCCTCGCTGACGAGGAGTTCCGCATGAAGCGGGCGGCCGCCGTGTCCTGGTCGGAGCGACACGTGGGCGTGCCGCTCTCTGTGGCATCGCAGGATCTGAGTCTGTCCCAGCAGGAGCTGCGGCGGTTGCTGGGCAAGCGCGTCAAGTTCCATCTGGGAGACGCCAAGCCGCGCAAGACGTCCTCGGCTACCCCGGACGAGGTTCTGCTCTCTGCTCTCCGCGAGTTCTACGAGGAGACGGGAGAGACGGCGGCGCAGTCGTTCACCCAGTGGTCCCGGAGCCACGGAGTGCCCACTCACCAGACAGTGGCCAACCGGTTTGGTGGATGGAACGCCGCTCTCGAACGCGCGGGCATCGCGGTCACGGACCGGCGTCGGAGTCGATCCAAGTACTCCGACGCAGAGTTGGTCGAAGCACTGGTGGACGCGTGGTCCTCAGCGACGCCGCCCCGCACCTACCTCGAACTCTCGGACTGGCTCTCCGCGCGCCCGGGCATGCCGTCGGCGGCCCTGATCCGCAATCGTCTCGGCGTGGGGTTCGAAGAGATGCGAGCGCGCGCCCTGCGCGTCGTGGCCGGTCAGTCGATGGGCTTCCCGGGGCGGAAGCGGACCCGGGTCGACTGGAAGGGCAAGCTCGATCCGGGGGACGACCCGCTGACCCTGGTGCGCCGGGCGATCGAGGACCGAGGGCCGCGCCTGACCGTCGCCGCCTACAACAGCTGGGCGGCGGAACACGGAGTCCCCGCCACGCCGACGGTCCTGCGCCGCGCTGGCACCAATTGGGTCCAGCTCGTGGAGGCGGCCGGCGGTACCCCCAACCCGCCGAAGCCCGCCAACCCCTTCACTACCGAGGAACTCCGGGTGTGGATGGAGCGGTTCATGACAGAGTCGGCCACCCACAGCCAGTCCGCTCACGAGGAGTGGCGCCAGGCCCACGGTGGCCCTTCGGCTCAGACGATCACCACCCGTCTTGGCCCGTGGCGAGAGGTCCTCGAAAATCTCGGCGGGGGCCAACGAGAGGGCTGAACCGGCGGTGAGCGCCCCGTGAAGTTTGTCCCCCGGGCATCATGGCCCCATGACGTCCGCTCTCAACCGCCTCGAGCATCTCGCCGCCCTCCCACCTCACACCGCGATCGACCCAGCCGAGCTTGCTGTGGCCCTCACGGGGGTGCCAGAGCTCGGGGGTTGGCGCGTCACGCCGTCGCCCACACCCGCCGGCACCACCCCACCCGAGCTCACCATCACCTACGCCACCGACGACTTCGCCACGGCCCTGGCCCTGGCGAACCGGATCGGGGAGGCAGCCGAGGCCGCCGACCACCACCCGGACCTGACCGTCTCCTACGGCCGGCTCACCGTGGGCATGCACAGCCACGACGTCCGCGCCCTCACCTCCCGCGACGTCCGCCTGGCCCGCACCGTCGCCCGCCTCGCCAGCGAGGTCCTCGCCCCCCACGCCCTCGCCGCGTACGGCACCCTGGCGCCCGGCCGCTCGAACGCGCACGTCATGGACGGTGTGCGCGGCACCTGGATCCCCGGCACCCTCCGCGGCACGCTCCACGCCAGCGGCATCGGTGCGGCCACCGGCTACCCAGGCGTCGTCCTCGCGGGCACCGCGCCCGCGCACGCGACCACCGACGTCCCCGCCCAGGTGCTCGTCTCCGCCGACCTCCCGGACCACTGGGACCGCCTCGACGCCTTCGAGGGCGCCGGCTACCGGCGGGTGCCCGGCGTCGTCGCCCTGGAGGACGACGACGCCGTCCGCCCCGCCTTCGTCTATGAGCTGGTGCCCGATGCCGTCCCGCCGTCCGCCTGAGCCCCCCGCCATGACACCGCACCTCGACACCCACCCCGACGCCCGCCCCGACCCCGGCTCCCGCCAGCGGGCCCTCGTCCGGCGCTCGCCCCTGATCCTCGCGGCCGTCGTCCTCCTGGCTGGAGCCGCCGTCCTCGCCGCCCAGGGACACCGCGAGGCGGCCGGCCTCAGCCTGCAGATCGTCACGGTGGTCCCCGTGCCGATCGCCCTCGAACGCGCCCACCGGGTCCGCCTGCCCACCGCGCTGCATGCGATGTACGCGGCCCTGCTGCTCGTCGCACCGTGGGTGGGTGCCGCGCTCGGCGGCTACGACGCCTGGCCGTGGTGGGATGCCCTCGTGCACTTCTACTCCGGCGTGCCGATCGCGCTCGGGTGCGTCTTCCTGCTGGGCGTCGCGGCCGCGCGCCGTGGGCTGGTCCTGCCGCCCGGGCTCGAGGCGCTCCTCGTGATGGCGCTGCACTCGCTCGTGGCCCTGGCGTGGGAGATCGCCGAGTTCACCGCCGACCAGGCGCTCGGCGCGCAGACGCAGAAGGGCAACACGGACACCATGACGGACATGATCGTCGGCACGCTCGGGGCCCTGATCGTGGCGTTCGCCCTGTACGCGCACCGCACCCGCGGCCGCTTCGCCTGGCTCTCGCGCTTCACCGGGGCTCGGACGGACCTCGCCGGGGGGCCGGCGCAGCCGCCGCCGGCCTGAGCCCGCGGCGGCGTCGCCTCAGTGGGCGACGCCGCCGGCCCGCGCCGCCGCCCACCTCTCACCGGCCCGCGAACGCCTCCACCCGCCGCACGGCCTCCGGGTGCTCGGACGCCGCCGCGATCGACGCCGCCTCCTGCCGCACATGCGCGCGCAGCGCCTCGACGTCGGCCCCGCGCGCCAGCGCCTTCGTCGGCCCATAGGTGTGCGCCGGACCGGCCACCAGCTCGTCCTCGAGCTCCGCCAGACGCGCCGCGAACGCGCCGCCGGCCACCGCCTCGGTCGCCAGGCCCCATGCGACGGCCTCGGTCCCGTTCAGGCGCCGCCCGCCGAGGAGCAGCTGCGTCGCGCGCACCGGCCCGAGCACCCGCGGCAGCCAGTAGGACACGCCCGTGTCCGGTGTCATCCCGAGCGCGGAGAACGCCGTCACCAGCTGCGCGTCCTCGCGCACCAGCACGACGTCGCCGCCCAGCAGGAGCCCGAGCCCCGCCCCGGCGGCCGTCCCATTGACGCCGGCCAGCACCAGCAGGCGAGAGCCTGTGAGCGCCACCGCGACTTCGCCCGCCGCCTCGCCGAGCTCCTGGATCATCGCGCGCCGCTCCGGCCCGGCAGGCGCGGCGGCCATGGCCTGGACGTCCCCGCCGCCGCAGAAGATCCGCCCGGCGCCGGTCAGCGTGAGCACGTGCACGGACTCGTCCGCCTCGGCCGCGGCGATCGCCGCGAGCACCTCGCGCGCCATCGTCAGTCCGAGCGCGTTGCCCTTCGCGGGCCGGTTCAGCGTCAGCCGCACGACGCCGGGCCGCGTCTCGACGAGGACGGCGGGGGCGTCGTCGGAGGAAGAAGGGGTGGGTGCGGTGCTCATGTCAGCTCCTGGGGTTGGCGGGTGCGGTGCGCGGGTGCCGGCCGCGAGGACGGCCGGCCGGGCATGGGGTGGGTGCGCGATCCGAAGCGCGCCGCCTACAACGCGGTCTACAAGCGCACCACGTTCAGCGTCTGGGACCTGTTCCGCTGAGTCTGTTCCTCACGCGGGCTGGTCCGCCTCGTCCTCGTCATGCTCCTCCACGCTGCGGATCAGGGCCCGCAGGAACGCGGCCGCGCCGGCGAGCTCGACCGGGGTGAGGCCCTCCACCGCGGCGAGCATACTGCGGTGCATGGCGCCCAGGGTGGCGCGGACCTCGTGGTCCGTCTTGGCCGTCGGCTCCACCACCACGGATCGGCGGTCCTGTGGGTGGGGCGCCCGTCGGGCGTAGCCGTCTCGGACCAGTCGGTCCACCAGGGCGCTGGCGGAGGCCGGGGTGATCTCCAGGGCGCTGGCCAGATCCCGCTGACGGACCTTGTGGCCGCGTCGGTCGGCCCGCAGCAGGTAACGCAGGGCTGACAGGTGGGTCTCTCCCATCCCCATGCTGTCCCGGGTGCGGGCGCGCATGCGCCGTTCGGCCTCCCGGTAGCGTCGCAGCAGGTTGAGCACGTCCACAGGTTCGATCTCGCGGGCGCCGCGGGTGTACCAGTAGCCCGACGTCGGTTCGCCATCCGTGCTGGTCAGCGTGGTGTGCTCCTCACCCATGCGCTCTTGAACCTCCCTGTTCACGTCACCCCGAAAATTTGGTTAGTCTTCCTAACGCATAGTTAGACTAACATTTTCCAGGTCACGGCGATCTCTGTGAGGGGGCGCCCGGGCCGCGGCGAGAGGAATGTCATGACAGCAACGCTGGAGGCCCCCCAGGCCATGGGGCGGACCCTGTCCGCCGTCCCGCCCATACTCGAGTCCCCGGCGCCGCAGCCCGCCGCCTTCCGTGAGCGCTGCGCCCGCCTGGCCATGAGTGCCGCGCGGGCCGTCACCGTGTTCCCCGAGGTCGCTGAGGCCAGGTTCGCCATCACCGGCACCCCCTCCGCCCCCGCGCTGGAGGTGGACTGCATCCTGCGGGACGGAGAGGACACCGCGGCGGTCATCGAGACCATCGCGGTGCACCTCGTCGAGGACCTCGAGGAGCTGCTCGGCGCACGGTTCCACGAACGTCGGCTGGAGCTGGTCGTGGACCGCAGCCTGCCCCGGGTGGGCGTGGGGGTCGTCTCCGCGCCCTGAGGGAGGCGCTCACGCGAACGCGCTCATCCCGGTCAGGTCCCGGCCGAGGATCAACGCCTGCACGGACTCGGTGCCCTCGTAGGTGTGCAGCGCCTCGACGTCGGCGAAGTGCCGCATCACCCGGTGCTCGAGGAGGATGCCGTTGCCGCCGAGCATGTCGCGGGCGATCTGCGCCACCCGCCGCGCGCCCCGCGTGCAGGCGTACTTCAGCAGGGACGCCTGCTCGTCGCGCAGCCGCCCCGCCGCCTGCAGGCGGGCCACGGCCACGCAGCGGGTCTGCATCGCGGTCACCTCGTCCAGCATCTGCGCGAGCCGTTCCTGCACCATCTGGTGCGCCCCCAGCGGCTTGCCGAACTGCTCGCGCTGCCGGGCGTACGCGAGTGCGGCCTCGAACATGGCGGTCGCGTGGCCCAGCGCGGACCAGCCCACGTTCACGCGGGTGGCCACCAGCACGCGCGCGGCGTCCTTGAACGTCGCCACGCCCGGCAGCCGCGCGTCGTCGCCGACCCGCACGTCGGTCAGCGTGATCTCCGCCTGGTGGATGGCCCGCAGCGCGCCCTTGCCCGTGATCACCTCGGCCTCGTAGCCGGGCGTGGACTGCTCCACCACGAACCCCTTGACCTGGCCGTCCTCGGTGTCGCGCGCCCACACGATCGTGATGCCCCCGGCGGCCCCGTTGCCGATCCACTTCTTGGCGCCGTTCAGCACCCAGCCGCCGGCGCCGTCGGGCCGCGCGGACGTCTCGAGGGACACCGAGTCCGAACCGTGCAGCGGCTCCGTGAGCGCGAACCCGCCCGGCAGCGTGCCGCGCGCCACCGGCTCGAGGTACCGCTCCTTCTGCTCCGGGCTCGCGCAGTGCACCAGGGCGCGCAGCACGAGCCCGCCCTGCACCGCCGCCGCGGCCGCCATCGACCCGTCCGCGCGGGAGATCTCCATCGCCACCAGGCCCGCGGCCAACGGGGACATCACCGCGTGCCCCGGCACCTCCAGCCCGTCGGTGAGCAGGTCGAGCTCGCCCGCCCGCGCCACCAGGTCCAACGGGTACTCCGCCCGGTCCCAGTGCCCGTCGATCCGCTCGAGCACCTCCCGGCCGTAGGCACGGGCGCGGTCCCAGTGCGCGCGGTCCTCGTCCGTCGCCTCCCCGAACGCGTCCAGGTAGTCGACGTCCAGGGGCGTGACGACGTCGTAGGTCGGCTTCTGCGTGCGCGTCACCGGGCCTCCTGCGTCCGCTCGGCGCGCAGCGCGCGCTTGAGGAGCTTGCCCGACTGGTTCCGCGGCAGCTCCGCCACGAAGTCCACGCGCTTGGGCACCTTGAAGCCCGCCAGCCGCTCCTTCACGTGGGCGCGCACGGTCTCCGCGGTCAGCTCGGCGCCCTCCTTGAGCACGACGACGGCGGTCACCGCCTCGATCCAGCGCTCGTCCGGCAGGCCGATGACGGCGACCTCGGCCACCTCGTCGAGCTCGTAGATCGCGTCCTCGACCTCCCGCGGGGCGACCAGCACGCCGCCCGTGTTGATGACGTCCTTGATGCGGTCCACCACCTGGATGTAGCCGGCCGCGTCCTGGGTGACCTGGTCGCCGGAGCGGAACCAGCCGTCGTCGGTGAACGCGTCCGCGGTGGCGTCCGGGCGGTTCCAGTAGCCGGAGAGCAGCTGCGGCGAGCGGTACTGGATCTCGCCGGGCTCGCCGGGCGCGGCGGGGGCGCCGTCGGCCGTCATCACCCGCGCCTCCACGTGGAACACGGGGCGGCCGCATGAGGCCGGCCGCGCGTCGTGCTCCTCGGGGCGCAGCACGGTGCACAGGGGGCCCAGCTCGGACTGGCCGAAGCAGTTGTAGAAGCCGATGCCCGGCTGGCTCTGACGGAGGCGCTGCAGCACGGTCACCGGCATGATCGAGGCCCCGTACTGGGCCTTGTGCAGCGAGGAGAGGTCGCGCGTGGCCAGGTCCGGATGGTTCGCCAGCGGCACCCAGACGGTGGGCGCCAGGAACAGGGAGCCGATGTGCTCGGTCTCCACGAGCTCGAGCATCCGGGCGATGTCCGGGGCGGCGAGCAGTCGCACCGTGGCGCCGAGGCTCAGGTAGGGGAGCAGGAACACGTGCATCGCGGCCGAGTGGTACAGCGGCATGGCCACCAGGGGGCGGTCCTCGGCCGTGAAGTCCAGCGCGATGATCGAGGAGAGGTACTCCGCCACGAGCGCCCGGTGGGACATCATGGCGCCCTTGGGGGTGGAGGTGGTGCCGGAGGTGTAGAGCAGCTGGGCCAGGTCGGTGGCCGACACCTCCGCCTCCGGGGCGGCGGCGTCCAACGTCTCGTCCCGGGCGGTCTCCAGCACGGAGGGCTCGGCGTGGCCGGCGGGGAGCATGGTCCACACGTGCCGCAGAGCCGACGCGCGGCCCTCGGCCCGGACCTGGTCGACGCGCTCGAGCATGCCGGCGTCGGCCACCAGCAGCTCCGCACCCGAGTCCTCGAGGGCGTGCGCGAGCTCGCCGCCCTTGAGCGCGAAGTTCACGGGCACGTGCACGTAGCCGGCCGTGACGCAGGCCAGGAAGAGCAGCGCGTAGGCGTCCGAGTTGGTGGCGTAGGCGGCCACCCGGGTGCCGGCCGGCAGGCCGGTGTCCTGGAGGCGGCGGGCCACGCGGTGCGCTCCGTCGCGGAGCTGGGCGTAGGTCCAGTCGCGGTCCTCGAAGCGCAGGGCGACGGCTTGCGGGGAGCGGGCGACCGCGCGTGCGAACACGCGGCCGATCGTGTCCTCCGGGGCGGGGGAGGGGTGGGCGGCGGTGTCGGTGGGGTGGGTGATCTGGCCTCGCATGGGAACCTCCGGGGGACGGGTCAGAGACGTTCGATCACGGTGACGTTGGCCTGGCCGCCGCCCTCGCACATGGTCTGCAGGCCGTAGCGGCCGCCGCTGCGCTCGAGCTCGTGCAGCAGCGAGGTCATCAGGCGGGCGCCGGTGGCGCCGATGGGGTGGCCCAGGGCGATCGCCCCGCCGTTGACGTTGACCTTCGCCGGGTCCGCGCCGGTCTCGGTCAGCCAGGCCAGCACGACGGCGGCGAACGCCTCGTTGATCTCCACGAGGTCCATGTCGTCGATGGTCAGGCCCATGCGGTCGAGCGCGTACGCCGTCGCCGGGATCGGGGCGGAGAGCATCATGACGGGGTCGGCGCCGCGGGCGGAGAGGTGGTGGATGCGGGCTCGCGGGGTGAGGCCGTGGCGGCGCACGGCCTCCTCGGAGGCGAGCAGGAGGGCGGCCGCGCCGTCGGACATCTGGGACGCGGTGGCCGCGGTGTGCAGCCCGCCGGGGACGATCGGGTCGAGCGAGGCGATCTTCGCGGCGTCCGGGGTGCGGGGGCCCTCGTCCGCGGTGAGGCCAGCGAGGGGCAGGATCTCGCGGTCGAAGCGACCGTCGGCCTGGGCGGCGAGCGCGCGCTCGTGGGAGCGCACCGCGAACTCCTCCAGGGTGTCCCGGTCCAGGTTCCAGTGCCGGGCCATCATCTCGGCCCCGCGGAATTGGGAGATCTCCTCGTCCCCGTAGCGGGCGGCCCAGGACTCGGAGCCGGTGAACGGGTCGGGGAAGCCGAGATCGCGGGCGGCCGTGTTGGACCGGGAGAGCGGGATCGCGGACATGGACTGCACGCCACCGGCGACGACGAGGTCCGCCGTCCCGCTCATGATGGCCTGCGCGGCGTAGTGGACCGCCTGCTGGCCGGAGCCGCACTGGCGTTCGACCGTGGTGCCGGGGACGTCCTCGGAGAGCCCGGCCGCGAGCCAGGCGTTGCGCGCCACGTCCATGGCCTGTGGGCCGAGCTGGTCGATGCAGCCGAGGATGACCTCGTCGTACTCGGCCGAGTCGATGTCCTGGCGGGCGACGAGCTCGCGCAGCGGCGCGGCCGCCAGATCGAGGGGATGTACGCCGGCGAGCCCCTTCCCTCGGCGACCCACGGGGGTGCGGACGGCGTCGATGATGTAGGCCTCGGGCATGGGGGCTCCTCCGGACGGCGGGGACGTGACGCCGATCACGCTATTGCTTGGACATCCAACGATCAAGAGTGTGACGGGATCCGTTGCGGCGGCCTGGAGGAGCGCCGTTTCGTCAACGAAAGCGGCTCGGGGCGCGCCGTTTCGGCCACGAAAGCGCTGGGGCGGGCGTCGCCTCGCCCTGGTCAGGACCCCCTGCCCCGGGCCTACCGTGAGGGCCAGCGGCACGCACCCGTGCCGCTGAGACGAGAGGAGCCGGCCATGGCCACCCCGCACACCCCCGACCCCCAGGACGCCCGGCGCGCACGCGAGGCGACGGACGAGACCTCCGGCGTCGCGTTCGACGGCGACACGCCCCCAGCCGAGGGCGCAGGCGTCGGCCCGAGCAACCCGGGCATGGACGTGGAGCAGACCGGCGAGCGCTCGGCCGGCAAGATCGTGCTCGGGCTGATCATCGCCCTCGTGGTCATCGGCGTCCTGGTGTTCATCCTGGGCCGCGTCGCCGGCCTCGGCTGAGCCGCGGCGCAGACGCCTCGAGCACGCCACCGGCCCATCGCGACCACGGGGCGGGCACCGATCCGTCGGTGCCCGCCCCGTGGTCGTGTCCGCTCCGCGGTGATGCCGCTCAGCTGCGACGCCGCGCCGTCGCAGCGGTCAGAAGCCGCCGCCCACGGTCCGGCGGCCACCCGCCGTGCGTCGGCCGGCGGCACCGGACCGGCCGCGGGAGGCGAGGGCCCCGCCGAGCAGCCCGCCCAGCAGGCCGGTGCCGAGGCCGCCCGTGGACCGGGCCGAGGGTCCGAAGCCGCCGCGGTACGCACCGGAGCTGCGCCCGCGCGTCGTGCCCCCGGCGCCGCGGCGCGAGAGCTCACGCAGCGCCAGACCGCCGAGCGTGCCCAGGAGGGCACCGCCCAGGCCGCTGGACCGGCGTCCCTGAGAGCGGGCCTGCCGGCCGAAGCCGGGGGACCGGCCGATGTGCGCACCGATGGTGGGTCGGCTGGAGCGGCGGCCACCGCCGCCGAGAGTGCGGGTGAGGCTGGAGAGGATGCCCATGGTGTCCTCCTCGGACGTCGTGCCGGCCACTCGTGCGTGGCCGGTCGGGTGCGCCTCAACCTAGGCGTCGACCCCCGCACGGTGTCCAGACCGGGCCTCCTCATGCATCGAGGCGGGATATCCACCCCACGGCCGCCCGCGGCAGCCAGATGGGGTCGATATCCCGCCTCGAAACGCGCGGGCGGGGGCGTCAGTCCTGGAGCGGGGAGGTCTTCGGCTCGTCCCGCCACAGGGCCACGTTCCGTGCCTCGGGCAGGTCGGAGAGGTGGAAGCCCGGATCCATGCCCGCCTTGAGCTTGCGCTCGTAGTCCCGGAGCAGCTTCACGGCCAGTCCGCCCAGCGGGATGATCGCCACGAGGTTGATGGTCGCCATGAGGGCCGCGAACGTGTCCGCGAGGTTCCACACCAGCGCCACGGAGCCGAGCGCGCCGCCGACCACGCACACCAGCACGAGCACGCGGAACACGGTGATGGCCGGACCCGCGTGGCGGCCGGCCAGGTACCGGATGTTGGCCTCGCCGTAGTAGGTGTTGCCCAGCACGGAGGACCAGGCCAGGAAGAAGATGATGACGGTCAGCGCCGGGCCGGCCCACGCGCCCACGGCCTGCTGGAGCGCACCCTGGGTCACCTGCATGCCGAGCGCCTCCCCGCGTCCGTAGGCCGGGTTGGAGAGCAGGATGACGAACGCGGTGGCCGAGCACACGATCAGGGTGTCGAAGTAGACGCCCAGGGACTGCACGAAGCCCTGCTTGGCCGGGTGGGAGACGGCCGCGGTGGCGGCGGCGTTCGGGGCGGAGCCCATGCCGGCCTCGTTGGAGAACATGCCGCGGCGCACGCCCTGCATCACCATCGTCATGCCGACGGCGGCGCCCGCGACCTCGCGCAGGCCGAAGGCGTGGCCCACGATCAGCGCGATCATGCCCGGGACCTCGGTGATGTTGACGACCATCACGATCAGGGCCAGGAAGATGTAGAACGTGGCCATCACGGGGACCACCACGTTGGTCACGGCCGAGAGCCGGCGCACGCCGCCGAAGATCACGAGGCCGGTGAGGGCGGCCAGGCCCAGGCCCACGATCCACGCGGTGGTGGAGGACGCGCCCCAGTTGGCCTGCACGGACTCGGAGATCGAGTTGGACTGCACGGCGTTGAACACGAAGCCGTAGGTCACGGTGATGGCGACGGCGAACACGGCCGCCAGCCACTTGGCGCCCAGACCGTCGCGGATGTAGTACGCGGGCCCGCCGAAGTAGCCGTCCGCGCCCTTCTGCTTGTACAGCTGGGCCAGCGTGGACTCGACGAAGGCGGTGGCGCCGCCGAGGATGGCCAGCAGCCACATCCAGAACACGGCGCCCGGGCCGCCGATCACGATCGCGATCGCCACGCCGGCCACGTTGCCGGTGCCCACGCGCGAGGCCGCCGAGATGGTGAAGGCGCGGAACGGGCTCACGCCGTCGTTCTCGAACCCGGTCTGGGACTTGCCCGTCACCGACCGCAGCATCTCCGGGAGCATGCGCACCTGCACGCCCACGGTCCGGATGGTGAACCACACCCCGGCCACGAAGAGCAGCGCCATCACGACGTACCAGTACTTGTCGTTGAAGGCGGTGACGGCCGCTGTGATCTGTTCCACTGTCGCTTCCACAGCCCCACCCTAGAGGCTGGGGCGGAGGACGGGGAATCGGGGGCCGGGGTCAGCCGGCGGCGTCGTCCTCGACGCGGAGCTGGATCAGCTGCCCCATCCGCTCGGGCAGGTCCCCCTCGGGGGTGCCGACGCTGGCGTGGCGGGCGGCGGCCCGGGCGAGGTCGTCGGCCAGTTCGTTGCCGTGCACGCCCACGTGGCCCTTGACCCACGTGGTGTCCACCTGGACGTCCGCGGCCTGCGCCAGGTCGACGGCGGCCAGCAGGCGCCGCAGGGTGCGGCGGATGCGCTCGCCCCGGGCGCCGCCGAGGGTGAGCCGCTCGCGGCGGGCGGCGTTGAGCAGGGCCAGCGCGGCGCGCGAGTCCGAGTGGATGGTGACCCGGCCGCCGGGGGTGCCCGCCCACGCGCAGATCACGTGCCCCAGCACGAGCGCCTCGAGTTCCACCTCGAGCGGCATCGTGGCCCCGGCCACGGCCTGCACGGCCCACATGCTCGGCCCGGCGACGGCGGCCGCCCCGCCGATGCGGGAGCCGCGCAGCACGGAGCCGTCCACGTACACGTCCGTCACGTCCGCCTCGTCCGCGAACGTGAGGCTGTGGGTCACCCCGGGCAGGTTGCGGCGCAGGAAGCGGTCCGTGCGGCGGCGGGAGAGGAAGACGCCGGAGGAGCGGCGCAGCGCGTCCTCCTCCTCCTGGGCGGCCTCGATGGCCTCGAGCGGGATCCGGGCCGCGCCCGTCTGGGCGACCGTCTCCGGGTCCACGTCCGGCAGCAGGTAGCTGGAGCGCTGCGTGCCCACGGGGGACTCGTCGAGCCGGTAGGAGACCACGCGCGTGTCCACGGGGGCGAGGACCTCGAGCAGGGAGAGCAGCTCGGCGTCCCGGTCCGAGCGCAGCCGCACGATCACCGGGCGCTCCGGCGGCAGGTCGACGGTGACGGTGGACCAGAAGGCGCTCAGATGCGCCGTCCCGACCATCCCGGTGTAGACGTGGCCGCGGACGTCGTCGCCGAGCTCGCGCAGCTCGAGCTCGCGGGCCACGTAGACGATGCCCCCCGTCGTCGGATGCAGGTCCAGGCGGAGGGCGGGGCCGTGGTCCACGCCGGGCAGCATGGCCAGCGGGCTGGCCACCACGCGGACGCCGTCCCGGCGGATCCGGGTGCGCGGCGGGGAGGGGCGGGGGACGACGGGGCCGGTGCGCGTGAGGTCGACGCCGTTCCGGTCCCGCGGGGTGCCCCGAGGCCGGCGGGCACGGACCACGCGCAGCGGGCGGTGCTGCTCCTCCGCCTTGGCGCCCGGGCCACGGAAGTCCCAGCCCACGTCGACGAGCGCCGCGGGGTGTGCGGGCTCGACGTCGTGATGCAGCGTCCGGTCCACGACCGTCCGCGGGTGGTTGATCCGTGCTCCCATGGCTTCGCCGGCTGTGTCGAAGGGGACCGCGCCGGAACTGTGAGCCGGGTCCGGCGGGCCATGCTGGTCCTGCGGCGGTCGGGCGGGATCGCCGTGGACGAAGGGGACGACCCGTCCCGACCTGTTCTGCTCTGGGCGACCTTACCGAGCGCACCTGTGAGGAGGCAGGTCTCCTCTCCTCGGCCTCCCGCGCGGCCGCGTCGGACGAGGCGTCAGAGCGGGTCCGTGCGGTGCCGCTGCACGTCCGGGCCGGTCGGCACGCCGAGCGCCTGCGCCTGCGCGCGCTGCTGCCGCAGGGACACGGTGCCCAGCAGCAGCGCCAGGGCCCGCTCCCCGTCCTCCGGGGTGTCCGCCGCCTCGGTGAGCAGACGGTGCAGGCCGAGGCCGCCCAGCCCGAGCGCGAGGGCGGAGAGCACCACGTCCGCCCCGTCCCGGTGCCGCAGCAGGGCGGCCTCCGCGGCCTCGGCGCGGCCCGCCAGGTCCGTGACGCGGCGGGCGCGCACGGTCTCCTCCGCCTCGGCGACGATCCGGTCCGCCACCCGCGCCAGCAGCGACTGCTTGTCCGGCACGTGCCAGTACAGCGCGGAGGCCTGCACGCCCAGCACCGCGGCCACGCGCCGCATGGACAGGTCGCCCATGCCGAAGTCCTGCAGGATCCCGACGGCGGCGTCCACCACGTCCTGGGCGGTCAGCCGGGGGCGGGGTGCGGGCGGGGTCATGCCTGAGAGGCTACCGCCGGGCCGTCCTCCTCCGCCGCGATGCGTCCCCCCGCGCCCAGGCGCACGGTGCGGTCGGCCATCACCGCGGCCTCCGCGAGGTCGTGGGTGACGACGACGCCGGTCGTCCCCGCCGCCCGCAGCACCGTCCGGATGTCCTCGGCCAGGCGCCGGCGCAGGTCCGCGTCGAGCGCGGACAGCGGCTCGTCCAGCAGGAGCACCCGCGGGGCCGGGGCCAGCGACCGGGCCAGCGCCACGCGCTGGGCCTGCCCGCCGGAGAGCCGCTGCACAGGCCGGTCCGTGAGCTCGGTCAGGCCCACCAGGTCCAGCAGCTCGGCCACGCGTGCCCGCCGCCGGGCCCGGTCCCAGCCGGCGGACTCGAGGCCGTACGCCACGTTCCGGCCCACGGTCCGGTGCGGGAACAGCTGCCCGTCCTGGAACACCATCCCCACGCCCCGGCGGTGCGTCGGCACCGCGGCCACGTCCCGCCCGTCGAGCTCCACCGTGCCCGCCACGACGTCCTCGAGCCCGGCGATCCCGCGCAGGATCGTGGACTTGCCCGAGCCGGAGGCGCCCACGAGCGCCACGATCTCCCCGGCGGCCACGTCCAGGTCCGTCCCCCGCACGGGGGTGGAGCCGTCCGGGTAGCGGATCGCCACGTCCCGGAGCCGGAGGGAGGCCCCCGTCGTCGTCGGCGTCATCACAGACCTCCCGCCCCGGCCGGGCCCCGGGGGCGCAGCCGCTCGCACACCAGCATGATCCCGGCGCTCAGCACGGCCAGCACCGTGGCCGCCGCGAGCGCCATTCCGTAGTTGTCCGCGCCCGGCCGGCCCAGCAGCCGGGCGATCAGCACCGGAAGGGTGGGCGCGGACGGGCTCGCCAGGAAGCTCGTGGCCCCGAACTCGCCCAGGGACACCGCGAACGCGAAGCCCGCCGCCACGCCCACGCCGCGGGCGAGGAACGGACCGTCCACCGTGGCCAGCACCCGCCACGGGCCCGCCCCGAGGGTGCGCGCGGCCTCCCGCAGCCGCGGGTCCACCGCCGCGAGCACGGGCACGAGCGCCCGCACCGCGAGCGGCAGCGCCACCACCGCCTGGGCCAGCGGCACGAGCACGCCCGAGGCCGCCAGCTCCGGGAACGCGGCCCGCAGGGACACGACGAAGCCGAAGCCCACGGTCACCGCGGACACCCCGAGCGGCAGGAGCAGGGCGCCGTCGAGGGCCCGCTGGGCCGCCAGCGCCGCGCGTGAACGGAAGGGCCGGGTCAGCAGCAGGGCCAGCGGCACGGCCACCACGAGCGTCACGAGCGTGGCGTCCACGGCCACCCGCAGGGACTGCTCCAGCGCCTGGGCCGGCGTCGACCCGCCCACGAACCCGCTGCCCGCGCTCGTGGACAGCAGCCGGTAGTTGCCCAGCCCCCAGCCAAGGCGGGTGTGGAAGGAGCGCACCACGAGCGTCAGGATCGGGGCCACCACGAGCGCCACCACCGCGAGCATCACGGCCACCGGGACCGCGTCCGCGCGCGTGAGCCGGGCCGGCGGCGTCTCCCGCAGGCGCAGCGCCCGCTGGGTGCGCGACGCCGTCACGCCGGAGACCACGACGGCGACCAGCACCACCGCGAACTGCAGCACGGAGAACACCGCCGCGGTCCGCAGGTCCAGGTAGACGGAGGTCTGCACCCAGATCTCCGACTCGAGCGTGCCGTAGCCGGGCCGGCCGAGCGTCTGGACGATGCCGAACGCGGACGCGCAGAACAGGAACACCAGCGCCGCGCTCGCGGCGATCGCCGGGGCGAGCTGGGGCAGCGTCACGGTGCGGAACGCCCGCCACGGCGAGGCGCCCAGGGTGCGGGCGGCCTCGGTCTGGCGGGGGTCCAGCGCGTTCCACAGCGCGCCCACCTGGCGCACCACCACGGACACGTTGAAGAAGACCATGGCCAGCACGACGGCGGTGGTCGTCTGGTCCAGCCCGGTGAAGCCGAGCGGTCCGCCGGGGGCGAGCAGGGCGCGGAACGCGACTCCGACCACCACCGTGGGCAGCACGAACGGCACGAGCACGAGGGCGCGGAGCACGGCCCGCCCCGGGACGCGACGCCGGTGCAGCACGAACGCGGTCGGCAGGCCGAGCGCCACGGAGACCACCGTGCCGGCGGCGGCCATGCCGAGCGTCTGGCCGAGGATGCGCCACGTGCGCTCGCGGGCGAGGGTCTGGCCGAAGGCGGTGAGGTCCACGGCGCCGGTGAACGTCTCGGCGTCGCCGCCGATCCCGCGCCAGAGCATGGCCGCCACGGGCCACGCGAAGAAGACGAGCAGGAAGGCGACCGGCAGGACGGCGGCCACCAGCCACCACGGGCCGAGCCCGTCCCCCCGGCCGCGGGCCCGCCGGCGCGGCAGGTCCGTGCCGGGGGCCGCGACCTCGGTGAGCGCGGACATCAGCGCCGGGAGGCCTCGGCCAGGGCGGTCCACTCCTTCAGCAGGTCCTCGCGGCGCTCGTCGATGCGGGCGGGGTCCGGGGTGATGGCGTCCTCGACGAGCGGCGCGTTCTGCGCCCACTCCTCGGGCAGCTGCACCGACTCGTCGATCGGGTACATGTACATCGACTCGGGCAGGGCGGTCTGGACCTCCTCGGTGAGCATGAAGTCCACGAACGCCTGCGCGCCCTCGGGGTTCTTCGCGCCCTCGAGCACGCCGGCGTACTCGACCTGCGGGGTGCAGGAGTCCTCGATCACCTCGGTCTCGGGGGCGAACGCGGGGGAGGAGGAGTAGGAGAGCACCACCGGGAACTGACCCTTGCCCTCGCCGCCGGAGAAGTCCGAGTTGTAGGCGTCGGACCAGCTGTCGGCGATCTTGCCCCCGTTCTCCATCAGGCCCCGCCACCAGTCCTGCCAGCCGTCGTCGCCGTACTTCTCCGTGGTGGCCGCGAGCAGCGCCAGGCCGGGGGAGGAGGCCACGGGGGAGGTGGCGACCGTCAGCTTCGCGTACTCGGGGTCGTCGAGCTGGTCGATCGAGGTGGGGGCCTCGACGTCGTGGGCCTCGAACCATGCCGGATCCGTGTTGAAGCACACCTGGCCCTGGTCCACCGGGGTCATGCGGTCCTCCACCATCCGGTCCTGTGCGGAGGCGGGCAGGTCCTGCGGGGTGTATTCGGCGACGACGCCCTCGCGGACGAGGCGGTGCGCCGAGTGGTCCTCCACGCCGTAGACGCCGTCCACGGTGGGCTCGTCCTTGGCCAGCAGGAGCTGGTTCACCACGCTGCCGGCGTCGCCGGGGGCCGTGGTCTTCAGGGTGTAGCCGGACTCCTGCTCGAACTTCTGGACGAGCTCCTGGGGCAGGTTGAACGAGTCGTGCGTCATGATCGTCACGGTCGTCGGCTCGCCGCCGCCGGCGCCGGAGGCGGACGACGACGCCCCGTCGCCGGACGAGCCGGACACCGAACAGCCGGTGAGGGCGAGGGCGGCCACCGAGAGGGCGGCGAGGGCGCGGTGCGGGGTGCGGGACATGGCGGTTCTCCTCTGGGACGGCAGAGGGGCCGGGACGAGGCCGCCACCGGAATCCCGGGACGACGTCGACCGGGAGACTCGACTTCCTTCGCCGGTGCGGACCGGAGCAGGTTCGAGGGTCTGCGGCGGACCGCACTCTCAGCGCCGCGAGGGCGCTCCCCTGTCGATGTGGACTGGTCCCGACCCTACCCCGTCCGGCCCGCGCATAGACTGCCCGCGTGAGCGCCGCACAGCCCGCGGGGGTGACCCCGCCGCCCGCCTCGTCCAGCCCCGCCTCCGACTGGGACATCCGCCGCCCCCACCGCATGTGGCCGCGCATGCTGGTGATCGTCCTGACGCTCGCGGGCCTGGTGCTGGTGGTGCAGTTCTTCCAGGGGATCGCCTCCATCGCGGCGCCTGTGTTCCTGGGGCTGAACCTCGTGATCGTGGCCTACCCCCTGCAGGCCTGGCTCATCCGCCGGGGCCTGCACCCCGTGCTCGGGGCCGCCACCACCGTCCTGCTGGTCGTCGCGGTGATGGCCGTGTTCGGGGGCATGATGGTGTGGTCCGGCCTCGAGCTGGTGGCGGAGCTGCCCAAGTACGCGGACCGCT
This sequence comes from Micrococcus sp. UYEF5, assembly GCF_040546065.1. Classification (NCBI taxonomy): domain Bacteria; kingdom Bacillati; phylum Actinomycetota; class Actinomycetes; order Micrococcales; family Micrococcaceae; genus Micrococcus; species Micrococcus sp. UYEF5. The sequence continues at coordinate 29,545 of NZ_JBEPNB010000003.1, forward strand.
TCCAGCAGATCGTCCTGGACGTCTCGCACTGGCTCAACGAGCGCGGCGTGACCCCGGACATGGTGTCCCAGCAGCTGGCCTCGATCGACATGAGCGCCGTCACCGGGACGGCCGTCAGCGCCATCACGAAGATCGCCACGAACGTCTACGCGGTCTTCGGCCTGCTCGTCACCGTGATCATGGGCATGTTCTTCTTGGCCATGGACTCGATGGACGTCGAACGCCGCGTCCGCCTGCTCAGCACCGCCCGCCACGAGTTCGGCCACGCCCTGGTCGAGTTCGCCCAGGGCGTGCGCCGCTACTGGGTGGTCACCACGGTGTTCGGCCTGATCGTGGCGGTGCTGGACGTGATTGCCCTCATGCTGATCGGCGTGCCGCTCGCGCTCGTGTGGGGCGTGCTCAGCTTCCTCACCAACTACATCCCGAACATCGGCTTCATCATCGGCCTGCTGCCGCCGGCCGTCCTGGGCCTGGCGGCGGGCGGCTGGTCCGACTTCCTGTGGGTGGTGGTCAGCTACTCGGTGCTGAACTTCGTGCTGCAGTCCGTGATCCAGCCCAAGGTGGCCGGCGACGCGATCGGCGTGATCCCCACCGTCAGCTTCCTCTCCCTGCTCTTCTGGGCCTGGGTCCTCGGCCCGCTCGGCGCCATCCTCGCGCTGCCCTGCACGCTGCTGGCCAAGGCCGTGCTGATCGACGCCGACCCGAACGCCCGCTGGATCAACGCGCTCATCGCCTCGGACCTGAAGGGGATGGAGCGCCGTCAGTCCTCGCTCCTGGAACGGCTGCGCCCGGCGGCCTGGCGCTCGGACGCGCACGGGAAGGACGAGGACCGCGCCCCGACGGACGGCGGGGACGACGACGGCCCCGCGACCGACGAGGTCACGGGCGGGGCTGGAGCAGCACCAGGTCGTTGAGCGCGCCGGCCAGCCGCAGCAGCGGCGGGGCGGGGAACGACAGCTGGGGCAGCCCCGGGTGCAGTGCCGCGCACGCGGCGGCTGCGGCCTCCTCGCCCGCGGCGTCCTCGAACGCCGGCCGCAGCACCGCAGCGCCCAGCGGCAGCGTGTCCAGGAGGGAGCGGGGGCCCCGCTCGGCCGGGTCGTACGCGGCGGGCTGCGCCGCCCCGGTCACCGTGCGCACGCGCAGGGGCCGGCCGGCGGCGTCGTCGGCGCCCTGCAGGAAGCGCAGCGCCGCCGCCGCGTAGGGGTGCTCGGGGTGGAACCGGTCGCCGCGCCAGTGCACGGCGGCCTCGCCGTCGCCCCCCAGCCGCACCCACGAGGCCAGGTGGCCGGGCCCGCCCCACGGCCCGGTGTCCGGCCGCGGTGCCGGCGGCACCCACAGCACCCGGGTGATCCCCAGCAGGGCGGCGAACTCGGCGGCCACCTGGCCGGGGGTCCACGCGCCGTTGATCCGCCCGTCCAGCACGGGGTCCGCGGCCACCACGGCCGTCCCCTCGCCGTCGCTCACCCAGGCCCCGCGCGGGGCGCACAGCAGGGGGGTGAGCAGCGGCAGTCCCGCCGCCTCCGCCACGGCCGTCGCGGCCGCGCCGTCGAGCGGCCCGGTCCCGGTCAGTCCCGCGGCGCTGCGCCAGGCGACGGCGGCCAGGCCCTCGGGGCGGCGGACGAAGCTCGGCCCGGTGCGGCCCAGCAGCGGTGAGCCCACGGGCGCGCGCAACAGGTCCACCTCCGGGGGCACCAGCCGCGCCGCCCCGGCGTCGCGCGGGTGGGCGAGCACGGTGACCGGCAGCACGGCGGCGAGCGTCTCGGCCAGGCCCACGACGGCGTCCCGCGTCTCCTCCAGCAGCGTCGGCACCGGGTGGCGGTGGGGCAGGACGAGCCAGGCCCGCTCGGGCGGGTCCTCGGGTCCGGGCACGGGCACGACGAGGTCCCGGCGCTCCCGCGCGTCGGTGGGGGCGGGGTCGACGGCGGCCATGGCGGACGGGCTCCTGGGAAGACGGCGGCGACGCGCGGGCGCGCGGCGAGGGGATGTCCATCGAGCATAGGCGTCTGACAGGAAGCCGCGGCGGTTTGACCTGTGACCCGGAACACGTGCAGAGTGCGGCCATGACCGCGATGTTCTCCGCCCAGGACCATGACGATCTCGACCGGGTCCTCGGCGCGACCGGCGGGATCCCCGACCCCGCCGACCTGCACGCCCTCGCCGACGATGCCGTCGTGCAGGTGCGGCGCTGGCTCGCCGAGTCCCGGGACCACGAGGCCGACTTCGCGGCCCGCCAGCTGGCGGGCGCCCTGAAGGAGCCGGGCGGCCTCGACTTCATCGTGCGCTTCGTGGACCACGTGGTCCGCCCCGAGGACCCCGCGATCGCCGCCCGGGCGCTGCGGGAGCTCGCCGGCCGCGCCCCCGGCTTCCTGCCCCCGGCCCTGCGCGCCGTCCTCGGCGTCGGCGGCCGCGCCGCCCCGCTCGTGCCGCGCATCGCCGTCCCCACGGCCCGCCGCGTGCTGCGGCACATGGTCTCCCACCTGATCGTCGACGCGCGGGACCGACAGCTCGGCAAGGCCATCGCGGCCCTGCGCGACGAGCACACCCGGCTGAACATCAACCTGCTGGGCGAGGCGATCCTCGGCCAGGGCGAGGCGGACCGCCGGCTCGAGGGCATCGCCGCGCTGATCCGCCGCGACGACGTCGACTACGTGTCCGTCAAGGTCTCCGCCGCCACCGCCCCGCACGCGCCCTACGCGTTCGACGAGGCCGTCGCGGACATCACCGAGCGGCTCACCCCGCTGTTCGAGCTCGCCCGGGACCGGGACACCTTCATCAACCTGGACATGGAGGAGTACCGCGACCTCGACCTCACGCTCAACGTGTTCACCGCCCTGCTCGAGCAGCCGGGCCTGCGCGACTACGAGGCCGGCATCGTGCTGCAGGCCTACCTGCCGGACGCGCTCGCGGCCATGGTGCGCCTGCAGGAGTGGGCCGCGCGCCGCGTCGCCGCCGGCGGCGCCCCGGTCAAGGTGCGCGTGGTCAAGGGCGCCAACCTGCCCATGGAGCGGATGCAGGCCTCCCTGACGGGCTGGCCGCTGGCCACGGTGGGCTCGAAGCAGGAGGCGGACACCAACTACAAGCGCGTGCTCAACTACGCGCTCACCCCGGAGCATCTGGCCCACGTGCGCATCGGCGTGGCCGGGCACAACCTCTTCGACGTGGCCCTGGCCCACCGGCTGATCGAGCGCCGCGGCCTCGACCCGGCCGCGGTGGAGTTCGAGATGCTCCTCGGCATGGCCACCGGCCAGGCCGCCGCCGTCCGGGCGGACGTCGGCGCCCTGCTGCTCTACACGCCCGTGGTGCGGCCCGAGGAGTTCGACGTGGCGATCTCCTACCTCGTGCGCCGCCTCGAGGAGGGCGCCTCCCCGGAGAACTTCATGTCCGCCGTGTTCGACCTGGACGCGGACGCGGACCTGTTCGTTCGCGAGGAGGAGCGCTTCCGCGCCTCGCTGCGCCACCTGGACGCGGCCGTGCCCCGTCCGAACCGCCTCCAGGACCGGTCCCGCGGGGAGGACGGGCCGACCCCCGCCCCCGTGGACGGCTTCGCCAACACCCCGGACACGGACCCCGCGCTGCCCGGCAACCGGGAGTGGGCCCGCCGGATCCTCGCGGCCGTCCCGGGCTCGGACCTCGGGACGGACACCGTCCGCGCCCACCGCGCCACCACGGCCGACGACGCCCGCGCCGCCATCGCCGCCACCGCCGACCCCGGCGCCCGCTGGGGCGCGCTCACCGGCCACGAGCGCGCCGACGCGCTGGACGCCGTCGGACGGGCCCTGCACGCCGGCCGGGCCCGCCTGCTGGAGGTGGCCGCCGCCGAGACCGGCAAGACCCTGGACCAGGGCGACCCCGAGGTCTCCGAGGCCGTGGACTTCGCGCACTACTACGCGCGCCTGGCACGCGGCCTGGACGCGGTGGAGGGCGCCCGCGCCGTGCCCGTCCGCCTGACCCTGGTGATCCCGCCGTGGAACTTTCCCGTGGCCATCCCGGTCGGGGGCGTCCTCGCCGCGCTCGGCGCCGGCTCGCCCGTGGTGTTCAAGCCGGCCCCGCAGTCCGAGCGGACGGGCGCGGTCGCGTGGGAGCTGATCGTGGCCGGGCTGCGGGACTCGGGCCTGTTCGACGACGGCGGCCCGCTCGCCGGGCACGACCCCGCGGACCTCGTGCGCCTGGTGACGCTGGCGGACGAGGACGAGGCGGAGGTCGGCGCGGCGCTCGTGACCGACCCGGCCGTCGAGCGGCTCATCCTCACCGGCAGCTGGGACACCGCACGGTTGTTCAAGGGGATGCGCCCCGACCTGCACCTGCTCGCCGAGACCTCCGGCAAGAACGCCGTGATCGTGACCCCGTCCGCGGATCTGGACCTGGCCACGAAGGACGTGGTCCAGTCCGCGTTCGGTCACGCCGGCCAGAAGTGCTCGGCGTCCTCCCTCGTGGTGCTCGTCGGCTCCGTGGGCACCTCCGAGCGCTTCCACCGGCAGCTGCTGGACGCCGCCTCGTCCCTGCACGTGGCGCACCCCGCGGACCCGCGCGCCGAGATGGGCCCCGTGATCGAGGCCCCAGGCGAGAAGCTGCGCCGCGGGCTCACCGAGCTCGGCCCGGGGGAGCGGTGGGCCCTGCGTCCGCGGCAGCTGGACGAGACGGGTCGCCTGTGGAGCCCGGGCATCCGATCCGGCGTACGCCCCGGCGCCGACGCCCACCTCACCGAGTACTTCGGCCCCGTGCTGGCCGTGATGACGGCCGAGACGCTCGAGGAGGCCATCGGGATCGTGAACGCCGTGGACTACGGCCTCACCTCCGGGCTGCACTCGCTGGACCGGGAGGAGATCGACGTGTGGCTGCGCGGCGTGCGCGCCGGCAACCTCTACGTGAACCGCGGCATCACCGGGGCCATCGTGCGCCGCCAGCCCTTCGGCGGCTGGAAGCGTTCCGTCGTCGGCCCCACCACGAAGGCCGGCGGGCCGCACTACCTGCACGGCCTCGTGGACTGGGAGGACGCGCCCACGTGGGCCGGGGGAGAGGGGCGGCCCGGGGCCGAGGCCGACGGTGCGGGCGCGTCTTGGCTCGAGACCGCCCGCGCCCTCGACACCCACGCGTGGACCACCGTGTTCGGGGTGGCCACGGACGTCTCCGCGCTCGAGGCCGAGCGGAACGTGCTGCGTCACGTCCCCACCCCGGTCCTCGTGCGGCGGCACTCGGGGCCCGCCGACCACCTGCTGCGCATCGTCTCCGCCGGCCTGCGCGCCGGGGCGCCCATGACCGTGAGCCTGCGCCCGACCCCCACCGCGGAGGGGCCCGATGTGGACGGACTCTCGGCCGAGGCCGTGCGCGGCCGGGTGGAGGAGCTGGTCCGGTCCGCCCGCACGGAGGGTGCCGGCACGGCCGCGCCGGTGGACGTCGTCGTCGAGGATGACGCCGCGTTCCACGACCGCGCCCGGCGGCTGGCCCTCATCCCGCCCGCAGCGGAGGGCGGCGGCGACGCACGGATCCGGCTCGTCGCCGACTGGACCGGCGACCGGGAGGCGGCCGAGGCGGCGCGGAGCGCGCTGCACGCGGCGCTCGGCGACACCCCCGACGTGGCGGTCTACGCTGGCCCCGTGGTGAGCGCCGGCGAGGTGGAGCTGCTGCCGTTCCTGCACGAACAGGCCGTGTCCGTGACCGCCCACCGGTTCGGCACGCCGGACCATCTGACCGAGGGGGTCCTGTGACCCCGAGGAGGAACCTCCGATGCATCTGATCCCCCGCACGATCTGGGTCGTCGCCCGCGCCCGCCGCCGCCCGCGCGCCGGACTCTGGGAGCCGACGACGCTGCCGATGCGCGCCCTGCCCACGGACGTGGACATGGCCCTGCACGTCAACAACGGCCAGTACTTCGGGCTGTTCGACCTCGGCCGCTTCGACGCGATGGTCCGCACCGGCCTGTGGGACGAGATCCGGCGTCGTCACTGGACGCCCGTGGTGCAGGCCGAGCAGATCGCGTTCCGCCGCTCGGTGACCCTGGGGCAGCGGTTCGACGTGGAGACGCGGATGATCGGCCTGGATGAGCGCGCGGTGTGGTTCGAGCAGCGCGTGGTGGTCGACGGCGACGTCGCGGTGCGCGCGTACATCTGCACGCGCCTGCGCAAGAAGGACGGCCGCCCCGTGGAGAACGACGAGGTCCGGGCGATCGCGGCGGCGGCCGGCCACGACCTCGCGGGGGAGCCGACGCCGCCGGAGTGGCTGCACGAGTGGCGGCGCAGCGTGGCCCTGCCGTCGGCCCGGACGCCCCTGCCCCACACGTGGGACCTCGACACAGTGCGGCAAGGATGAACGTTCGAGTGATATAGGGCACGATGGTCGGGTGAACAACAGACTCCTGATCGTCGCGACCCTCTCGCTGGCCGCGCTCGTCGTCGTGCTGGTGGCCGCCATCGGCGGCGGCGCGTGGTGGGTGCTGGCGGTGCTCCTGGTGGCGCTGCTCGTGCTCGCCGTGTGGGACATGACCCAGAAGCGGCACGCGATCCTCCGCAACTACCCCGTGCTCGGCCACATGCGGTATCTGCTGGAGTCGATCCGCCCCGAGATCCAGCAGTACTTCATCGAGCGCAACTTCGACGGCAAGCCGTTCGACCGGGACACCCGCTCGATCGTCTACGCCCGTGCGAAGGGACTGGACAGCCACAAGGCGTTCGGCACCGAGCGGGACACCTCGGAGATCGGCTACGAGTTCCTGTTGCACTCCACCGCCCCGGTCAACCCGCCGGAGGAGCCCCCCACGGTGCGGATCGGCGGCCCGGACTGCCGCCGACCCGTGGACATCTCGCTGATGAACATCTCGTCCATGTCCTTCGGCTCCCTCTCCGCCAACGCCGTGATCGCCATGAACAAGGGCGCCGGCCTGGGCGGGTTCATCCACGAGACCGGCGAGGGCGGCCTCACCAAGTACCACCGCGGCAACGGCGCGGACCTGTTCTGGGAGATCGGCTCCGGCTATTTCGGCTGCCGCAACGAGGACGGCACCTTCAGCCCGGAGAAGTTCGCCGAGAAGGCGCTGCTGCCCGAGGTCAAGGGCATCACCATCAAGATCTCCCAGGGCGCGAAGCCCGGCCTGGGCGGCATGCTGCCCAAGGAGAAGATCTCCCCCGAGATCGCCGAGGCCCGTGAGATCCCGATGGACAAGGACTGCCTGTCCCCGGCGTCCCACTCCGCGTTCCGCACCCCGCGCGAGATGGTCAGGTTCATCGAGCAGCTCCGTGAGCTCTCGGACGGCAAGCCGATCGGCATCAAGTTCTGCGTGGGCTCCCGCGTGGACGTGCTGGCCATGACCAAGGCCATCTGGGAGGAGCGGATCGCCCCCGACTTCATCATCGTGGACGGCTCCGAGGGCGGCACCGGCGCCGCCCCGCTCGAGTACTCGGACCGCGTGGGCACCCCGCTGACCGAGGGCCTCATGCTCGTGCACAACGCGCTCGTGGGCACCGGCCTGCGCCACATGATCAAGCTCGGCGCGGCCGGCAAGGTCGCCACCGGTTCGGACATCGTCAAGCGTCTGATCCAGGGCGCGGACTTCACCATGTCCGCCCGCGCGATGATGATGGCCACCGGGTGCATCCAGGCGCAGAAGTGCCACACGAACGAGTGCCCCGTGGGGGTGGCCACGCAGGACCCGCGTCTGATGCGCGCCCTCGACGTGGAGGACAAGGGCAACCGCGTCTTCAACTACCACCGCCTGACCGTGCGCGAGGCCGTGCAGATCATGGCGTCCATGGGCCTGACGCATCCGTCCCAGCTGAACACCCGCATGCTGCGCCGCCGCGTGGACCACCTGAGCACCCGCTCGTACGCGTCCATCTACCACTGGCTGCGCACGGACGAGCTGCTCAACGACCCGCCCGCCGGCTGGGCCATGGACTGGGAGGAGGCGGACGCGGACCACTTCGGCGAGCACGCCCGCGTGGACTACCTCACCGAGCGCGACCCCGAGTGGCGCTCCGAGCTGCTGATCCCGGGCCGCAAGGCGGCCGGCGCCCCCGTGCAGGGCTCCCCCATCTCCGGGACGGGCTCCACGCTCGTCGACGCCCGGCAGACCGAGTCCGTGCCGCTGACGACGTCGCCGATGCCGCGCGTCAGCTCGTTGGGTGAGGGTGAGTCGCTGTCCCCGCACGGCGGCCGTCGTCGGGCCCCGCAGGATCCGGCACCCGCCGCCACCGCCGGCGAGACGCCCACCGACGAGAACGAGGGCCTGCCGGCGGAGGCCGGCGAGCGGCCCGAGCGCCAGGACGGCGAGGAGGTCACCCAGCGGGGGACCACCGGCCGCGTCGAGGGCGAGCACCGCGGCGAGGGCCGCGTCGGCTGACCCACCCCCGCAGTCACCCCCGCTTTCGAGGCGGGAAATCCACCTCACACGACGCCCCCGGGCGCCCATGAGATAGATTTCCCGCCTCGTCGCGTGAGGGGTCGTAGCCTGGGGCCGTGACCCTGCCCGCCCCCGCCGCTCGCCGCCCCTCCGCGGCCCTGCTGTGGGTGCTGCTGGCGGCGATGGGCGCCGGGCCCCTGTTCAACTACGGCGTCTCCGCCTCCTCCACGGTCGTGATGGAGCGGCTCGACGTCACCTCGGGCCAGCTCGGCACCGTGATGACGGTCGTGTTCGCGGCGGCCGCCGTCACCTCCCTCGGCCTCGGCCGGGTCGCCGACCGCCTGTCCGCCCGCGCGCAGCTGAGCATCATCTTCGGCGGCACCGCCGCGGCGCTCGTGCTCGGCGCCGTCGCCCCGTCCCTGCCCGTGCTGTACGCGGCGGCCGCCGTCGCGGGCGTCACGCAGGCCATCTCCAACCCCACCACGAACCGGATCATCCGCACCGTGGTGCCGCCGGAGAGGCGCATCGGGTGGGTCGGGGTGAAGCAGTCCGGCGTGCAGGCGGCCCAGCTGGTCGGCGGCCTGTTCTTCCCGGCCGCGTCCCTCGCCCTCGGCTGGACGGGCGCCGCGCTGGGGGCCGCGGTGCTCATCGGGGCGCTCTGGGTGCTCGCGCTGGTCGCCGCCCCGCCGCTGCCCGGGGCGCCGCCGCCGGCCACCGGCCCCGTCGGCGGGCGACGACGGCGGGACACCTCGCCCCTGCCGGCCACGGTCTGGTTCTCCGCGGCGATCGCGTTCCTCACCGGCCTGGGCATGCAGGCCACGAACACCTACCTGCCGCTGTTCGCCGTCGAGACGCTGGGGATGACGCTCGTGGCCGGCGGCGCCGCGGCGGCCGTGTCCGGGGTGGTGGGGGTGCTCTCCCGGATCGGGTGGAGTCGGCGGATGAGCTCCGGAGACCGGCCCACCACCCTGCTGACCGTGATCTGCCTGGGTGCCGTGGCCGGCGTCGTGGTGTTCCTCGCCGCGGACCTGCTGGACCTGCCGGCCCTGCTGTGGGTGGGCGCCGCGGTGCACGGCTTGACGGTGCTGGGCGCCAACGTGGTGATCAACGCGGGCCTGTTGAGCGAGGTGCCGGCCGAGCGGCTGGGCCGTGCGACCGGGGCGAACTCGATGGGCATGTACGCCGGCTTCGCCCTGGGCCCGCTGCTGATGGGCCTGCTGCGCGACGTCACGGGCGACTACCGGGCCGGCTTCGCGGTCGTCGCGGCCGGGTATCTGCTGGCCCTGGGCGTGGTGCTGCTGCTGCGTCGCCACGTGGGCCGGCGCGGCGCAGACGCGTGACACGCGACGACGCCCCCGGTCCGTGTGGACCGGGGGCGTCGGAAGCCGTGCGTCAGGCGAAGATCAGAGCTTCGTCACGTTGGCGGCCTGGAGGCCCTTGGGGCCGTCCTGGGTCTCGAACTCGACGCGGTCGTTCTCCTGGAGCTCCTTGAAGCCGTTGCCCTGGATGGCGGAGAAGTGCACGAACACGTCCGCGGAGTTGTCCTCGGGGGCGATGAAGCCGTAGCCCTTCTCAGCGTTGAACCACTTGACAGTACCGACAGCCATGATGGTGTCCTTTCGATGTGCCCCCGCGGTGCGGTGGCGGTGTTGGACCGCGGCCCGGATGTGGGACGCGGGTGAAGCGGCGAGACTGAACCGCTTGCCCAACACTCATCGACGCCGGCGATGCCGGGCTGACGAGCAGTGAAGATGGCGGGATACAGCTTGATCAACTTCAGGCTCCATCATTGCACGGATCTCGCCGACCGGGAACCAGGGGCCCGATTGTTCACCTGGAGTTCGCTCAGAGCGCGCGCAGGCCGTGGAAGAGGTTGCGGTGCAGGGCGGCCGGGGGAGCGGCGTCCGTGTGATCCGCGAAGGCCGTCACCTCCAGCAGCACCACCGTGTGGTCGCCCGCCGGGACCTCGGCGTGCACTCGCGTCTCGAGCCAGAGCGAGGAGCCCCCGATCAGCAGGGCGTCATGCGGGCTGCGGTGCACGTCCAGACCGGCGAAGCGGTCGCCCTCGCGGGAGGCCAGCTGACGGCACAGCGGCGTCTGGTCCGCCGCGAGCAGGGAGACGCCGATCGCCCCGGCCCGGCGCAGGCGCGGCCAGGTGCGGGAGCTGTTCTGTGCGGAGAAGGACACGAGGGCCGGCTCCCAGGAGATGCCCACGCCGAAGGACGAGGACACCATCACCTCGGGGACGCCGTCGGCGAGGCCTGCCAGCGCGACGACCCCGGTGGGGAAGGCCGAGAGGCCGGAGCGGAGGTTGCCGAGGGACAGGTCGGTGTCCCACGTGGCGGTGTGGGGTTCGTGGGTCAGGGTCATGGCGCGCGTCCTCTTCCGATGACTGGCGCGGCTCCGCAGAAGGCGGGAACGCGGATCGCCCGGATCCGCGGAGGCGCGGTACTTGCCCGTCGGGGTGTCCGAGGGGCCGAATCATCACCTGGAGCACCCCACTACTGCGTGAGAGGGTTGCCGTCCCGCCGGCCAGGGCCGTGAATGACGGGAACTCGTGATTCTGGGGATCAGCATACGGAGGGGTCCGTGGGGTGGTCAAAGCGCGGCGGTCGCGCGGCGTCATCCGAGCTGCCCGATGTGATGCTTGACACACCGCGCATCGCCAGCCAGGATCAAGCCACTCGAGAGGGGGGCTCGAGACCGCAGCCCGCGGCCCCGCAATCGGTTCTCTGAGAGGGATCGGATCATGCGGATGGACATCGAGAAGAAGCGTGCGGCATTGTCGGCCGCCGTGGTCGTCGCGGCTCTCCTCGGTATCGCCATCTCGGGATGCTCCGCTTCCCCGGGCAGCGTCTCCTCCACCGCGAAGGCATCCACCGCTGCGGCGTCCTCCGTCACCGTGACGTCAGCGGCCCCCTCGGCAACCCGGTCGGCCTCCGCCACCGGTTCGTCCGCGTCGTCACCCGCCGGTGAAGAAGCACTCCCCGCCGCGCTGTTCGAGGAGGACGGGATGACGTTGGTCGAGTACACGCGCCGGCATCCGGATGCGGGCCATCTCGACCCGGAGAAGGAGTCCGTCCTGGAGGAGGCGGTCGGGACGGGCACACAGCAGATCACCGTGGACGCCCAACAGGGTGCGGTCCTTCGGGTCATCGTGCTGTGTCCTTCGGATGCCACCGGTGAGACGGAGATCCTGACCTCACGGGGTGGCGGGGGAACGAAGACCTGGATGGCCGGATCGGAGGCGCTGTGCGGCGGCTGGTCGGCGGCGACTCCCCCCGTGGATGAGGCGGGGCCGATGACGTTCACCGCCACGGTGGACAACGACAAGCCGTTCCGGATGGTGCTGACCGCACCCTCCGCATGAGGCCGCCATCACGACGGCGGATGACGGATCGGGGAGGACTGAGACGCTCAGCGTCGGTCGCGGCCCCGCAGCGCGTCCAGCTGTCGGCGGTCCCGCTTGGTGGGCCGGCCCGCGCCGCGCTCGCGGTACGGCACCGCGAGCAGCTCACGCGGCACGGGCGGCGGGGAGTGGTCCACGTACTGCTGCCGGGCCACGGGGGCGCCCACCCGCTTGGCGATCAGCCCCGTGACCTCGAGGATCCGCTCACCTCCGTCCTGGCGCACCCGCACCCGGTTCCCGACGACGACGGGCGTCGCCGCCTTCACGGGCTCGCCGTCGATGCGCACGTGGCCTGCGCGCACGGCCGCCGTGGCCGCGGACCGGGTCTTGTACAGCCGCACGGCCCACAGCCACGCGTCGATGCGGACGCCGCTCACGCCCGCCCCCTCACGCGAAGCGGGCGCGGATCGCGGCGCCGTGCGCGGGCAGGCGCTCGTCCTCGGCCAGCACGCCGATCCCGTCCGCGACCTCCTCGAGCCCGGTCTCCGTGTAGCGGATGCGCTGCTGCAGGCGCAGGAACGTCACCGTGTTCAGACCGGAGGAGTGCCGGGCCGTCCCCGAGGTGGGGAGCACATGGTTGGACCCGGCCGAGTAGTCGCCCAGCGGCACGGGGGCGTGCGGGCCCACGAACACGGCGCCGGCGTTGCGGATGCGCCCCACGAGGGCCTCGGGGTCGCGCGTCTGGATCTCGAGGTGTTCGGTGGCGTAGCGGTCGGAGACCTCCACGGCCTGGTCCATGTCCCGCACCAGCAGCACGCCGGACTGGGGGCCGGTGAGGGCCTCGCGGATCTGGTCCTCGTGGAACGCCCCGGGCACCTGCGCCTCGATCGCCGCCAGCACGTCCCGGAGCAGGTCCTCGGAGTCCGTGATGAGCACGGAGGCGGCCAGCGGGTCGTGCTCGGACTGGCTGATCAGGTCCGCGGCCACCCAGTCGGCGCGGGCGGTGCCGTCCGCGATCACGGCGATCTCGCTCGGCCCGGCCTCGGCGTCCACGCCGATCACGCCCTGCAGGGCGCGCTTCGCGGCGGCCACGTACACGTTGCCGGGCCCCGTCACCAGGTCGACGGGCGCGCAGAGCCACCCGCCGTCGTCGTCCTGGACGCCGTGCGCCAGCATGGCCACGGCCTGGGCGCCGCCGGCCGCGTAGACCTCGTCCACGCCGAGCAGCGCGCACGCGGCGAGCACGGTGGGGTGGGGCAGGCCGCCGTGGTCCCGCTGCGGGGGCGAGGTCACCGCGAGGCTCCCCACGCCGGCCGCCTGCGCGGGCACCACGTTCATCACCACCGAGGAGGGGTACACGGCGCGGCCGCCGGGCACGTACAGGCCCACGCGGCCCACGGGGATCCAGTGGTTCTCCACGACGGCGCCCTCGCCGAGCTCGACCGTGGAGTCCTGGGGGTGCTGGGCGTCGTGCACGAGCCGGGCCCGGTGGATCGACTCCTCCAGGGCGGCGCGCACCCGCGGGTCGAGCCCGGCCAGGGCGGCCTCGAGCGCCTCCGCGGGCACGCGCAGGGCCGGCGGACGGACACCGTCGAACCGCTCGGCCAGCTCCAGCAGGGTCTGCTCGCCGCCGTGGCGGACCCGCTCGATGATCGGGGCGACCACCGGCACCACGGAGGACACGTCCACGTTCGCCCGCGGGATGATGCGGGACAGGTCCGCGGTGGCGGTGTCGAGTGGGCGCAGGTCGGTGACGGAGAGCACGGATTCCTCCAGAGGGGCGGCGGCGGGCCGGCGGGACGGGGCGCGACGACGGCCGGGCCCGGACCGCGCGGACGGTCAGGCTCCATTGTGCTCTTCTCCGGGGTGCGTCCGGGGGCGGGTGTCAGACTGTCGTCATGGTCCTCCCCGTCCTGCCCGCCCTCGCGACCCCGCCCCTGCTGACCGCCCTGGACCGCCTCCTGGCGGGCGAGACCGTGCCGTCCGGGGTGGAGGGGGACATCCAGGACGGGGCGGCCGCCACCACGCGGGCCTTCGGCGTGGAATGGGGGACGCTGCTGACCGTGCTGATGGCGTTCGCCATCGGCGCGGCGGTCGTGTACCTGGCCCTGCAGGTGGCACGCGTCGTGCTCGTGCGCCGCCCCGCGTTCCAGCACGGCGCCGCCCGGCTGAGCCTGCCGGCCGCCGTCGCCGCCGGCCTGCTGGCCTCCCGGATCTGGCTCGGGGTCATGGCCGAGGAGCAGACCTGGTACCGGCCGGCGTCGTTCCTGATGCTCATCGCCGTGGCCGCGGCGGGCGCGTGGGCCGCGTGGCGCCTGGTCGGCGTGATCGAGGCGGGGATCCTCGGCCGCTACCAGGAGACCCGCGTCGAGCACCGCCGCGAGCGACGCATCCGCACGCAGACCATCCTGATCCGGCGCATCCTCAACGCGGTGATCGTGGTGGTGGCCGTCGCCGTGGTCCTGCTGGGGGTGCCCGAGGTGCGCTCGCTCGGGGCCGGCCTGCTCGCCTCCGCCGGTGTGATCTCGGTGATCGCCGGCCTGGCCGTGCAGTCCACGCTGACCAACGTGTTCGCCGGCTTCCAGCTCGCCTTCACGGACGCGATCCGGGTGGGCGACGTGGTGGACATGGAGGGCGTGTTCGGCACCGTCGAGGAGATCACCCTGTCCAACGTGGTGCTCAAGCTCTGGGACGGCCGCCGCATGGTCTACCCGTCCTCGCACTTCACCACCCAGCCGTTCGAGAACTGGACGCGGGTGGGCGCCGAGGTCTCCGGCGTCGTGGAGCTGGACGTGGACTGGCGCGTGCCCATGGATGCGCTGCGCGCACGACTCACCCAGCTGCTCGAGTCCACGGACCTGTGGGACGGGCGCGAGCACGCGCTGCAGGTGACCGACGCGACCGGCGGCGTCGTGCGCATCCGCGCCGTGGTCTCCGCCCGCAACTCCGGCGACCTCTGGGACCTGCGCTGCCTCGTGCGCGAGGACCTCGTGGCCTTCCTGCGCCACGAGCACCCCGAGGGCATCGTGGTGCAGCGCATGGTGGACCGGCACCCCGCCCACGACGACGCGGCGCCCGCCTCCGAGGGCTCCGACGCGGCGGCCCGCGGTGGCGACCGGACGGGCGAGCCGGGCCCGGACGGCTCCGGGGTGGCGGCCCGCGAGCCGCGCCCGCGCACCGCGCCGCTGCCGCGCGTCGACGGCGCCGATCCGCGCCCGGACACCCTCACCACACCGCTGACCCGCGTGGGCGACCACTCCGGCCTGTACACCGGCTCGATGACGGCGGTGCAGCGCAACCGCGAACTCGCCGGCCCGGGCGAGGAGGCGTTCGCCGAGCGGCGCGCGCAGCAGGCCAAGCAGGCGGCGGAGGCCGCGGCGGCGGACGAGGCCGGGCGGCGCAGCGGCACCGGCTCCCAGGCGGCCGGCCCCCTCGACGACGCCGTCACGCGCCGCCGTCAGGACGACGAGGACTGAGGCCCGGCGGGAGCGCTCAGCGCTCGAGCGTCGGGTCCCCGGGATCGACGGGCGTGAGCCGACGCCGCTCGGCCATCGGCTCGGACGCGGGCAGGCCGTGGGTGCCCGGGTCCGTCTCGGCGACGTGGCTCACGGCCTCGGGCGTGTGGTCCCCGTACTGCCGGTACTCCTTCACGCACAGCACCGGCTGATCGATCTCCTGCAGCAGCTCGTCCGAGACCGATCCCATGACGAACCTGCCGAAGCCGCCGCGGCGGCGCACGCCGATGACCACGATGGACGGGTCCAGCTCCGCGGCCACGTCCTTCATCTCCTCCACCGTGGACCGGCCACGCGCGTACTGACGGAACTCGGCCGTCACGCCGGATGCGTCCAACCGGGCCTGCACGCCGCGCTGCTGCTCCTCCGTGACGAGGGACTTGGTGCGGTGCTCGCCGCCGGGGCCCGCATTGACCACCACCACGTGCTCGCCGGTGGAGCGGGCGATGTCCAGGGCAGTGTCCAGAGCGGCGTCCGCGGCCTTCGAGGGGGCGTAGCCGACGAGGATGGTCATGGGGTGCCTCCGCGGGGTCGAGGGGACGGGTCTGAGGTCAGCGTAGTGCGGACCGGGCCCGCGGCGGAGGGGCTCAGCCCTCGCGCAGGTGGCGCAGGTGCGCGGCCACCGTCTGGACGGCCACGCGGGCCACGGTGCCGGTGAGGCCGGGGTAGATGCGCGGGGCCAGGTCCTCGGGTGTGATCGTCGCCGCCTCGGTCTCGGGCAGCGCGGCCAGGGCGGCGCGGATCTGCTCCAGGCGGCCCTCGCGGTGGTGCCGGTAGTCGCGGGCGACGACGTCCAGCGGCTCCGGCACGGGCCCGTGCGCAGGCAGCACCGTGAGCGGGCCCGCCGCCTCGAGGCGGCGCAGGCTGGCCAGGTAATCGGTGAGGGTGCCGTCCGGGTGGTCGAGCATGGTGGTGCCCGAGCCGAGGATGGTGTCGCCCGTGATGACCGCGCCGTGCGCGCCCGCGTCCGGGACGGCGAACGAGTAGGAGTCCGAGGTGTGGCCCGGGGTGTGCCACGCCAGCACCGGGGTGCCGGCGACGTCGATCCGTTCGTCCGGCGTCAGGACGGCGGCCCCGCCGCGGCACCAGTCCGGGTCCGCGGCGCGCACGGGGGCGCCCGTGGCCGCGTGGAACGCGTCCACCCCGCCGGTGTGGTCGGCGTGCCGGTGCGTCACCAGGATGAGCGCGATCCGGCGCCCCTCGGCCGCCGCACGGACGCGCTCGAGGTGGGCGGCGACGTCGTCCTCCGGGCCCGGGTCCACCACGACGGCCGCATCCGAGTCCGGTGCGGCGACCACGTACGTGTTGGTGCCCGCGAGGGTCATCGGGGAGGGGTTC
The DNA here is from genome assembly GCF_040546065.1 of Micrococcus sp. UYEF5. Lineage (NCBI taxonomy): Bacteria > Bacillati > Actinomycetota > Actinomycetes > Micrococcales > Micrococcaceae > Micrococcus > Micrococcus sp. UYEF5. The sequence goes on from NZ_JBEPNB010000003.1 coordinate 46,079, forward strand.
TGGGCGGTCACGCAGCGCACCAGCGGGGCGGGCGTGGGGCCGGGTGTGGCGGTGGTCGTCGTCATAGGCTCGAGTGTATGGAGAACCAGCAGACCGGCCAGGCCGCGGACCGCGGCACCATCGACACGCGCGAGGGACTCACGGGCAACTACGTGCAGTCCGGGGCGGAGTTCACGCGGGACACGAACTACATCGCGGACCGGATCGTGGCGGACCCGGAGGCCGTGCGGGCCCTGCCCGTGGCCGAGCCGTCCACGGTCGGCCGCGTGGGCGGCGGGCTCACCGAGGGGGCCGAGGCGTGGCCCGTCGAGGCGGGCCGCTACCGGCTCGTGGCGGCGCGGGCGTGCCCGTGGGCGAACCGGACGATCATCGTGCGGCGCCTGCTCGGCCTGGAGGACGCGATCTCGCTGGGCACCCCGGGGCCGACCCACGACGAGCGCTCCTGGACCTTCGACCTCGACGAGGGCGGGAAGGACCCCGTGCTCGGCACCGAGCGGATCCAGGAGAACTACTTCACGCGGTTCCCCGACTACCCGCGGGGCATCACGGTGCCGGCGATCGTGGACGTGCCGACGGGCGGCGTCGTGACCAACGACTACCCGCAGATCACCCTCGACCTCTCGACGGAGTGGACCGCGTTCCACCGCGACGGCGCCCCGCAGCTGATCCCCGACGCCGGGCCGGAGCGGGACGAGATGTTCGAGGTGATCGAGCGCGTGTTCACCGAGGTGAACAACGGCGTGTACCGGTGTGGCTTCGCGGGCTCGCAGGAGGCGTACGACGCTGCGTACGAGCGGCTGTGGACCGCGATGGACTGGCTCGAGGAGCGCCTGACGACGCGCCGCTTCCTGATGGGGGAGCGGATCACCGAGGCCGACGTGCGGCTGTTCACCACGCTGGTGCGGTTCGACCCCGTGTACCACGGGCACTTCAAGTGCAACCGGAACAGGTTGACCGAGATGCCGGCGCTGTGGGGCTACGCGCGCGACCTGTTCCAGACCCCGGGCTTCGGCGACACGATCGACTTCGCGCAGATCAAGGAGCACTACTACGTGGTGCACGAGGACATCAACCCGACGGGCATCGTGTCCGCGGGCCCGGAGCTGGCGAGCTGGCTGAGCGAGCACGGGCGTGAGGCGTTCGGCGGGGACCCGTGGGGTGGCGGCACCGCGCCCGGGCCCGTGCGCGAGGGCGAGCGCGTGGACCCGGAGCACACGCCGCTGCGGTGAGGCCGCTCGGCCCGGCTCGCAACGCGGGTTGAGTTATCGCGGGTCCGGGGCTCGGACACCCGCGATAACTCAACCCGCGTTGGGGTGTGCGGCGCGGGTGGGCGCCAGGAGGACGCGCCGAGGATTGTTGAACAATCCCCCCTCATGCCTCAAGATTGTGTGACCGGCACCTCAGCCGGGCCCGATCCGAGAGGACTGCACTGTGTCTCACGCGCCGCAGATCGACCTGAACTCCGACGTCGGCGAGTCCTTCGGCTCGTGGACGATGGGGGACGACGCCGCCATCATGCCCTCCGTCTCCTCCGCCAACGTCGCGTGCGGCTTCCACGCGGGCGATCCCTCGGGGATCGCCCAGACCTGCCGTGACGCGGTCGCCGCCGGCGTCACGATCGGCGCGCACGTGGGCTACCGCGACCTCGCCGGCTTCGGCCGCCGCTTCCTGGACTGCACGCCCACCGAGCTGGCCGACGACGTCCTCTACCAGATCGGCGCCCTCGACGCGCTCGCCCGCGCGGCCGGCGGCCAGGTCCGCTACGTGAAGCCGCACGGCGCCCTCTACAACACGATCGTCCGTCACGAGGCGCACGCCCAGGCCGTCGTCGACGGCGTCAAGGCGTTCGGCTCCGACCTCCCGCTGCTGCTCCTGCCCGGCTCCGTCGCCCTGGACAAGGCGGCCGCCGCGGGGCTGCGCGGCGTCGCCGAGGCCTTCGCGGACCGCGGCTACAACCCGGACGGCACGCTCGTCTCCCGCCGCGAGCCCGGCGCGGTCCTCCACGACGAGGACGACGTCGCCGCCCGCATGGTGCGCCTGGCCACCGAGGGCGTCGTCGCGGCGGTGGACGGCACGGACGTGCGCGTCGACGCCGAGAGCATCTGCCTGCACGGCGACACGCCCGGCGCCGTGGCCATGGCCGCGGCCGTGCGCCGCGCGCTCGAGGGCGCGGGCGTGGCCATCAAGGCCTTCGCATGAGCGCCCCACATCACCCCGCCGCCGAGCCGCCGGCCCGCCCGATCCGCTGGGTCGGCACCCAGGGCTTCCTCGTCGAGTGCGCCTCGCTCGAGGACGTCATGGCCGTCCACGCCCACCTCACGGCCCACCCGGAACACGGCCAGCGCCAGGTCATGGCCGCCGCCGCGACCGTCCTGGTGACCTTCACCTCGCAGGCCGCCGCCGAGCACGCCGCACCGCGGGTCAGCACTCTCACCCCCGACGCCGGTGAGGTGACGGGGGGTCGGATCGTCGAGATCCCCGTGGTCTACGACGGCGAAGACCTCGCCGAGGTCGGCCGGCTCACCGGGCTCGGCGTCGACGGCGTCATCCGGGCCCACAGCGAGGCCGACTGGTTCGCCGCGTTCGGCGGCTTCGCGCCGGGGTTCATGTACTGCGCCTCCGAAGCGGCCCCGTTCGAGGCGCCCCGCCGCAGCTCGCCCCGCACGGCCGTCCCCGCGGGCGCCGTCGCCGTCGCCGGGGCCTTCTCCGCCGTCTACCCGCGCACCTCGCCCGGCGGCTGGCAGCTGCTCGGGCACACCACCGCGGCCCTGTGGGACCTCGGCCGCGAGCAGCCCGCCCTGCTGCAGCCCGGCGACCGTGTCCGCTACGTCCCCGTGCGCCCGACGGCGTCCGTCACCTCCGGCACGGACGCGGCGGTCGACGCCACCCCGCCCGCCGACGCCGCGGCCGGCCTCCCGTCCGTGGCCGGCCGCCGCGGCGTCACCGTCGTGGACCCGGGGCTCCTGACCCTGGTCCAGGACCTGGGCCGCCCGGGCCTGGGCGACCTCGGCGTCGTCGCGTCCGGCGCGGCCGATCGGGACGCGGCACGCCAGGCGAACCGGCTCGTGGGCAACCGCTCACGCGAGGCGGTGCTGGAGACCGTCCTGGGCGGCCTCACCCTCACCGCGCACGGCCACCAGGTGATGGCCCTGGCCGGCGCCGAGGCCGGCGGGACGATCACCGCGGCCGACGGCGCCACGCGCCGGGTGCCCGCCCGCGCGCCGTTCGTCGTGCTGGACGGCCAGACGCTGACGGTGGACGAGCCGGTCGGCGGCCTGCGCGTGTACGTGGGCCTCCGGGGCGGGATCGACGTGCCGCCCGTGCTCGGCAGCCGCTCGACCGACACCCTGTCCGGGCTCGGCCCCGCCCCGCTGACGGCGGGGGACCGCCTCGCCCGCCGCGTCGGCCCGGATGCGAGGGGCGCCGCCGGCGCCTCCGCCGCGAGCCCGACCGCCGCCGGCGCCCCCGCCTCGGCGGAGGCCGGCGTCGTGATGGTGGGGGACCCGGAGACCTCGCTGCGCCCCATGCCCGCGCCCGGCCAGGTGGCCGTGCTGCGCGTGGTCCCCGGCCCCCGCGACGACTGGTTCGGCGAGGCGGGCCTGGAGCGCCTGTTCACGCAGGACTGGGACGTGAGCCAGCAGACCGACCGGATCGGGGTGCGCCTCACGGCCCCCGACGACGGCGCGCCGCTCGAGCGCGTGCGGGAGGGCGAGCTGAAGTCCGAGGGCGCCGTGCGCGGCGCGCTGCAGGTGCCGCCCTCGGGTGAGCCCGTCCTGTTCCTCTCCGACCATCCGGTCACCGGCGGCTACCCGGTGATCGGCGTCGTGGCCCGCGCGGACCTCAGCCTGGCGGCCCAGCTGCCGCCGGGCGCCCGCGTCCGCTTCGTCCCCCATCCCCGCCCCGGCGCCGAGACCGTCGTCGACTCCGCATCGCCCTCCGAGGAGACCCCCGCATGACCACCACCCCCGCCGCCCGCCCCGTCACGCGGGTGCTCATCGCCAACCGCGGCGAGATCGCTGTGCGCGTGGCCCGCGCCGCCCGCGACCACGGCATCGCCTCGATCGCCGTCTACTCGGATCCGGACGCCGACGCCCTGCACGTGGCCGTCGCGGACGAGGCCTTCCACCTGCCGGGCGCGTCCTCGGCGGACACCTACCTGAAGATCGACGCGGTCCTCGACGCCGCCCGCCGCGCCGGCGCCGACGCCGTGCACCCGGGCTACGGCTTCCTCTCCGAGAACGCCGACTTCGCGCAGGCCGTGATCGACGCCGGGATGACCTGGATCGGCCCGTCGCCGGACGCCATCCGCGCCCTCGGCGACAAGATCACCGCCCGCTCCCTCGCCCAGCAGGCGGGCGCCCCGCTCGTGCCGGGCTCGGACGGCCCCGTGCCGGACGCCGCCGCCGCGCGCGCGTTCGCCGAGGAGCACGGCCTGCCGATCGCCATCAAGGCGGCCTTCGGCGGCGGCGGCCGCGGCATCCGCGTGGTGCGTGAGCTCGGCGACGTCGAGGACGCGTTCGAGGCGACCGTCCGCGAGGCCGTGGCCGCGTTCGGCCGCGGCGAGTGCTTCGTGGAGCGCTTCCTGGACCGCCCCCGCCACGTGGAGGCCCAGGTCCTCGCCGACGAGCACGGCCACGTGGCCGTGCTCGGCACCCGCGACTGCTCCCTGCAGCGCCGCAACCAGAAGCTCGTGGAGGAGGCCCCGGCGCCGTTCCTCACGGACGAGCAGCGCGAGCGCATCCACACCTCCGCCCGCGAGATCTGCCGCGCCGCCGGGTACACCGGGGCCGGCACGGTCGAGTACCTCGTGGCCCCGGACGGCCTCATCAGCTTCCTGGAGGTCAACACCCGCCTGCAGGTGGAGCACCCCGTGACCGAGGAGGTCTTCGGCGTGGACCTGGTGCGCGAGCAGTTCCGCATCGCCGCCGGCGAGCCGCTGAGCATCCCCGAGGACCCGACCCCGCGCGGCCACGCCCTCGAGTTCCGACTCAACGCCGAGGACCCGGCGTACGGCTTCCTGCCCGTGCCCGGCCCGATCGACGCGTTCGAGGCCCCCACCGGCCCCGGGGTCCGCATGGACTCGGGCGTCCGCACCGGCTCCGTGGTGCCGGGGGAGTACGACTCCCTGCTCGCCAAGCTCATCGTGTGGGGCGAGGACCGCGCCCAGGCCGTCGCCCGCGCCCGCGACGCCCTGGCCGAGCTGCGCATCGACGGCGTGCCCACCGTGGTGCCGTTCCACCGCGCCGTGCTCGAGCAGGACGCCTTCACCTCGGGGGACCGCCTCGGCGTCTACACCACGTGGATCGAGTCCGAGTTCGCCGAGCCGCTGGCCGAGTCCCCCTACCTGGGCGCCGAGGTTCCCGCGGGCGGCCGCACCTCCGTCACCGTGGAGCTGGACGGCCGCGCCGTGCGCCTGGGCCTGCCCGCGGATCTCTACGCGGCCCTCCTCGGCGGCGGCGGTGCGGGTGCCGCGGCCCCGGCTGACGCCGCGGGCGCCGGGAAGCCCGACGACGACGGCGCCGTGGCCTCGCCGGTCACCGGCACCCTGGCCTCGTGGAAGGTCGAGGACGGCGCCGAGGTGGCCGAGGGTGACACGGTCGCGATCGTCGAGGCGATGAAGATGGAGACGCCGATCCGTGCCCCGCGTGCGGGCCGGATCCAGCTCCTCGTGGCCGAGACCCCGGCCTCGGTGACGCGCGGCCAGGCGATCGCCCGGCTGGGGGCGTGAGGGTGCCGACGCGCGACGGTGTCACCGGGGACGACCTCGCGCCCGGCGCCGGTGACGGGGAGTCCGCCCCGGCGCCGGCTCCCGTGGCCGCGGCCGCGCAGCTGCGGCAGCGGATCGCGGCGGCCGGGCTCGTGCCGGGGGAGCGGCTGGGGGAGGTGGCGCTGGCCGCCGAGCTCCAGGTCAGTCGCAACAGCCTGCGCGAGGCGTTCACCATGCTGGCCTCGGAGGGCCTCGTGGAGCGCCGGCCGCACCGCGGGGTGTTCGTGGCGGCGCCGGGTCCGGAGGACGTGCGCGGGCTGTACCGCACGCGTCGGGTGATCCAGCTCGGCGCCCTCGAGCACGGCGAGCTCACCCCCGGCGCGGCGCGCCACCTGCGCTGTGCCCAGGACCTGCTCTCCGGTGGCCCGGACACCCCCGCGCGGGTCCTGGGCGACGCCAACCATCGCGTCCACGTCGGCATCGTGGACCTTGCCGGCGCCCCCGAGCTCACGCGGCTCATGGCGTCGGTGCAGGCCCGCGTGCGCCTGGCGTTCCATCCCATGGACGAGCAGACGCGCCTGCACGTGCAGTTCGCGGACCGCAACCGGTGGATCGTGGAGCGGCTGCTGGCCGGCGACCTCCCCGCGGTGCACGCCATGTTCGGCGACTACCTGGACGAGGCGGAGCAGTTCGTCCTGGCGCACCTCGCCGCCGTGGGGGACTGACCGCCTCCCCGGGCCCCGACGGTCACGGGACCTGGAACATCCGGTCCGGCAGGTCCGTGATGAGCATGTGCCCGGGCGCGTGCGTGATGGCCAGCGGCGGGCGGGACTCCATGATCGCCGCCTGCGGCGTCACCCCGCACGCCCAGAACACGGGCAGGTGGCCCTGCGGGACCTCGACGGCGTCGCCGAAGTCCGGTGCCGACAGGTCCGTGATCCCGAGGCCGGCCGGGTCGCCCACGTGCACGGGCGCGCCGTGCACCGCGGGGTAGCGGGAGGTGATGCGCACGGCGTCGGCCACGCGGTCGGCGGGGAGGGGGCGCATCGAGACCACGAGCGGGCCCGAGAGGCGGCCCGCCGAGGCGCAGCGCCGCGTGGTGCGGTACATCGGCACGTTCACGCCGGCGTCCTGGTGGGCCATCCGGATGCCCTCGGCCACCAGGGCGGACTCGAAGGTGAACGAGCAGCCGATCACGAACGTCACGAGGTCGTCCCGCCACACGTCGAGCAGATCCGTGGGGCGGTCCGTCTCGACGCCGTCGCGGTACACCACGTACTGCGGCACGTCCGTGCGGACGTCGCCGTCCAGTGCGGGGCCGTTGACCTCGCCGGCCTCGAACACGCCGAGCAGCGGCAGGGCCTGGGGGTTGCGCTGGGCGAAGAGCAGGACGTCGTAGGCGTGGTCCTGCGGGATCGAGACGAGGTTCGCCTGCGCGTAGCCGTCGGCGATCCCCGACGTCGGCCGCACGAGCCCCGCGCGGAAGCGCTCGCGGGCCTGCGCGGGGGTCGTGGCGCCGTCCAGCGGCGGCAGCGGCGTCGTCGTGGTCATCTCAGGCACCGGTGATCATCTCGACCATGGGGATGAACCCGCGCACCGCGATGAACACGGAGACGATCCACGCGAGCGCGCCGATCACGAGCAGCCACCCGGGGTAGCGGTAGCCGTGCAGCAGGTCGCGGCGGCGCCAGGCCACGTACAGGAGGGCGGCGAAGCCGACCGGCAGGATCATGCCGTTGAACGCGCCGGCGAACACGAGCAGCGTCTGCGGTGCCTGGCGCAGCGCCAGGTAGAGGGCGGTGCAGACCACGATGAAGGCGACCGTCAGCAGGTTGCGGGTGCGGGCGCTGGTGGTGGAGCGGGTGACGAAGCTGATCGAGGTGTACGACGCACCGATCACGGAGGTGACGGCGGCGGCCCACAGGACGATGCCGAACATGCGCAGGCCGATGTCGCCGGCGGCGGCCTGGAAGGCGGAGGCGGCCAGGTTGTCCTTGGACAGCACCGCCCCCGAGGCGACGACGCCGAGGATCGCCAGGAACAGGAGGGCGCGCATCAGGCCGGTCACGAGGATCGAGGCCACGGAGCTGCGGGTGATGTCCTGGACGTCGTCCACGCCCTTCACTCCGGAGTCGATCATGCGGTGGGCGCCCGCGTAGGTGATGTAGCCGCCGATGGTGCCGCCCACGAGGGTGACGATCACGAAGAAGTCGACCTCCTCCGGCATCACGGACTGGCGCAGGGCCTCGCCCACGGGCGGGGCGGAGGTGATGGCCACGTACAGCATCAGCAGGATCATGACGGCGCCGAGCGCCACCACGATCCGGTCCAGGGCCACACCGGCGCGCTTGGAGAGGAAGATCAGCAGCGCGATGAGCGCGGAGACGGCGCCGCCGATCAGGGGGTCGACGCCGAGCATGGCGTTCGCGCCGAGGCCGGTGCCGGCGATGTTGCCGATGTTGAAGACCATGCCGCCGAGGAACACGAGCGCGGCGAGGACCCAGCCGAGGCCGGGCAGGACGCTGTTCGCCAGCTCCTGGGCGCGCATGCCGGAGACGCCGATGACGCGCCACACGTTCATCTGGACGGCGATGTCGATGAGGATCGAGACCAGGATGGCGAACGCGAACGCGGTACCCATCTGGACGGTGAACGTGGCGGTCTGCGTGATGAAGCCGGGGCCGATGGCCGAGGTGGCCATGAGGAACATGGCGCCGAGCAGGGCGGTGCGCCGGGTGGCGCTCGCGGCACGGGAGTCGGTCTTCGGTGCGGTGCCCGAGGGGGTCGAGCCGTCCGGTCCGGCGTGGGGGATGTCTGCGTGGGACACGGTGGTCACCTTCGTCGAGGGCGCCAGGCGAGGTGACGGGCGTCACGAGGCGCTGGGGAGACGGTAGCTGTTGTTGAACAATCCTGGCAACAGGAAGAGCGAGTGTCGTGGCACCCCGTCCGAAGGAACGCCTCACCTGCCTGGCGCGCCCCGCCCCGCGCCGCGACCATGGAGACATGTCGCACACGTCTGAACAGTCCTCGCCCCTGGCCGATCAGCTCCCGCCGGGCGGTCCCGACGAGCCGCACGCCTCCGGCGGCGTGCATGCCCGCCTCAACTGGCTCCGCGCGGGTGTGCTCGGCGCCAACGACGGCATCGTGTCCGTCGCCGCCACCGTCGTCGGTGTCGCCGGCGCGACGACGGCGCTCACCCCGATCCTGCTGGCCGGCGCCGCCGCCGTGGTCGGCGGCGCCTTCTCCATGGCGCTGGGCGAGTACGTGTCCGTCTCCTCGTCCTCCGACTCGCAGAAGTCGCTGATCGCCAAGGAGCGCCGTGAGCTCGAGGAGGATCCCGAGGGCGAGCTGGAGGAGCTCGTGCAGCTCTACGAGGCGGACGGCCTGAGCCGGGCCACGGCCGAGGCCGCCGCGCGGGAGCTCACCGAGAAGGACGCGCTCGCCGCGCATCTGCGCATGGAGCTGGGCATGGCGGAGGAGGACGTCGTCAGCCCGTGGGCCGCCGCCGGAGCGTCCTTCCTCGCGTTCCTCGTGGGCGCGCTGCTGCCCTTCCTGACGGTCGTCCTGGCGCCGGTGGGCCTCCGCGTCCCGTTCACGTTCGGCGTCACCCTCCTGGCCCTCGCCGTCACCGGCTGGGTCGGGGCCCGGCTCGGCGACGCGCCCGCGCTGCGGGCGGCCGTGCGCGTCGTCCTCGGCGGCGCCCTGGCGCTCGGCCTGACCTTCGCGGTGGGCTCGCTGCTGGGGGCGTCGGTCGCCTGATCCGCGCCGGAGGGGTGGGCCGGCCCGGCGCCCGTGGCCGCGCCGAGCCGTGGCCAGCGGAGCGGCCCCGGGGGCCGAGGACCGTGCGCATACCACAGGCGCCCCCCGTCGAGTTGAAGCGACGCCCACGGTTCGCGTAAGGTGGGACGGCGCACGCCGCGTTGTTCTCGTCGTTCCATCGGTCAGGTGACCGGGCGGACGGCGGGTCGGAAAAGCAACGCGCTCCCGCAGACCGGATCCCGGGACGTCCTCAGGGCGGACCGGGGCTCACCGTCCACACCAGCGATCCCATAAGGAACTTCGGTTGGCTCTCACCCAGCCTGGTCCCCCTTTTCGAGAAGTCGCAGTAAGAGTGCGGTGTCCACACCCGGGGCGGGGCTCACAACAGGTGTCCGCGGACAGGTCCGCGGCTCGCCGCCATGCGGGTTCCGCCCGTCCTTTTACTACTACTTGCCACGAGGAGTGATCATGGCAGCTCACTGCCAGGTAACCGGGGCTGGGCCGGGATTCGGCCACAGCATCTCCCACTCGCACCGTCGCACCAAGCGCCGGTTCGACCCGAACATCCAGAAGAAGACCTACTGGGTCCCCTCCCTGCGCCGCAACGTCACGCTGACGCTGTCCGCCAAGGGCATCAAGACCATCGACGTGCGCGGGATCGACGCCGTCGTGGCGGACCTGATCGCGAAGGGAGTGAAGCTCTGACATGGCCAAGGACAAGGACGTTCGTCCGATCATCAAGCTGAAGTCCACCGCCGGCACCGGGTTCACCTACGTGACCCGCAAGAACCGCCGGAACAACCCGGACCGCATCACCCTGAAGAAGTACGACCCGGTGGTCCGCAAGCACGTCGACTTCCGAGAGGAGCGCTGAGATGGCCAAGAAGTCCAAGATCGCCAAGAACGAGCAGCGCAAGGCCATCGTGGCCCGTTACGCCGAGAAGCGTCTCGAGCTGCGCAAGACCCTCGTGGACCCGAACGCGTCGGATGAGGCCCGCGAGGCCGCCCGCCTGGGCCTGCAGAAGCTGCCCCGCGACGCCTCCCCGGTCCGCGTGCGCAACCGCGACGCCATCGACGGTCGCCCCCGCGGCACCTTCCAGCGCTTCGGCATCTCCCGCGTGCGCTTCCGCGACATGGCGCACCGTGGCGAGCTGCCCGGCGTGACCAAGTCCTCCTGGTGACCTGAGGCCCGGTCTCCGGGCGCTCGGCACCACCGCGACGGCGGCGTCCCTCCTCAGGAGGGGCGCCGCCGTCGTCGTGCCCCGGGGATGAGGGCCACCCGGGTCACGGGAAATCGCGGATTCTCGCGGTTCAGGGGGCGATTCGCCCGCGGAGAGGTGGTACGTTCACAACTGGCAGCCCGGTCCGAACGGCCCGGGAACCGTAACCGACGTCCCATAGGGAGGACCCATGGCCATGAACCGCAAGGAACTCGTCGCCGCCGTCGCCGAGCGCTCCGGCAACACCCAGGCCGCCGTCAGCGATGTGCTGGACGCCCTCTTCGAGGTGTTCACCGCCCAGGTCAAGAAGGGCGAGAAGGTCTCGATCCCGGGCTGGCTGGCCGTGGAGCGCACCGAGCGCAAGGAGCGCACCGGCCGCAACCCGCGCACCGGCGAGGAGATCACCATCCCGGCCGGCCACTCCGTGAAGGTGACCGCCGGCTCCAAGCTCAAGGCCGCCGCCTCCGAGTGATCCCGGTCGCGGTGCGCGTCCCCGGACCCACGCCGCAGGCCGCAGGACGGGCGTCCCACCCTCGGGTGGGGCGCCCGTCGTCGTCTCCGGCCGCGTAGGATGGGCGGACGATCGTCCGGCCGACGTGGGCCGGGGCCGTCAGGAGAGGAGTCGTGGCATGCGCAGCGCCGTCGCCGCCGCTCCGTGGGCCCCGTCCGGCCTCGAGGACGCCCCTCCGCGCGTCGTGCGTGGGCCGGCCCGTCTGGCCCGGGGCTGGGCCGGGGCCCTGGCGATGACCGCCCTGGCCGCGCTGTTCCACACCGCCGCCGAGCCCGGTCACGGGTTCCCCGAGGTCGGCGTGGTCGCCTTCGCGGCCGTCCTCGCCGCCCCGCTCTGCACCGCCCTGGCGGGCCGCGCCCTCTCGCTGTGGCGCACCGCCGCGGCCGTCGCGATCGCCCAGGGGCTGTTCCACGTGCTCTACGGGCTCGCCGCCGGCGGGCACGCCGTGGCGCCGGCCGCCGGCGTCGACCCGGCCCACCTCGGCCACGCCCGTCCCGGCACCGGGGCCCTCCTGGCGTCGGGGGAGGCCCTGTCCGGCGCCCCCACCGGCCACCTGACCGACCTGCGCATGCTCGCGGCCCACGTGATCGCCGCGGTCCTCACCGTGCTGGCGCTGCGGCGCGGCGAGGCCCTCGTGCTCACCATCGCCGAACGCGTGGTGGCCGCCGTCTGCCCGCCGCCGGCCGCGCACGGCCCCCTGCCGACGCCGGCCCGCGTCCGTGTACCCGTCCCGCCGGCGCTCCGGCCGGCGACGTCCCTCGCCCTCCTCAGCTCTCCGGGGCGGCGCGGCCCGCCGTTCGCCCTCGCGGCCTGAGGACGCCGGCTCCGTCCGCGTCTCGAGGCCCGACCGCGCCCGACGACCCTTCGGAACGGTCCGCCCGCGACTCCCGTCCGGGACCGCGGCAGACCCGTGAGGACACCACCATGCATCACCAGACCACCCCTGTCCGCCGCGCCGCTCGCGCCGCCGCCGGACTCGCCCTGCTGCCCGCCCTCGTCGTCGCCGGGGCCGCCCCCGCGGCCGCACACGACGAGCTCATCCGCACCGCCCCCGCGGTCGACGAGACCGTCACGACGGCGCCGTCGGAGGTCTCGCTGACCTTCAGCGGCGACCTGATCGACGGCGAGGGCATCCAGAACCTCCTGCAGGTCCGCGACGCCGACCGCAACCAGTGGCAGTCCGCCGCCGGCACCGTGGACGGCCCCACCTTCTCCGCGCCGCTGTGCGAGGGGCTGCCCAACGGCGACTACGAGGTCGCCTACCGCGTCGTCTACTCGGACGGGCACTCCGAGGAGCGCTCGTTCGACTTCGCGGTGGACGACCCGGCCGCACCGGCCGCCGGCACCGCGCCCCAGGGCTGCGGCTCCGCCGTCTCCGGGGCCTCGATCGCCGCCTCCCCGGAGGCCGCGGCAGGCCAGGGCGACGCCGTCTCGGCCGAGGCGACCGCGCAGGCGGACGCCTCCGACGCCGCGCAGCCCGCGGACTCCGACGCGCTGCCCGCCTGGGTGTGGGTCGCCGGCATCGCCGGCCTGGCCGTGCTCGTGGTGGCCTTCCTCCTTATGGGCCGCCGCGCCCGCGCGCTCGGCCACCTCGACGACGGCCGCTGACCTCTGACCCCCGGCCGGCCCCACGAGGGGACCGGCCCCGCCCTCGCGCGCCCGCACGCCCCGCGCGTCGTCGCGCGCCCGCCTGACAAGGAACCCCACAGACATGACCACCTCCTCCCCCCGCGCCCCTCGCCGCCTCGGCGCCGCCGCCGTGCTCGCCGTTGCCGCCCTCGGCCTGACGGCCTGCGCCGGAGACGAGGCCGGCTCCGCCCCGAGCGCGTCGGATGCCTCGAGCGTCGCGCCGGCCACGGGCGCCGCCCCGGCCTCGGATTCCTCGTCGGCCGCGTCCACCGCGGACGGCCAGGCCGCCGGCCTCACGATCACCGACCCCTGGACGAAGGCCACCGAGGAGGGCATGACCGGCTCCTTCGGCATGCTCGAGAACTCCTCGGACCAGGACCTGCACGTCGTCGGCGTCCGCTCGGAGCTGGGTGAGACGGTCGAGCTCCACGAGATGGTCTCCGGCGAGGACGGCCAGATGGTGATGCAGCGGAGCCCCGACGGCTTCACCGTGCCCGCCGGAGGGAGCTTCGAGCTCGCCCCGGGCGGCAACCACGTGATGTTCCTGGGCCTGACCGACCCGATCGAGCCGGGTGAGGACGTGACCTACGACCTCGAGCTGGAGGACGGCTCCACCCTCGAGGTCACCTCCGTGGTCCGGCCCTTCACCGGCGCCAACGAGTCGTACCACGGTGGCGAGTCCCACGAATCGGAGGACCATGCCGACCACTGACCCCGCCGGCCGGCCGGACGACCACCACGGGTCGGGCGGGCGCGAGGGCGCCCGCCCGGCCCCGGGGGGCCCCTCCCGCCGCGGCCTGCTCCTCGGGGCGGGCGCGGTGGGCGGCGGCCTGCTGGGCACGGCACTCGGCTATGGCGCCGGCCACGCGTCGGCCTCGACCGCCCCGGGCGCGTCTACCGCGCCCGGGGCGGGGGCCTCGCCGTCCGAGGTCATGGGCGACACCGGCATCGAGGGCGACGTCGGCCGGGCCGGCTGGGCCGAGCCCGGCGGCCAGGCCGCCCGGGTGGCCGTCAGCTCGCCCGTGGGCACGGACACCGTGCCGTTCCACGGGCCGCGCCAGGCCGGCGTCGACACCCCCGCCCAGGCCCACGCCGTCTTCCTCGCCCTCGACCTGCGCGAGGACGCGGACCGGGTGCGCATCGAGCGGATGCTGCGCCTGCTCACCGACGACGCGGCGCGCCTGACCCAGGGCCGCGCCACGATCGCCGACACCGAGCCGGAGCTCGCCGCCGCCCCCGCGCGGCTCACCGTGACGTTCGGCTTCGGCCCGGAGCTCGTCCGCCGCGTGGCCCCGGACCGGGCCCCGGCCTGGCTGCGCCCGCTGCCGGCGTTCGAGCAGATCGACCGCCTGGACCCCGCGTTCAGCGACGGCGACCTCCTGCTGCAGATCTGCGGCGACGACCGGATGTCCGTGGCCCACGCCCGGCGCATGCTCCTCAAGGCGGCCCGGCCGTTCGCCACCGAGCGCTGGGTGCAGGAGGGCTTCCGCTCCGCCCGCGGCGCCCACCCCACCGGCACCACCATGCGCAACCTCTTCGGGCAGGTGGACGGCACCGGCAACCCGGCCGCGGACACCCCGCACCTCGATCGCGTGGTGTGGGGCGTGGGCGCCGAGCAGGTGGGCGTCACCCCGTGGATCGCGGACGGCACGTCCGTGGTGATCCGGCGCATCGAGATGCTCATGGACACGTGGGACGAGCTCGACCGCCCGGCCAAGGAGAAGGTCATCGGCCGTCGCCTCGGCACCGGCGCCCCCCTCACGGGGGAGCAGGAGCACGACGAGCCGGACTTCGACGCCGTCGGCCCCACGGGCTTCCCGGTCATCTCGGACATCGCGCACCTGCGGCGGGCCCGCGGGGAGGAGCCCGAGTACGGGATGCTGCGTCGCAGCTACAACTACGACGACCCGCGCGGGGCGCTGGAGGCGGGCTCCGGCCTGATCTTCGCCGCCTACCAGGCGGACGTGGACCGACAGTTCGTCCCCGTCCAGGCCCGGCTCGCCGAGTCGGACCACCTGAACCTGTGGACCGTGCCCGTCGGCTCGGCGGTCTTCGCGATCCCGCCCGGCTGCGCCGAGGGCGGGTTCGTGGGCGACGCCCTGTTCGCCTGACCCAGGGGCCCGACGACGGCGGGGCCGCTCCCGTCGTCGCCGGGCGTCCGCACGCTTTGAGAGGATGGACCCCATGTCCGCCGCCACCGCCCCCGCCCGGGGCAGCCACCCCGCCGAGAACGACGACGCCGCCCGCCCCGGTCCGTCGGGGCCGGTCGGTGTGCCCCGGTGGATCTGGGTGCTCGTGGCCGCCGCGGGAGCCGCCGGCCTCGCCGCCGCCGGCTGGCTGACCGGGGTCACCGCCGCACGCCAGCTCTCCGACCCGGGGTGGATCACCCGCTGGGGCGTGCCCGTGGGGGAGCTCGTCTCCAACCTGGCGATGTCCCTGACCATCGCGGCGCTGATCTTCGCGGCCGGGGTCCTGCCGCCGCACGCGGCGGGCACGGAACGGTGGCACCGCTCCGCCCGGCAGCGGCGCGAGGACGCGGACGCCGCACCGCTGCCCGAGCACCCCGCGTTCACCCGCGTGATGCGGATCGCCGCCGTCAGCGCCGGCGTGTGGACGGTGGCCGCGCTGGCCGTCGGCGTGCTGTCCTACTCGGATCTCGCCGGCATCCCCGTCACTGCGGGGCAGGGCTTCACGGACGGCCTGGCGGCCTACGTGGTCGGCATCTCGGTGGGCCAGGCGTGGTTCTGGGTCACCGTGATCGCCGCCGTCGTGACCACGTTGGCGATCGCCGTCCGCTCCCACAACGGCCTGTTCTGGACCGGCATCCTGGCGATGCTCGCCCTCGTGCCCCTGGCCCTGATCGGGCACGCGGCGGGCGGTGACGACCACACCGGCGCCGTGAACTCGATCGGCCTGCACCTGCTCGGCGTCGTCGTGTGGGTGGGCGGACTGCTCGTGCTCGTCGCGATCTCGGACACCCTCGTGGGGCCCAACGGGGCGCAGGGGCGGGGCCGCAGCCTGCGCCGGCAGGGCCCGGCGCCCCTGCTGCACACGGTCCTGACCCGCTACTCCGTGCTCGCCGGGCTGGGCCTGGTCACGGTGGCGCTGTCCGGCGTGGTCAACGCGTCGATCCGCATGGACGATCCGGCCCAGCTGCTGAGCCCCTACGGCATCCTCGTGTCGGCCAAGTTCCTGGCGGCCCTGGGCCTCGGCCTGATCGGCCTGCTGCACCGCCGGTGGGTGATCCCCCGCCTCGACGCCGGCCCGGACCGTCCCAGCCCCGCCCCCGCGCGTCGCCTGCTGTGGCAGCTCATCGCCGTGGAGGCCGTGATCATGGGCGCCGTCATGGGCGTCTCCTCCGTGCTCTCCCGGACGGCCCCGCCCGTGCCGGAGGAGCTCGCGCCGGACGCCTCCCCGGCCCGCATCCTCACCGGCTACGAGCTGCCGCCGGCCCTCGAGGGCGCCCGGTGGATCACGATGTGGCGGTTCGACTGGCTGTGGGTCGCGATCATCGCGTTCCTGACCCTCTGGTACCTGCGCTCCGTGTGGCAGCTGCGCCGCCGCGGCGACCGCTGGCCCGTGCTGCGCACCGTCGCGTGGCTCGCGGGCCTGGCCGTGCTGCTGTGGGCGACCTCCGGGTCCCCGGCCGTGTACGGCCGCGTCCTGTTCAGCGCGCACATGGTGGGCCACATGACGCTGACGATGCTCAGCCCCGTCTTCCTCGTCCTGGGCGCGCCGATCACCCTGGCGCTGCGGGCCCTGCCGTCCCGCACGGACGGGACGCGCGGCCCGCGCGAGTGGATCCTGTGGATCGTGCACTCCCCGTGGGGGCGGTTCATCACGAACCCGATCGTGGCGGGGGTCAACTTCGCCGGCTCGATCCTGGTGTTCTACTACACGGACTTCTTCCGGTTCTCGCTGGAGACCCACGTGGGCCACGAGTTCATGAACGTCCACTTCCTGCTGACCGGGTTCCTGTTCGCCCTGGTCATGATCGGCTCGGATCCGCTGCCGCGCCGGCCCCCGTACGCCCTGCGGCTCGTGCTGCTGATGGCCACGATGATCTTCCACGCCTTCATCGGCGTCGCCATGACCTCCTCCACCGGCCTGATGCAGGCGTCCTGGTTCGGCAACATGGGCCGCGACTGGGGCCCCACCGCCCTCGAGGACCAGCGCATCGGCGGCGCGGTGATGTGGGGCATCGGCGAGTTCCCCACCGTGATGATGGCGGTGATGGTGGCCGTGCTCTGGTATCGCAGCGACCGCAAGAACGCGGTCCGGCTGGACCGGCAGGCCGACCGCGACGGCGACGCGGAGCTGCGCCGCTGGAACGAGATGTACGCCCGCATGCACGGCACCCCGGTCACCGACGCCCCGAGCGGCGCCGAGCCCGTGGCCCGTGACTCCTCCACCGGCCCCGAGGAGGCCCGTGATGTCCGCTGACCTCCTCCCTCCCCTCGGCCGCCCGGCCGCGCCCCGGCGTGGTCGGCTGCGCCTCGCGGCCGCCGTCGCCGCCGGCCTGCTGGCCCTGACGGGCTGCAGGGCCGGGGACGGCGATCCGGCCGCCGCGTCCGCGCCCGCGGACGGAGTCCACGGCGACGCCGGCACCGCGGCGCCCACGGAGTCGGCGGCCCCGGAGGGGCTCGGCCTGGGCGACCGTCAGGACGAGCGCATGGCGCAGGCCGCGGCCGAGCGTGCGGCCACGTTCGGCTTCGTCCGGCAGCGGGCCGCCACGGCGGAGGAGATCGACGCGGCCCGCGAGGACTCCCGGGACCGGCGCGCGGACGCGGACCGGACCACCGTGCAGCCGGCGCAGTGCAAGGCGCCGCTGACCGCCCTGGACTTCTCCCCGATCGCCCTCGACGAGGCCGAGGCCACGCGCGTGGACGTCGGCGCCGACACCTTCACGGGCACGGGCACCGTGGAGGTCGCCCGGCTCACGGGCCAGGGCCGCCAGGACGTCGAGCGCCACATCCAGACCGTCAACGCCCTGCGCGCCGACTGCCGCGAGATGACCATGACCGTGCAGGAGGGGGACGCGACCGTCGACTACCGCCTCGAGGTCTCCGACGCGCCGCTGTCCGACGGCACGCCGGCGCAGTCCGCCCTCGTGTGGGAGCGGACCGTGGCCTCGGAGTCCGAGCCCCAGCTCACGGCCCAGGTGCTCACCGCCGTCACCTCCGACGCCGTGGTGATGGTCTCCTTCGTGGGCCGGCCCGAGGCCGGGCGCAAGGAGTTCACCCTCATCGCCGAGGAGATGCTGGCCGCCGCCCTGGCCGCCGACTGAGCCGGACCCGCCCGGCGGCGTCGTCTTTCCCCCTGTGACGCCGCCGGCGTCCGCTCACGGCTGACGCGTCCGGGGCGTGCGTCATGATGGTGGACATGACCGCACCGCAGACCCCGAACCCCGCCCCGACCGCTGACGCCCCCGCCGCCGTGCCGCGCGCGGCCACCCGGGTGCGCGCGTCCGAGCTCGTGGGCCGCGGCTGGCTGAACACCGGCGGCGAGCAGGTGAGCCTCGAGGACCTGCGCGGCAAGGTCGTCCTCCTCGACTTCTGGACGTTCTGCTGCATCAACTGCCTGCACGTCCTGGACGAGCTGCGCCCGCTCGAGGAGGAGTTCGCGGACGTGCTCGTCACGGTGGGCGTGCACTCGCCCAAGTTCGAGCACGAGGCGGACCCGGACGCGCTCGCGGCCGCCGTCGAGCGCTACGCCATCGAGCACCCCGTGCTGGACGACCCCGAGCTGACCACGTGGCAGGCGTACTCGGCGCGCGCGTGGCCCACCCTCGTGGTGGTGGACCCGGAGGGCTACATCGCCGCGCACCTGTCCGGAGAGGGGCACGTGGCCGGGCTCTACGGGCTCGTGCGCGAGCTCGTGGCCGAGCACGAGGCCAAGGGCACGCTGCACCGCGGCTCGGGCCCCTACGTCCCGCCCGCCCCCGTGGCCCGGGACCTGTCGTTCCCCGGCAAGGCCGTGTCGCTCGGCGGCCGCGGCTCCCGCCCGGGCACGTTCCTCGTCTCGGACACCGGCCACCACCGCCTCCTGGAGGTCGCCGAGGACCTGACCACGGTGCTCCGCGCGTTCGGCGGCGGGGACCCCGCCACGGCGGACGCGGGCCAGGCCGAGCTCGCATTCCCCACGCCCGGGGAGAAGGGCCACGCGGACGGCGGGCCGGACCAGGCGCTGTTCAACGAGCCGCAGGGCCTGGCGCTGCTGCCCGAGGACGTCGCCCAGCGCGTCGGCTACGACGTCGTCGTGGCGGACTCCGTCAACCACCGGCTGCGGGGCCTGCGCCTGTCGGACGGGCACGTCAGCACCCTCGCCGGCAACGGCGTGCAGAAGCTCATCGACTCCGAGCGCGCCAAGGAGGCCGCCGCCGTCGACGACGAGGGGGACGTCGCCGTCGACCTCGCGGACCTGCCCGGGGAGCCGACCGCGATCTCGCTGTCCTCCCCGTGGGACGTCGTGTGGCACCCCGCCCTGGGGCGTGTGGTGATCGCGATGGCCGGCACGCACCAGCTCTTCGACTTCGACCCCGTCACAGACGCGCTCGCGGTGCACGCGGGCACGGCGCTCGAGGGCCTGCTGGACGGCGACGCCGGACGGGCCTGGTTTGCGCAGCCCTCGGGGCTGTCCGTGGGCGCGGACGGCACGCTGTGGGTCGCGGACTCGGAGACCTCCGCGGTGCGCTGGGTGCGGACCGGGGAGGACGGGCGCCGCGAGGTCGGGACCGCCGTCGGGGCGGGCCTGTTCGACTTCGGCCACGTGGACGGGGAGGCGGACCGCGCGCGCCTGCAGCACGCGCTGGGCGTCACGGCCCTGCCGGACGGCTCCGTGCTGATCGCCGACACGTACAACGGCGCGATCCGCCGGTACGCGCCGGCCGGCGAGGACGCCGCGGGCCGGGCGGTCCCGGCCACGGTGACCACGGTGGCGCGCGGGCTGCTCGAGCCCTCGGACGTGCTCGTGGAGCACGACGCGGACGGGAACGACACCGCGATCGTGGTGGTCGAGTCCAACGCCCACCGGCTCACGCGGCTGGCGGTGCCGGAGGAGTTCCTCACCGTGGACGAGGGCGCGCGGCAGACGCAGCGTCCCCGCACCCCGGTGGTGGCCGGCGACCTGGACCTGACGATCGGCTTCGCCGCGCCCACGGGGCAGAAGCTGGACGACCGCTGGGGCGATCCCACGCAGCTGAAGGTCTCCTCGTCCCCGGAGGAGCTGCTGCTCGAGGGCGCCGGCACGTCCACGGGGCTGCACCGGACGCTGCGGCTGAACCCCGAGGTCGAGGAGGGCGTCCTGCACATCACCGCCCGGGCCGCCGCGTGTGACGGGGAGAAGGGGCAGCCCATCCCGGACCACGCCGCCTGCCACCTGTACCAGCAGGACTGGGGCATCCCGGTCACGGTGCACACCCCGGACCGGGCCCCGGAGGGCGCCGAGACCCGCCTGGACCTGGACCTGCGCGGGATACACTGAGCGCGTCGTCCGCCCCCGACCCCGAAGGCTGCGCCCCACCATGACCACGCTCATCGTCACCTCGTCCGCCCACGGATCCACGCGAGAGATCGCCGAGCGGGTCGCGGAGGTGCTGCGCACGTCGCAGGCCGTCCCGACCGTGGTGGAGGACGTCAAGGGCGCCGCTGCGTGGCTGGCCACGGCGGACGCGGTGATCGTCGCGGCCCCGGTCTACACGGGCTCGCTCGCCGCCGACGCCCGGGCGTTCCTCGACACCCGTCGGGCCGAGCTGGCGGACCTGCCGCTCGTGATCCTGGCCTCCGGCGGCGCGCCCGAGCTGGCCCGGCCGGTGCGGGAGAAGCTCGAGTCCTACGGCCCGCGCGAGGTGGCGTACTTCCGCGGGGCGCTCGTCGAGGAGCGCCTGGGCCGGCTGGAGAAGCTCAAGCTCAAGCTCTCCCGCAACGAGCACTACGGCGACTTCCGCGACTGGGACGCCATCGAGGCCTGGGCCAAGACCCTCTCCGGCGCCGGCGTGCGCTGACCTCACCCGCCGCGCTCGTCGACGAGACGGCGGGGGCGCAGGAGCCTCCACAGCCGCTGTCGTTGACGAAATGGCGCCGGAGGCTCTCGTGTCTGCAGCGGAGGCGAGCGGTTAGCCTGGCCGCATGTCCCCTTCCGCCCGTCGCCCCGCCGCGTCCTCCCGCCCCGCCCGGCCCCGCCCGACGACGGCGCCCTTCGCCCTGCCCGACCGGCCCGGCTGGGTGCGGCTCGCCGCGGGCGCGGTGGTCCCGGGCGTCATCGCCGCCGCCGCGGCGCTCGCGGCCCTGCAGGTGTTCGTCCTCAACCCGTTGGCCGCCGCGCCCGGCGACCGCGGCCTCGGGAGGATCTACGCGGACCTGAGCGCGGCGGGCCAGCTCGGCGTCCCCTTCGTCCTCCCGGCCGTGATCCTGGCGGCCGGGCTCGGTGTGGCCGCGATCCTGTGGTTCCTCACGTGGCGTCGCGAGGAGGTCGACCCGCTGGCGGTCCTCGCCCTGGGCCTCGCCTCGCTCGTCGCCGCGTCTCCGGCCTACTTCATGGCCTCGTTCGGGCCGGGCATGGCGCTCGCGGACACCTACGGCATCGGCGGGGGCGACCACAGCCCGTGGGCCTGGCCGATCTACGTGGTCAGCATGCTGGCGTTGGCGGGGCTGGTCGCCGTCGTCGTGCTCCTGCTGCGCGGTCCGGCGGGCGGACTCGGCGCCCCGCGGCGCCGGGCCTAGGCTGGCGGGACCGACCTGACCACGACCCCACCAGGAGGACGCACATGACCATCCGCGCCGGCATCGTCGGATACGGGAACCTCGGCCGCAGTGTGGAGAAGCTCGTGAAGCTCCAGCCGGACATGGAGCTGGTGGGCATCTTCTCGCGCCGCACCGGCCTGGACACGGACACGCCCGTGCTCCCGGCGGAGCGGGCCGCCGAGCACGCCGGGGAGATCGACGTGCTGTTCCTCTGCCTCGGCAGCGCCACGGACATCCCCGAGCAGGCGGCCGGCTACGCGCGGCACTTCACCACCGTGGACACCTACGACAACCACCAGCTCATCCCGCGGCACCGCGCCGAGATGGACGCCGCGGCCCGGGAGGGCGGGCACGTGGCGATGATCTCCACCGGCTGGGACCCGGGCCTGTTCTCGGTGAACCGGGTGCTGGGCGCGGCGCTGTTCCCGCAGCCGCAGCAGAACACGTTCTGGGGCAAGGGCCTCTCGCAGGGCCATTCCGACGCCGTCCGGCGGGTCCCCGGCGTCCGGCGCGGCGTGCAGTACACGATCCCCAGCGAGGAGGCGATCGCCGAGGCCCGCGCCGGACGGGGCGCCGAGATCACCGGCGCCTCCGCGCACGTGCGTGAGTGCTACGTGGTGGCCGACGAGGCCGACCACGCGGCCATCACCGAGGCCATCACCACGATGCCCGACTACTTCGCCCCGTACGAGACCACCGTGCACTTCATCTCCGAGGAGGAGTTCGAGCGCGACCACCAGGGCATGCCGCACGGCGGCCACGTCGTCACCTCGGGCGACCTCGGCGGCTCGCGCAGCGCTGTCGAGTTCGTGCTGGAGCTGGAGTCCAACCCCGACTTCACCGCCGCCGCGCAGGTCGCCTACGGCCGTGCCGCCGCGCGTCTGAAGGCCCAGGGGGAGACGGGGGCGCGCACCGTGCTCGAGGTCGCCCCGTACCTGCTCTCGCCCACGGGGCTGGACGAGCTGATCCGCCGGGACGTCTGAGCCGCGGCGAGGCGTCCGGCGCGTGACACCGGGCCGGGCGCCGCCGTCGTCGGCCTCAGGCCAGCAGCAGGGCGACGGCGATCATCGCCGGGATCGCGACGATCGTGGTGACCAGGATCGTGTCCTTCGAGACGCGCAGCCCCGCGTCGTAGCGCACGGCGGTGACGAACACGTTCTGTGCGGTCGGCAGGGAGGCCAGGACGACGGCGACGAACACGTGCCGCGCATCCAGGCCGAACACGAACTGCGCGAGCAGCCAGGCCAGCAGCGGATGCACCACCAGCTTCACCGCCGAGGCGAGCAGCACGTCCGCGCGTCGCCCGCCGGCCCGCTCGAGCGGCCGCGAGCCGACCAGCGACATGCCGAACGCCAGGAGCATCGCCGGGATGGACAGCCCGCCGATGAGCTCCACGGACTCCATGAGGGGGCCCGGCAACGACCAGCCGGTGAGGGAGAAGACCAGGCCGGCCACCGAGCCCAGGATCAGGGGGTTGGTGACCGTGTGGCGGACCTGGTCGGCCACGGCGCGCCCGGGGGAGCGGCGCACCGCCCGGCGCCGGCCCGCCGTCGTGCGTCGCCGGACCTCGCGCGCGGTGGCGGCGTCCATCGCGGCCACGTAGAGCGGCGTGTAGATCGCCAGCTGGAAGATGAGCGCCGGGGCGGCCAGGGCGGCGTCGCCGAGGACGTAGGCCGCGATGGGGATGCCGAGGTTCGCCGAGTTCACGAGCGAGGCGCTGAGCGCGGACATGATCCGCTCCGAGGCCGACCTGCCCTTCAGCAGCGGGACCGTCACCGCGAGGTACAGTGCGGCCGCGGTGAACGCGGACAGCGTGGCCACCCACAGCTGGGGGCCCAGCACGGCGCCCACGTCCGCGCGGGAGAGCGTGACGAACAGCAGCGCCGGGTTGCCGATGAAGAACGCCGCGCGGGAGAGCACGGTGCGGCCGTGCTCGCCGAGCACCCCCGTGCGCCCCACCAGGACGCCCACGAGGATGATCACCCACACGACCGCGAAGCCGGAGAGCACCTGGGTCACGGACGGGCCTCCACAGGTCGGGGTGGGGCGGTCCGCGGCGGGGTCAGGGGCATGGCGCGATCCTACGTCGCGGGCGTCGGCTAGCCTGGATCACGACGGCGGCGCCCACCGCCGAGCGCGCCACGCGGCCCGGTCCCGCGCGGCAGGGCCCTGCAGCCCGGCGCGAAGGGGAGCGGATCCTCGGGCCCACCCGCACGCGACGGACGTCGTCCCCGACCCGCGGCGCGGCATGGCCGGGAGCGCGCCGGCGAGGATGCACCATGACCCGTCAGTCCGACCTCAAGACCCTGATCCGTGCCCGCATGGCCGTCACCGGTGAGCGGTACACCGCCGCGGCGGCGGCCCTCGCTGACGAGTGGCAGTCCGCCGAGCGCTACCACGCGACCGTGCTTGCCCGCTTCTTCGACGGGGACCGGCTGCGCTCCATCCCTGCGCGTCGCAAGCCGCGGGTGGCCGTCCTTCTCGAGCTGTTGCGTCGCTTCAGAGCGGGCCGCGCCTACGCGGAGGCCGAGGTCAACGACCTGCTGCGCCCCGCCCACGAGGACGTGGCCACGCTGCGTCGCGAACTCGTGGACTACGGGTTCCTCGCCCGCGCCGACGGCGTCTACCGACTGGCGGACGCCGGGCCCGACCTCGACCCGCGCTTCGCCGCGGACCTGCCGGTCGACCTGGAACGCCGGCTGCGCGAGATCCGCGCGGGCCGTTGAGGGGAGCGGGACCCCGCACGTCGACCTGGAACGCCAGCGGTCGCCATGACGCCGGAATGTGGCCGTATTCCGACGTCTTGCGTTCCCGGTGCGGCCGTGGCGGGGCGACGTGGACCGACACGGCCCCGGGTCCCTCGCGTGAGGGGCCCGGGGCCGTCGTCGTGGTGTGGAGCGGGCGACGGGAATCGAACCCGCGTATCTTGCTTGGGAAGCAAGCGCTCTACCATTGAGCTACGCCCGCGCAACCGCTCAGCTTCCGCCTGCGGCGCGGGCACCACCATACACCAGCCCGGCCGGTGCACCGGCCCCGCGTCGTCATCGAGCCCCGCGGACCCGTACGTCAGTGCACCGGGTCCGCTGCGGCGACCTCGCGCGCCCGCACCCGCCGCGTCGCCGCCCGGGCGCGCGAGCGACCGAACGCGTCCGCGTACCGCGTGAGCACCGGCCCGGCGATCACGATGGAGAACTCCCCGCGGATGGTCAGGGCCGCACCCGCGCGCCAGCGGCCGGCCACGCCGTTTCCCGAACGAAAGCGCACCAGGGGCCGCCGTTTCCCGAACGAAAGCGCGCCGGGGGCCGCTGGTAGAGTCCGAACCGCGCCCGGCCGCGGCCGGACGCGTCCGGCAGCCCCTGTCCCGGAAGGACGTCCCATGCGCGACACCACGGCCGACGCGGCCCAGGTCCCCGCCCGCCCCGACGACGCGGCGGTGTACCGCTACCTCGCGTTCGGGGAGGCGGACCGCCCCTTCCTCGTCGGCGGTCCCCGGCCCGCACCGCTGGCCCCCGCCGCGACGCCGTCCCCGGTCGCCGACCTCGAGTCGGTCCGCGCCGCGATCCGCGCCCACGGCGGCCCCCTGGCCTCGACCGCGCACGTGTGCGGCCGCCCCGCCCCGACGCCTTCGGCCGCCGACGCGCCCCGCGGCCTGCGCGGTGCCGCGCGCACCCTGACCGCGACCCGCCGCGACGTCGCCGCACGCCTGGCCGACTCCCGCGAGCGCGCCGACGTGCCCGTCGAGGCGCTGCTGAACTCGGCCTTCGTCGACGCCCACGCGGACGAGCGCCCCGCCGATCGCGGCGTGCCGCGCGGGCGGCTCGCCGGCCTGGTGGACGCCGTCCTCCCGCCGGCCCGCCACGCGGACGACGACGCCGCGGCCGGCCTGCTGCTCGCCCTGCGCGAGCCGGTCCGCGAGGTGTTCGCCTCCGACTCGTTCGCCGCCCGCCCGTACGCCGACGCGCCCACCGTCCGCGCGCTCTTCGAGGACTTCCTCGCCCACCCGCGCCGGCACGACCCCGAGCGCTTCTGGCGCCTGCTCAACCTCGAGCTCTGGCTGCGCGACGCGGTGGACGCGGACGCCGCCCCGGCCGGCCCCGCCACCGCGGTCGACGAGGCCCCCACCGCCCCGGCACCGGCCAAACCGGACCACGAGCCGAACCCGGGCAAGGAGCTCGACCTGGTCTCCGCCGAGGACGGCCGCCGCTACCGCCGCTTCCCGGTGCAGACCGGCCTGGTGGACCGGGACACGGACCTGCAGGCCTACCTGCGCGGCGAGATCGAGGACTTCTTCCGCGACCTGCCCGCGGACGCGATGCCGCAGGACGCCCCGTGGCACTTCTCCGTGTCCGAGAAGATCGTGGCCATCACCCAGGGTCGCTCCTACTACACGTGGGAGGTCCGCCCCTCCGTGGCCGCCCGCGTCCTCTCCCGCCTGGTCACCCGCACGCCCGCGGGCATCGGCCTGGGCGATCCCACCACCATGCAGCTGGCCATCCAGGAGGCGGGCCTGCCGCGCATCGTGCTCTCCGCGGCGGCCGGCGCCGCCGGCAAGGTCGCCGGCAAGCGCGGTGTGTTCTACAACGTGGTGGGCGGCAACGTCCGCGCGATCGACGGGCCCACCACCTACTCCACGTTCCCGGCCAACGTCTCGGCCAAGCTGCCGCCGGCCGAGCCGGACCGGGTGGCCGCCGAGGTCTCGGCGATGATCCGGGCGGCGGACATCCCGGCCTGGGCGAAGGCCTCCTTCGCCGGCACCGTCGTGATGGACGCCAACGACATCGGCCGCAACGCCCTCGGCAAGGACACCGCCGCGTCGGCCGCCGTCCTCGAAGCCGCCTTCGCGGACAACCCGCTGGGCCAGGGCCGCGAGCGCACCCCGCTGGCCGTCGTCGTGCGAATGGACTGAGCCGTGCTGCTCTCCGACCGCGACATCCGCGCCGAGCTCGACTCCGGGCGCGTCGGCCTGGACCCCCTCGACCCGGCGATGGTCCAGCCCGCGTCCGTGGACGTGCGCCTGGACCGGTTCTTCCGGCTCTTCGACAACCACCGGTACGCGCACATCGACCCGCGCCAGAAGCAGGACGAGCTGACCCGGCTGGTGGAGGTGGACCCGGACGAGGCGTTCATCCTGCACCCGGGGGAGTTCGTGCTCGGCTCCACCTATGAGCAGGTCACCCTGCCGGACGACCTCGCCGCCCGCCTCGAGGGCAAGTCCTCGCTGGGGCGGCTGGGCCTGCTGACGCACTCGACCGCCGGGTTCATCGACCCCGGGTTCTCCGGGCACGTCACGCTCGAGCTGTCCAACGTGGCCACGCTGCCCATCACGCTGTGGCCGGGGATGAAGATCGGCCAGCTGTGCTTCTTCCGGCTCTCCTCGTCGGCCCAGTCGCCGTACGGCACCGGGGCCAACCAGAACCGGTACCAGGGTCAGCGCGGGCCCACGGCCTCCCGGGCGCACCGGGACTTCCACCTCACCCGCATCGAGCGATGACCGACGTCGCGCTCCCGCCGGTCGCCTCCGCCGCCCCGCGCCGCCAGGTGGCCGCGTGGGCGCTGTGGGACTGGGGCTCGGCCGCGTTCAACGCGGTCATGGTCACCTTCGTGTTCGGCACCTACCTGGCCTCGGACGCGTTCGGGCCGGACGAGCGGGGCACGGCCTGGCTCTCGACGGCGATGGCGGTGGCCGGCGTCGTCATCGCGGTCACCGCGCCCGTGCTGGGGCGTCGGGTGGACGGCGCGGGACGGCGCCGCCTCTGGCTGGCGCTGACCACGGGCGCCGTGATCGCGTGCACCGCAGCTTGCTTCTGGGTCACCCCGGAGGAGTCCTCCCTGCTGCTGGGCGTCACCCTGATCGCCCTGGGCACGGTGTTCTTCGAGTTCGCGGAGGTGCAGGTCAACGCGATCCTCGTGCACATCTCGACGCCGGCCACGATCGGCCGGATCTCGGGCATCGGCTGGGGCGCGGGGTATCTCGGCGGCATCCTGCTGCTGCTGATCGTGTTCGTGGGCTTCGTCTCGGGGGACGCGCACTGGTTCGGCGTCACGGAGGACGCGGCGCTGAACATCCGGGTGGTCGCGCTCGTGGCCGCCGCGTGGTTCCTCGTGTTCGCGATCCCCGTGCTGGTGGCCGTGCCGGACCCGGCCCCCGCCCCGGCGGCGGACGGCGGGCCGCGCCGTGAGTCGGTGCTGGGCTCCTACCGCGAGCTGGGGGCCACGCTGGCCCGGATGTGGCGCGAGGACCGGAACACGCTGTGGTTCCTCGTGGCCTCGGCGGTGTTCCGCGACGGCGTGGGCGCGGTGTTCGTCTACGGCGCCATCCTGGGCACCACGGTCTACGGGCTGGCGGCCTCGGACGTGATCCTGTTCGCGATCGCGGCCAACGTGGTGGCCGCCCTGGGCGCCTTCGTGGGCGGGCGGCTCGACGACGCGGTCGGTCCGCGCCGGGTGATCCTCGGTTCGCTGGCCGCCATGGTCCTCGTGGCCGGGGCGCTCTTCTTCGCCTCGGGCACCCTCGCGTTCTGGGTCGGCGGGCTGGCGCTGTGCCTGTTCGTGGGCCCGGTGCAGTCGGCCTCGCGCGCGTTCCTGGGCCGGCTCACCACGCCGCGGACGGCTGGCGAGGTGTTCGGGCTGTACGCCACCACGGGCCGCGCGGTCGGGTTCATCACGCCCGCGCTCGTCACGCTCGCGCTCGCCCTGCACCCGGACAACCGGGTGGTCATCCCCGTGATCGCCGTCGTGCTCGTGGCCGGTGGGCTGCTGTTCGCCCGGGTCACGGAGCCGATCACGCGGAGCGCGGAATCGGTCCGCTGACCCCGGGTGGGGCGCATCCCTCCGTTAGGCTGGACCGGACCCTCGCCCGTGCCTGACGAAGGGACCGCATGCTCGTCATCCTGACCGCGCTCTTCGTCGTCGCGCTCGCCGCCCCGGTGCTCTTCCGGTGGACGGGACGTCAGGGGTTCTATCTGCTCGCCGCCGCTCCCGCGGCGGGCTTCGTTTGGCTGCTCACTCAGCTGCCGCACGTGTTCGCGCTGCAGGAGGCGCTCGACGCCGGCCGGCCGGTCCCGGCCTCGGCGGCGCGCCTGGACCGCGCCGTGCCGTGGGTGCCGTACCTCGAGACCGAGCTCGCGTTCCGCATGGACGTGCTGGCCGCGTTCATGTCCCTGATCGTGCTGGGAGTCGGCGCGCTGGTCCTGGCCTACTGCGCCCGCTACTTCCGGGAGCACGAGCCGCGCAACGCGGTGTTCGGCGGGCAGCTGCTGGCGTTCGCCGGCGCGATGTTCGGGCTCGTCACCACGGACGACCTGATGGTGCTCTACACCTTCTGGGAGATCACGTCCGTCCTGTCCTTCCTGCTGATCGGCTACTCGGGCCACCGCATCTTCGCCCGCCGCTCCGCCATCACCGCCCTGATCGTCACCACGTTCGGCGGCCTGGCCATGCTCGCGGGCCTGATCATGCTGGCCCACTTCGCCGGGTCCTGGCGGATCTCCGGGGTCCTCGAGGCCGCCCCCGCCCTCATGGCCGACGCCGGGCTGCGCGGGCTGCTCGAGGTCGCCGTCGCCCTGGTGCTGATCGGCGCCCTCACGAAGTCCGCCCAGGCCCCCTTCCACTTCTGGCTGCCGGCCGCCATGGCCGCGCCCACCCCCGTGTCCGCGTACCTGCACGCGGCGGCCATGGTGAAGGCCGGCGTGTTCCTCGTGGCCCGCCTGGCCCCGGAGTTCCACGACCTCACGTCCTGGCAGGTCCTGGTGCTCGGCGTCGGCCTGTGGACCCTGGTGCTCGGCGGCTGGCGCGCCCTGCGGCAGACGGACGTCAAGCTCGTGCTCGCCTACGGCACGGTCTCCCAGCTCGGCTTCCTCATGGTGGCCAACGGCCTGGGCACCCGGGACGCGGCGATGGCCGGGCTCGCCATGCTCCTGGCCCACGCGGTGTTCAAGGCGCCGCTGTTCATGATCGTCGGCATCATCGACCATGAGACCGGCACCCGCGACCTGCGCCAGCTCTCCGGCATCGGGCGCCGCCATCCGGTCCTGGCCGCCGTCGCCGTGGCGGCGGGGCTGTCCATGGCCGGGCTGCCCCCGCTGTTCGGCTTCGTGGCCAAGGAGTCCGTGCTCGAGTCGCTGGCCGCCCACGGGGCCGCCCACGGCGGCGTGTGGGGCTGGACGCCGCTCGTGCTCATGACCGTGGGCTCGGTGCTCACCTTCGCCTACACGTGGCGGTTCCTGTGGGGCTCGTTCGCCGCCAAGCGGGACGAGGAGGGGGCCGCGGTCCCCGTCACGCGCTTCCACACCCGCGTCACCACCCTCGAGCTGGCCCCGGCCGCGCTGCTCGCGCTCGCCGGCCTGGTGCTCGCCTTCCTGCCCGGCCCGGTGGAGGGGATCATCACCGCCCACACGGGCTCCCTGCCGCCGCTGGACCCGGAGGAGGCGCCGGCCTACCTGGCCCTGTGGCACGGCTGGACGCCCATCCTCGCCCTCTCCGCGGGGGTCTGGGTGCTCGGCGCGCTGCTCGCCCTCGGCCGGCCGGGAGTCGAGGCGTTCCAGCGCCGCGTCGAGTTCCCGGTCGACGCCCTGCGCACGTACCGGAAGATCACCGGCGCCCTCGACGAGGTCGCCATCTGGGTCACGGGGCGCACCCAGACCGGCTCCCTGCGCCGCTACCTGGGCATCATCCTGGCCACCGCGTTCCTGCTGCCGGCCGCGTTCCTGCTCTTCCCCGTGGGGCGCAGCGAGCGCACGCTGGCCACCTCGTTCCTCTCCGCGGACGTCGCCTGGTTCCAGACCCCGGCGCAGCTGGTCGTGGTGCTGATGATCGCCGTCGCCACCGTGTTCGCCGTCCGCGCGCGCCGCCGCTTCAAGGCGATCATGCTGGTGTCCGTGACCGGCTACGGCGCCGCCGCCCTGTTCGCGATGCGCGGCGCCCCGGACCTCGCGATCACCCAGGTGCTCGTGGAGACCATCATCCTGGTCACCCTCATCCTGGGCCTGCGCGTGCTGCCGCCGGACTGGTACGACCGCCGCACCGGCTCGCGGCGGCTGGGCCGCCTGGCCGTGGCCGTCGGGTTCGCGCTGACCATGATGTGGATCGCCGCCACCGCGCTGGCCGCCCGCACGGCGGAGCGGATCTCGCTGCCCATGCCGGAGCTCGCCTACACGGACGGCTACGGCACGAACGCCGTGAACGTCACCCTCGTGGACATCCGCGCGTGGGACACGTGGGGCGAGATCACGGTGCTGGCCGCCGCGGCCACCGGCGTGGCCTCCCTGATCTTCCTGCAGCACCGCGACGGGCGCACCCGCAGCATCGACGACGTCGCCCCCGGCTCCGTCGGCGACTTCGGCGCCGACTCCTCGCTCGGGGCCCGCGAGCTGTCCGTCGTGCGCAGCTTCGCTGTGGACGATCGCAAGGGCCAGTGGCTCGTGGCCGGCCACACGATGGCCCCCGAGCGGCGCTCGATCATCCTCGAGGTCGTCACCCGCTTCATGTTCCCGATCATGATGCTGCTCTCCGTCTACCTGCTGCTGGCCGGGCACAACACCCCCGGCGGCGGCTTCGCCGGCGGCCTGCTCGCAGGCCTGGCCCTCACGCTGCGCTTCCTCGCCGGCGGCCGGTACGAGCTGCAGGAGGCCTCCGTGATCCCGGCCGGGCCCATGATCGGCCTGGGCCTGGCGATCGCCACGCTCACCGGGATCGCCCCGCTCTTCTTCGGCGGGCAGATCCTGCAGTCCTATGTGGTGGAGTTCACCGACCTGCCGCTGTTCGGCGACGCCCTCAAGCTGGTCTCGGCCACGGCGTTCGACATCGGCGTGTACCTCGTGGTGGTCGGGCTCGTGATCGACGTGCTGCGCTCGCTCGGCGGTGAGGTGGACCGCCGGGGCGAGGAGGCCCGCCGCGCCCGCCTGCGCGCCGCGGCCCGCCGTCGTCATCCGCGCATGCCCACCCCGTCCACCCCCGACGCCCCGGAGGCCGCCCGATGATGACCGTCGACCTGGCCCTGCTCCTGGCGATGGGCGTGATGTTCGCCGGGGGGATCTACCTGGTGCTCGAGCGCAGCCTGACGCGCATCCTGCTCGGCATCGTGCTGATCAACAACGGCGCCATCATGCTGCTGTTCCTCTCCTCGGGCGGCACGGGCCTGGCCCCGCTGTTCGTGCGCGGACGGGACCCGCACGAGTACGCGGACACGCTGCCGCAGGCGCTGATCCTCACCGCGATCGTGATCGGCTTCGCCGTGGTCGCGTTCCTGACCGCCATGATCTACCGCTCGTGGCTGCTCGTCCGCGAGGACGAGGTCGAGGTGGACGCGGAGGACGTCAAGATCGCCCGGATGCCCGCCTGGGACGCGGAGGACGACGCGGAGCTCGTGGAGGAGTCCTCCGAGTTCCTGGACGACGCCGCGGACCCCAACGCCCACTACGAGCACGCGACGGAGGCACGGCCCCAGGTGCAGCACGCCACGCCCGCCCCCCAGGCGCCCACCGGATCCGGGGCAGCGTCCCGCGGCCGCCGTCCCGAGGGCGGGGAGCGCGCATGAGCATCGGTTCCGTCCCCCTGACCGACCTGGCCCCGCTGGCCGTCATGCTGCCCGTGCTGGGCGCGGCCGTGACCTTCATGCTCGTGCGCCGCCCCCGCGCGCAGATCACCGTCACGGTCTCCGCGCTCGTGCTCACCCTCGTGCTGGACGCGCTGCTGCTGGCCGCGGTCTGGGACACCGGGGTCGCGGCCGTCCACCTCGGCGGCTGGCCGGCCCCGCTGGGCATCAGCCTCGTGGTGGATCGGCTCTCGGCCCTCATGCTCGTGGTGTCGGCGCTGATCACCCTGGCGGTGCTGCTGTACGCCTCGGCGCAGGGGCTGATCAACCGGGACGAGGGTGGGCCGGTCTCGATCTTCCACCCCACGTTCCTGATCCTCGTGGCGGGCGTGTCCAACGCGTTCCTCGCCGGCGACCTGTTCAACCTCTACGTGGGCTTCGAGATCCTCCTGACGTCCTCCTACGTGCTGCTGACCATGGGGGGCACCGCCCAGCGCATCCGCGCGGGCGTCACCTACGTGGTGGTCTCCGTGCTCTCCTCGGTGGTGTTCCTGATCGCGATCGCGATGATCTACGCGGCCACCGGCACCGTGAACATGGCGGACCTGGCCGTGAAGCTGGGCGAGCTGCCCACCGACGTGCAGATGGTCCTGCACGTGCTGCTCCTGGTGGGCTTCGGCATCAAGGCGGCCGTGTTCCCGCTGTCCTTCTGGCTGCCGGACTCGTACCCCACCGCGCCCGCCCCGGTGACCGCGGTGTTCGCGGGCCTGCTCACCAAGGTGGGCGTGTACGCGATGATCCGCACCGAGACGCTGCTCTTCCCGGGGGAGCACGTCAACGCGCTCCTGCTCGTGGTGGCCGCGCTGACCATGGTGGTGGGCATCCTCGGCGCGCTGGCCCAGACGGACATCAAGCGCATCCTGTCCTTCATCCTCGTCTCCCACATCGGCTACATGATCTTCGGCCTGGGCCTGGCCACGGAGGCGGGGCTGGCGGCCACCGTGTACTACGTGGCCCATCACATCACCGTGCAGACCGCGCTCTTCCTCGTCACGGGCCTGATCGAGAACCGCGCCGGCACCGCGAACATCGACCGCCTCGGGTCCCTGGCGAAGGTCTCCCCGTTCGTGAGCGTCCTGTTCCTCGTGCCCGCGCTCAACCTCGGCGGCATCCCGCCGTTCTCCGGCTTCCTCGGCAAGGTCGGCCTGCTGCGCGGCGGCGTCGAGCAGGCCACGCCCCTGGCCTACACGCTGGTGGGCGTGTCCCTGCTCGTGTCCCTGCTGACCCTGCTCGTGGTGGTGCGCGTGTGGACCCGCGCGTTCTGGCGCCGCGTCGAGGACGTGGAGCACCCGCCCGCCCAGCTCGTGGCCGCCTACGAGCGGGCCGTCGCCCGTGGCGAGCGCCCCCGCCCGCTCGAGCCGGGCCTCGTGCTGCCCACCACGGCGCTCGTGGGCCTGACGCTGGTGTTCACGGTGGCCGCCGGTCCGCTGTTCGCGCTGGCCGACGAGGCCGCCACGGACATGCTCGACCGCTCGCCCTACATCGCGGCGGTGCTCGACGACGCCGCGGCCGAGCGGGCCGCGGCCACCCTCAGCGTCGACCCGACGGAGGTGCACGATGCCCGGAAGTGACTCCGCCCGCCGCGGCGTGGTGCGCCCCGACCGGATCCGGGGCATCGTGGCCCAGTGGCCGCTGATCCTCGTGATGGTGGCCGTGTGGTGCGCCCTGTGGCAGGACTTCGCTCCGCACGTGGCCCTGACCGGCCTCGCCTTCGCGCTGCTGATCATCGGGCTCTTCCCGATGCCGAGCATCCCGTTCAGCGGCCGTCTGAACCCCTGGTGGTCCCTCGTGTTCACGGTGCGGTTCCTCGTCGACGTCGTGCGCGCCTCAGTCAACGTGGCCGGGACGGTGCTGCTGCGTGGCCGCCGCGCCCGCGGCTCGATCGTGGGCGTCCCGCTGCGCAGCCACGACGACCTCATCATCACGCTCGTCAGCCACGCCCTGGCCCTGGTGCCGGGCTCGATCGTGCTGGACGTGGACCGGGTCCGCTCCGTCCTGTACCTGCACGTGCTCGACGCGACCACGGACGAGGACGTGGCGGGCTTCCGCGCCAAGGCCCTCGACGTGGAGGCGGGCATCATCCGCGCCGTCGGCACGCGTGAGGACCTCGAGCTGGTCCGCCGCTTCCCGAGTTCGGCGCCCCCCGCCGCCCGCCCCCCGAAGGAGGAGGCCTGATGGACCCCATGGACCTGGCCACGTGGGCCGGCGGGGCGCTGCTCGTGGTCGGCGCCGTCGGTGCGCTCTACCGGATCGTGCGCGGCCCCTCGCTGCTGGACCGGGCGGTCGCCACGGACGTGCTGCTCGTGGTGTTCTCCGGGATGCTCGTCCTGGAGATGGCCGTGCACCGCCACACCCACCACGTGGTCCTCGTGGTGCTGGCCGCCACCGTCGGCTTCGTCGGCTCGGTGACGGTGGCGCGCTTCGC
This sequence comes from Micrococcus sp. UYEF5, assembly GCF_040546065.1. Taxonomy (NCBI): domain Bacteria; kingdom Bacillati; phylum Actinomycetota; class Actinomycetes; order Micrococcales; family Micrococcaceae; genus Micrococcus; species Micrococcus sp. UYEF5. The sequence goes on from NZ_JBEPNB010000003.1 coordinate 80,662, forward strand.
GGAGGACCGGCGCCCGGACCACTCGCTCGAGGACCAGGCGCGCGTGCCCGGCACCACGGACGTGCCGGGCGGGGAGGAGGGCCGATGACCGACACCGCCACGCTCCTGGACTGGCTGGCCGCGTTCCTGCTCGTCAGCGGTGCCTTCTTCTCCCTGGTGGCCGGCGTGGGCCTGTTCGTGCTCCCGGACCTGCTGGCCCGCATGCACGCCGCCGCCAAGCCGCAGGTCCTCGGCCTGCTGCTCATGCTCGCCGGGCTGGCGATCGAGTGGCGGTCGTGGGTGTGGCTGCCCGTGCTGTTGCTGGCGTGGGTCACCCAGATGGTCACGGCCCCGGTGGCCTCCCACCTGGTGGGCCGTACGGGCTACCGCACCAAGCACGCCCGCCGTGAGCTGTTGCACCGGGACGAGCTGGCCGCCGTCGTCCGTCGCGCCGAGCCCCCGGCGGACCCCGGGCCGCGCCGCGCCGGCGCCCGGCCGCGCGGGCGCCGCTGACACCACCCCGCATAGCACGACGGCCGCCGTCCGGATCCCTCCGGGCGGCGGCCGTCGTCGTGGTGGTGGCGGGGCGGCTCAGACCTCGTGGTCCACGCGGTGCGCGGTGGACTCGGACACCTTGCGGATCGCGGCGCCGGCGCCGCGCTGGCCGGCGACCTTCAGCAGCGCCGCGACGCCCGCGGAGATGAACGCGAAGGACAGGGCCTCGATGAGGGGCAGCGTCTCGTCGGCCGCGTCGTTCGGGGCGCTGTGGCCGGTGACGAGCCGCCAGCCGCCCGCCACCACGCGGGAGCCGACGATGCCGCCGACCAGCGTGATGCCGGCGGACAGGGCCTTCTGGGCGAGCGTGTTCATGGTGCGCCTTCCGTGGTCGGGGATCTCACGTGCGGTTGCGGCCGCGGCCGACGACGCCGGACGGGCCGGTCCCCAGCCTAGCCCGCGGTGGGCACCGGGTCGCCGCTGACGTGCCGGCCGGGGTCGCCGTCGGCGTCCAGATGGGCCTGCAGCATGCCGGTGAGCTCGTGGTCCACGGGGATCTCGACGCCGTCGACGGCGCGCACCGGCAGGACGCCGCGCACCGAGGAGACGAGCCAGACGCCCTCGGCGCCCTGGAGGTCCGCCGGGACGAGCGGGCCGTAGCCGAGCTCCCAGCCGTCCGCGTGGGCGGCCGCGAAGATCACGGCCTGCGACGTGCCGGCGAGGATGCCCTTCTGGCGCAGCGGGGTGAGGAGGCGGCGGACGCCGTCCTCCCCGGTGCGCACGATCAGCACCGTGGAGGTGGGGCCCTCGAGCAGGTAGCCGTCCGCGCTGGTGAAGACGACGTCGTCGGCGCCGTGCGCGCGGGCGTAGCGCAGGGCGGCCATGTTCACGGCGTAGGAGAGGGTCTTCGCGCCGGTGAGCAGCCACGGGGAGCGCTCGGGGGCCTGCGAGTCGATGCCGCGGTCCAGCAGCAGCACCCGCAGCCCCCGCTGCCGCTCCTCGTCCTGGATCGCCGGGGCCGGGCTCAGCAGCGCCCACGCGGTGGGCGTGGGCACCGCGCCGGGAGCCGCGTCCGGGCCGCGGGTGACGGTCAGGCGCACGGCGAGACGGTCCCCGGGCGCGACGTCGTTGGCCTCGGTGAACGCCCGCAGGCCGAGCGCGACGGCGGCCTCCCACGCCGCCGCCTCGGGGGCGGCCAGCTGCAGGGCGGCGGCGGACGCGGCCAGCCGGCCGAGGTGGGCTCCGAGCTTGCGCATGCGCAGGGTCCCGAGCCCGTCGGCGACGGCGAGCGCCGTCTCGAAGATGCCGTCGCCGCGCGTGACCCCCTGGTCCGTGACGCTCAGGTGCGGGACGGCCGGGTCCGCGAGCCGCGGGGCGGGGGCGCCGTCCGCGTCCGTCTCGAGCAGGACGAGGACGGGCGAGCCGGCGGCGGGGGAGAAGGCGGTGGGACGCATCCGCCCAGGATAGACGCCCGCCCCCGGCCGATCGGGGCCGGGGGCGGGCATCAGTCGGGGGCGGTCAGGCCCGGTGGGCGCCGCCGTCCGGGGCGGGGACGGAGGGCTGCGCCGGGGCGTGGGCGCGCTCGAGCTGGGCGCCCTCCACGTCCACGTCCGGCATGATCCGGTCGAGCCAGCGCGGCAGCCACCACGCCTTCTCGCCGAGCAGGTGCATCAGCGCCGGCATCAGGAGCAGGCGCACCACGAACGCGTCCAGCAGCACGCCGAAGGCCAGGCCGAAGCCCATCGGGCGGATCATCGCGTCGTGGGCGAAGATGAACCCGCCGAACACGGAGATCATGATGATCGCCGCGGCGATCACGACGGCCCGGCCCGAGCGCAGGCCGGTCAGCACGGCCTGGCGGGCGGGCAGGCCGTGGGCGTAGGCCTCGCGCATGCCGGAGGCGATGAACAGCTGGTAGTCCATGGCCAGGCCGAACAGCACGCCGATCATGATGGTCGGCAGGAAGCTGAGCACGGGGCCGGGGTTGTGGACCCCGAACACCGAGCCGAGCCAGCCCCACTGGTAGATGGCCACCACGCCGCCCATGGCGGCGAACATGGAGAGCACGAACCCGCCGGTGGCGATCAGCGGCACCAGGATCGAGCGGAACACCAGCACCATGATCAGCAGGGACAGGCCCACCACCACGCCCAGGTAGAGGGGCAGGGCGTCGGAGAGCTTCTCCGAGACGTCGATGAACCCGCTGGTCATGCCGGCCACGCCGAGGTTGGAGGCCTCGCCGGCCGGCTCGGTGGCGCGCAGGTCGCGCACCAGCTCCTCGGTGGAGACGGCGTTCGGGCCCTCCTCGGGCAGCACCTGGAACATGGTGACGGTGCGGTCCTCGTTGAAGCCCGCGGGCACCACGGCGTGCGCGTGCTCGAGGCCGGCGAGCTGCTCGCCCACCGCCAGGCGGGCGTCCTCGGCCGCGTCCTCGTCCAGGCCGGCGGGCAGGTCCACGGTCACCACGAGCGGGCCGTTGTAGCCCTCGCCGAACTTCTCGGCGGTGAGCTCGTACGCAACCTGCGAGTCGGAGCCCTCCGGCTCGGACCCGCCGTCCGGCAGGCCCAGGCGCATCGAGCCGACCGGCAGGGCCACGAGCACCAGCAGGGCGACGGCCGCCAGGGCCGAGGCGATCGCGGCCGGGGTGGACATGGTCGAGCGGCGCCCGGCGCGGCGCACGGCGGCGGAGCCCTCGGCGACGGAGGCGGGACCCTCGTCGGCGAGGCGGGCCCGCTCCTTCTTCGAGAGGATCCGCATCCCGGCCAGGGAGAGCAGGGCCGGGGTCAGGGTGACGGCCACCAGCACGGCCACGGCCACGCAGACCGCGCCCACGGTGCCCATCAGGCCCAGGAACGGGATGCCGGTGACGTTCAGGCCCACGAGGGCGACGATCACGGTGATGCCGGCAAACACCACGGCGTTGCCGGAGGTGCCGTTGGCCAGCGCGATCGACTCGTGCAGGCCCGTGCCGCGACGCAGCTCCTGGCGGTGCCGGTTGACGATGAACAGCGCGTAGTCGATGCCCACGGCCAGGCCCAGCATCACCCCGAGCACCGGGGTCACGGAGATCATCTCCACGGCGGAGGAGAACGCGAGCGCCCCGGCGGCGCCCACGCCCACGCCCACCAGCGCGTTGACCAGCGGCAGACCCGCGCCCACGAGGGTGCCGAGCATGACCACCAGCACGATCGCGGCGACCACGAGGCCCACGACCTCGCCCGGGCCGAGCAGGGAGGACACGGTGGCGTTGAGCTCCTGGGAGGGATGCACGGCGACGCCGTCGATGTCCGCGCCGGTGAGGGCGCCGGTGACCGCCTCCTTGTCCTCGGCGGTGACGTCCGGGGTCGGCGTGGTGAAGGTGACGATCCCGACGGCGGTGCTGCCGTCCTCGGACACGGTGCGGAAGTCCTCCGCGAGGGCCAGGGTGCGCTCGCCGCGCTCGGCCTCGACGCGGCCGTCGTCCAGCTCGGCGCGGCCGTCGGCGAGGTCGGCCTCGGCCTGGTCCAGGCGCTCCGCGCCGGCGGCCAGCTGGGCCCGGCCGTCCTCGAGCTCGGCGACGCCGCGCTCGTACTCGGCCCGGCCCTCGTCGATCTTCTGCTGCTGCGCGTCGAGCTCGGCCTCGGCCGCGTCCAGGGCCTGCTGCCGTCCCGCGGCCACCTGCTCGCGGCCGGCCTCGAGCTCGGCCTCGGACTCCTGCAGCTGCTGCCGGCCGGCGGCGAGTCGGGCGGCGCCGTCGTCGGCCTCCGCCTGGGCGGCCGCGAGCTGTTCGGCGCCCGCGTCGGCCTCGGCCTGGGCGGCCTCCAGCTGCGCGCGGGCGGCGTCGGCCTGGTCCTGACCGGCCGCCAGCTGTGCCTCGCCGGCGGCGAGCTGCGCCTCCTGGTCGGCGAACTGCGCGGCGACCTGCTCCGCCGGGATGCCGGCGGCCTCGGCCTCGGCCAGCGCGGCGTCCCGGGCCTGCTCGAGCTCGGCGCGGCCCGCGGCCAGCTGCTCGGCCTGGGCGTCGAGCTCGGCCTGCCCGGCCTCGAGCTCGGTCCACCGGTCGCCGAGCTCGGCCTGCCCGGCCTCGAGCTCCTGCCGCTGTGCGTCGATCTCGGCCTGGCCGGCCTCGAGACGCTCCGCCTGCTCCTCGAGCTCGGCGCGGCCGGCGTCGAGTTGCTCCTGGCCGTCGGCCACCTTCTGCTCGGCCTCCCGGAGCGGGGCCAGGGCGTCGGCCGGCAGGGCCTCCAGGCCACGCTCCTCGAGGTCGGCGCGCGCGGCGTCGAGCGCGGCCTGCCCCTCGTCCAGCTGGGCGGCGGCCTCGGCGAGGCGCTGCTCGCCCGCGTCGGCCTCGGCCGTGCGCCGCTCGAGCTCGGCCCGGCCGTCCTCGATCTCCTGGCGTCCGTCCGCGAGGCGCTGCTCGCCGTCGGCCAGCTCGGCGCGGCCCTCGTCGAGCCGGGTGCGGGCGTCGTCCCGCTGGGCCTGGGCCTCGAACGGGTCCACGACGCCCTCCACGGCCGGCTGCTCGGCGACGTCGTCCAGCAGGGCGGTGATCTGCTCGCGCTGGGCGTCGGTCAGGGGGGAGCCGTCCTCGGTGGTGAACACGACCTGGCCCCTACCGCGGGAGGCCTCCGGGAACTCCTCCTTGAGGCGGTCCGTGACCTGGGCGGTGGGCGTGCCGGGGATGGTGACGGTGGAGGAGAGCGTGCCGCCGAAGGCGAGGAACCCGCCGACGGCGAGGGCCAGGGCGAGCACCCAGGCGAGGATCACGAGGAGGGGGCGGCGGGCGGCGCCGAGGCCGAGACGGTAGAGCAGTGTCGCCATGGGAAGGGGAGGTCTCCTTGCGCTGGGGTGGGACGCGGCCGGACGCGGCACGCCGCCTCCGATGCTACACCTAAGCGGAGCGTACCGCTCCGGTCCCGGCGCCCGGCCGGCCCGCACGCAGACCCCCGACGCCCCGACCCCGGGCGGCGCCCCCGTCAGGCGGAGGGCAGGCGCAGGACCAGGTCCGCCGCGGCGCGCGGGGCGTGCCGGGCCAGGTAGTCCTCCTCCTGTGCGGCCCAGCGGTCCCAGTGCGGGGCGAAGGTCTCACCGTCCCGGGCCAGCGCCCGCGTGCGCCGCGCGGGGGTCTCGAGCTCGAGCCACACCGCCAGGTCGAGCAGCGGTCGGGCGGCGGTGCTGAGCGCACCCACGCCCTCGCACACCACGACGTCGGCCGGCGCGGTCCGCCGCGGCGGACCGGGGGCGGCGCGGTGCCAGTCCCACGTGGTCCAGGTCGCCGTGCCCCGCTCCCGCAGCGCGCGCACGACGGCCGGGTAGGGGCCGTCGTCGCCCACCGCGGCGGCCAGCCCGTCCCAGCCCTGGTACATGGACTCGATCTCGATCACCTCGACGCGCGCGAACGGCGCGATCCGGGCCGCGAGCGCGGCGGCGAGGACGGTCTTGCCCGACCCCGAGCGGCCGTCCAGGCCGATGAGCGCCGGTCGGGTCACGGGTCCTCCGGGGTGGGGTCCGTCAGCGCGGCGGTGGCCGCCTCGAGCACCCGCACCGCGGCCCGCAGCTCCGCGACGGAGAACCCCTCGAGGGCGGCGCTCAGCCGCTGGGACATCGGTTGGAACGCGCGCTGCCCGTCGCGGCGGGCCGTGTCCGTGTGCTCCACCAGCACGCGCCGCCGGTCGCCCTCGTCCCGGCGGCGGCGGACGTGGCCCGCGGCGGCCAGGCGGTCCACGAGGGCGGTGGCCGAGGCCCGGGTGAGGTGCAGGTGGGCGCCGAGGTCCGAGGCGGTGACGGGCTCACCGGCCGCCGCGCGGGCCATCAGGTACGCGAGGGCTCTGAGGTCCGTGCGATGCAGGCCGACGCCGCGGCCGGCCTCGTCGACGGCGTGCTCCGCGCTCTCGCTGAAGACGCGCAGCGCGTGGACCACGGCGAGATGCTCCGCGGGGGCGGAGGGGGGCTGCGTGGTCATGGCCGGGAGTCTAGCCAGCCCCCATGGTTGTTTGATCATCGAACCATCCCCTACGCTCGGGGGCATGCCCACCGCGCCCGACCTGTCCGCCTTCCGCACCCCCGCCGCGCCGGGGCGTCCCCCTCGGGGGCTGCGGCTGGGCCTGGCCGCGGCGCTCGCCGTGGTCTGGTTCGCCGTGCTCGGCCTGGGCGGCCCCGTGTTCGGCGCGATCGGCGACGTCTCCTCGAACGACCAGGCCACCTTCCTGCCGGCGTCGGCCGAGTCCACCCGCGCGGGGGAGGAGGCGGCGGCGTTCCAGGACGGTGAGGCCGTGCCCGCCGTCGTCGTGGGCCCGGCGAGCACCGCGGACCCCGCGGCCGCCTTCCCCGCGCTCGCGGACCTCGCGGGCCTGTTGGGCGAGGTGCCGGGCGTGGTCGACGTCGCCGGTCCGATCCCCTCCGAAGACGGTGCGGCGGTGCAGTTCCTGGCCTTCGTCGACTCCTCGGCCGGGGCTGAGCGACCCGTGGCCGACGTGGTGGCCGACCTGCGGGAGGTCGTGGCGGACCCGGCGGCCGCCGCCCCCGCCCTCGCCGGGACCGTGGCCGCGGACACCGAGTGGCACGTGGGCGGTCCGGCGGGCCTGGTCGCGGAGCTGGGCGGCGCGTTCGCGGGGATCGACGGGCTGCTGCTGCTCGTGGCGCTCGCGGTGGTGTTCGTGATCCTCGTGGCGGTCTACCGCTCCGTCCTGCTGCCGGTCCTCGTGCTCCTGACGGCCGTGGCCGCGCTCTGCGGCGCGATCGTGGCCGTCTACGGGATGGCCCTGGCGGGCTGGATCCAGCTCAACGGCCAGGCCCAGGGCATCCTCTCGATCCTCGTGATCGGCGCGGCCACGGACTACTGCCTCCTGCTCGTGGCCCGGCACCGCGAGGAGCTGCTGGTCCGCGCGGAGGTCGGGGAGGCGCTGCGGGCCGCCGTGCGCGGGTCCTTCGGCGCGATCACCGCGTCCGCCTCCACCGTGGCCCTCGCCCTGCTGATCCTGATGGCCTCGGACCTCAACTCGACGCGCTCCCTCGGCCCCGTGGCCGCCACGGGTGTGGCCTTCGCGTGGCTCGCCGCCCTGACCCTGCTGCCGGCGCTGCTGCGGCTGACCGGGCGTGCCGCCTTCTGGCCCACGATCCCGTCCCCCGAGCGCGCGCGCCGTCGCACGGAGCGCCGCGCCGCCCGGGGCCGGGCCTTCACCCCGCCGCGCGACGGCGCGGGCCGGCCCATCGCCGGCCTCGAGGAGGACCACGGGGTGTGGACGCGGGTGGGCACCGTTGTCGCGCGCCGGCCCCGCCCCGTCTGGGTCGCCACGACAGTCGGGCTCCTCGCCCTCTGCGGCGGCCTGCTGCAGCTGCGCGCGGACGGCGTCGCCCAGGAGGACGTGCTGCTCGGCGACTCCGACGCCCGGCAGGCCCAGGCCCTGCTGAGCGAGCACTTCGACGCCGGCGCGGGCGCTCCCGCCCAGATCCTCGCGCCGGCCGGGGACGCCGAGGCGGTGCTCGCCGCCGTCGCGGAGGACCCCGGCGTGGCCGAGGCGGAGGTCACCGCGGACGCCCCCGGGACCGCCGCGGTCCCGCCCCCGAGCGCGCTCGAGGCGGAGGGCGGGACGGGCGCCGCGTCCGCGCCGGAGCCGCAGCCTCGCGTGGTGGACGGCCGCGTGCTGGTCTCGGCCACCCTGGCGGACCCGGGCGAGTCCCTCGCCGCGCAGCAGACCGTGGCCCGCCTGCGCGACCGGCTCGCGGATCTCCCCACCTCGGGCGAGATCCTCGTGGGCGGCCCGGCGGCCCAGGCGTTGGACACGAACGTCACCACGCAGCGCGACCTGCGGGTCGTCATCCCGCTGATCCTCGCGATGCTGCTGGTCATCCTCGCGGTGCTGCTGCGCTCGCTCCTGGCGCCCGTGCTGCTCGTGGCGGCCACCGTGGTCAGCTTCGGTGCGGCCCTGGGCGTCTCGGCCCTCGTGTTCCGGCACGTGTTCGGCTTCGAGGACGCCGACCCCACCGTGCCGCTGTACGGCTTCGTCTTCCTCGTGGCGCTCGGGATCGACTACACGATCTTCCTGATGACCCGGGCGCGGGAGGAGACCCCGCGGCACGGCACGCGGGCGGGCGTGCTGCGCGCCCTCACCGTCACGGGCGGGGTCATCACCTCGGCCGGCGTCGTGCTGGCGGCCACCTTCGCCGCGCTCGCGGTGATCCCGCTGATGTTCATGGTGCAGTTGGCGTTCATCGTGGCCTTCGGCGTGCTGCTGGACACGCTGATCGTGCGCTCCCTGCTGATCCCGGCGCTCGTGCGGGACATCGGCCCGAAGGTGTGGTGGCCGGCGAAGGTCGACTGAACCGCGCAGGAGGGAGGGGCCCGACCGTCAGTGCGGTCGGGCCCCTCCGGTGCACGGGCGCCTCAGGGGCGCGCGGTCACTTCTTCTTGGCCTTCTTCGCGTCCGACTTCTTCGTGCGCCCGGCCTTCGGGGCGGGCGCGGACTGGGCGCCCTTCACGCGGCCCGCGGCGGCGGCCTCGGTGGTGGTGCCTGCGCTGCTCAGCCGGCCGTCGTCGGTGGTCAGGAACGAGCGCATGAACCACTGGAACAGCTCGAGCTGGGCCACCTGGTCGATGAGGATGTCCTGCGTGACCGGGTCGAGGTCCTCGGTGGCGTCGATCGCGGCGCGGTGGTCCGTCACGACGCCGTCGTAGACGAGGTCCAGGGCGGCCAGGTGCTCCAGGGTCGACGCGCGGCCCAGCGTGTAGTCGTCCCACGTGCGGGCGGCCACGAGCGCGCCCGGGGTGCCCGCGGGGGAGACGCCCAGGGTGGCGATGCGCTCCGCGACGACGTCGACCATGCCGCGGACCAGCTCGATCTGGGGGTCGAGCATCTCGTGCACGCCGATGAAGCCGGGGCCCACCACGTTCCAGTGGGCGTGCTTCAGGGTGAGCTGCAGGTCGTTGAGGGCGTGCAGGCGGCCCTGGAGGATCTCGGCGGTGCGGCGGCCCGTGCTCAGGGACAGGCCCGGGACGGTGTACTCGGCGGCGTTCTTCTCGGCCATGGTGGCGCTCCTTCTCCGTCGGGACGGGCGCGCCGTCGGCGACGCCCCGTGATCCGCCATCCAACCGCGCGAGACCCCCGCGCTTCCAGGGCCGGGCGCCTGCACCGGAACGGAGCGCAGACGAATCCGGGGCCTCGGGAATGGATCGTGGACGGCCCGCGTTGACCCTCGCAGAAGCAGAAGTGAGTGAAGTCGACTCAGGTTCACTTGACAGTCCACCGCCCCGGTGGCAACCTGAGTCATGAAGGCTCAAGTCCCTGCGGCGCCGGTGCCCCGGCCCGCCGGTCCGGCCCCCGCTTCACCGTCAGACAGGAAGGACCCCATCATGTCCCGTGCAGTCGGCATCGACCTCGGCACCACCAACTCCGTCGTCGCCGCCCTCGAGGGTGGCGACCCGGTCGTCATCGCGAACGCCGAGGGCGCCCGCACCACCCCGTCCGTCGTCGCGTTCTCCAAGGGCGGGGACGTCCTGGTCGGCGAGGTCGCCAAGCGCCAGGCCGTCAACAACCCCGAGCGCACCTTCGCGTCCGTCAAGCGCCACATGGGCACCGACTGGACCGCCGAGGTGGACGGCAAGAAGTACACCCCGCAGGAGATCTCGGCCCGCACGCTGATGAAGCTCAAGCACGACGCCGAGGAGTACCTGGGTGAGAAGGTCACCGACGCGGTGATCACCGTGCCCGCCTACTTCAACGACGCCGAGCGCCAGGCCACCAAGGAGGCCGGCGAGATCGCGGGCCTGAACGTCACCCGTATCATCAACGAGCCCACCGCGGCCGCCCTGGCCTACGGCCTGGAGAAGGGCAAGGAGGACGAGCTCATCCTGGTCTTCGACCTGGGCGGCGGCACCTTCGACGTGTCCCTGCTCGAGGTCGCCAAGGACGAGGACGACTTCGCCACCATCCAGGTGCGCGCCACCGCCGGCGACAACCGCCTCGGCGGCGACGACTGGGACCAGCGGATCGTGGACTGGCTGCTCCAGCAGGCCAAGTCCAAGGGCGCGGACCTGTCCAAGGACAAGATCGCCCTGCAGCGTCTGAAGGAGGCAGCGGAGCAGGCCAAGAAGGAGCTCTCCTCGGCCACCTCCACCAACATCTCGCTGCAGTACCTGTCCGTGACCCCCGAGGGCCCGGTGCACCTGGACGAGCACCTCTCCCGCGCCAAGTTCCAGGACCTCACCAAGGACCTGCTCGAGCGCACCCGCAAGCCGTTCGAGGACGTCATCAAGGAGGCCGGCGTCAAGGTCTCCGACATCGACCACGTGATCCTCGTCGGCGGCTCCACCCGCATGCCCGCCGTCTCCGACCTGGTGAAGGAGCTGACCGGCGGCAAGGAGCCCAACAAGGGCGTGAACCCGGACGAGGTCGTCGCCATCGGCGCCGCGGTGCAGGCCGGCGTGCTCGCCGGCGAGCGCAAGGACGTGCTCCTGATCGACGTGACCCCGCTGTCGCTGGGCATCGAGACCAAGGGCGGCGTGATGGCCAAGCTCATCGAGCGCAACACGGCCATCCCGACCAAGCGCTCCGAGACGTTCACCACGGCCGAGGACAACCAGCCCTCCGTGTCCATCCAGGTCTTCCAGGGCGAGCGCGAGTTCACCCGGGACAACAAGGCGCTGGGCACCTTCGAGCTGACCGGCATCGCCCCGGCCCCGCGCGGCATGCCCCAGATCGAGGTCACCTTCGACATCGACGCGAACGGCATCGTGCACGTCTCCGCGAAGGACAAGGGCACCGGCACCGAGCAGTCGATGACCATCACGGGCGGCTCCTCGCTGTCCAAGGAGGACATCGACCGCATGGTCAAGGACGCCGAGGCCCACGCGGACGAGGACAGGAAGCGCCGCGAGGCCGCCGACCGCCGCAACCAGGCGGAGCAGTCCGCGTACTCCGTGGACAAGCTCCTGCAGGACAACGCGGACAAGCTGCCCGAGGACGTCAAGACCGAGGTGCAGGCCGACGTCGACGCCCTGAAGGCCGCCCTGGAGAAGCAGGACAACGACGACGAGGTCGCCGCCGCGTTCGAGAAGCTCCAGGCCTCCCAGGTCAAGATCGGCGAGGCCCTCTACGCCCAGCAGGGCGCGGAGTCGGCCGACGCCGGCGCCGAGTCCGCCGCCCCGCAGGGCGACGACGAGGACATCGTCGACGCCGAGGTGGTCGACGAGGACGACGAGAAGAAGGCCTGACACCCCGGGGCCGGGGCGGGCGTCCACGCCCGCCCCGTCCCGAGACCCACGACGCCGGCGGGCCGGCCCGGCAGCGCCCCTGCCGGGCCGGCCCGCCGGCCTTCCCGCACCACCCCCCGCGCGGCGGACCCGCCGCGCCCACCCAGCTTCGAAAGGACACACCATGAGCGCCGACCAGCAGCGTCCGCACGGCTCCTCCGACGCCGAGCGTGGCTCCGAGGAGGAGCCCATCGTGTTCAACGACCGTCGCCGCATCGACCCCGAGACCGGTGAGCCCCGGGTCTCGGCGGAGAGCGCGGCAGAGCAGGCCGAGGACGGCGACGCCCTCGCCCAGGCCGAGCGCATCCTCGACGAGGCCGGCGCGCAGGCCGGGACCGAGGCGCCGCAGCCCGAGGCCTCGGACCGCGAGGCCGAGCTCGAGGCCGACCTGCGCCGGCTGCAGGCCGAGTATGTGAACTACAAGCGCCGCGTGGACCGCGACCGCGACCTGGCCAGGGACGCCGGCGTGCTCAAGGCCGTCACCGCGCTGCTGCCGGTGCTCGACGACATCGACGCCGCCCGCGCCGCCGGCGACCTGACGGACGGTCCGTTCGCCGCCATCGCGACCAAGCTCGACACCGCCCTGGCCGGCCTGGGCCTCGAGCGCCATGACCAGGAGGCGCTGGCCGGCGTCGAGTTCGACCCGGCCGTGCACGAGGCCGTGATGCGCCAGCCGCACGCGGAGGTGCCCGCGGACCACGTGGTCCAGGTCTTCCGCAACGGCTACGTCCGGGACGGCCGCGTGCTGCGCGCCGCCCAGGTGATGGTCTCCGCCGGAGACGAGTGACCCCGTCGGCCGGCGGCCCACCCCGCCGCCGGCCGACCCCCCTGACCGATGCACACGAGAGGAGGCACCATGGCCTCGCAGGATTGGATGGACAAGGACTTCTACGCGACCCTGGGGGTGTCCAAGGACGCCTCCGACGCGGACGTGAAGAAGGCCTACCGCAAGCTCGCCCGCATGTACCACCCGGACCAGAACCCCGGGGACGAGGCGGCCGAGAAGAAGTTCAAGGAGATCTCGGAGGCGTACGCCGTCCTGAGCGACCCCCAGGAGCGGCAGGAATACGACGCGATCCGCGCGATGGGCGGCGGGGCCCGGTTCTCCGCCCCGGGCGGTGCCGGCGGCGGAGGCTTCGAGGACGTCTTCGGCGGCATGTTCGGCGGCGGGGGCGGCCCCCGCGCCACGCAGTCCGAGCCCGACCTGTCCGACCTGTTCAGCGGGATGTTCAGTGGCGCCGCCGGCCAGCCCGGCGGCTTCGGCCCCGGCGGCTTCGGCGACGCCGGCTACGCACGGCCGCGCCCCACGAAGGGCGCGGACCGCACCGCCACCACCACGATCTCCTTCCGCGGCTCGATCCAGGGCACCACGGTGTCCCTGCGCGGCCCGGACGGCGAGACGATCGAGGTGAAGATCCCGAAGGGCATCCGCGACGGCCAGAAGGTCCGTGCCCGCGGCAAGGGCTCGCCCGGCCCGGCCGGCCGCGGCGACCTGCTGGTCACCGTGCACGTGCGCGAGCACGAGTTCTTCCGCCGGGACGGGGACGACCTGCGGATCACCGTGCCGATCACCTTCCCCGAGGCCGCCCTCGGCGCCACGATCGAGGTGCCGACGCTGGAGCGCCCCGTGAAGGTGAAGGTGCCGGCGGGCTCCCAGTGTGGCCGCGTGCTGCGCCTGAAGGGCCGCGGTGTCGAGCGCGGGAAGACGACGGGTGACCTGCTCGTGGAGCTGCGCGTCACCGTGCCCACCACGCTCAACGACGACGCCCGCGCCGCCGTCGAGGCCCTGCAGTCCGCCACTGCCGGCGACGATCCGCGGCGGGAGCTGGCCCGGAAGGCAGCCTGGTGAGCGCCCGCGACGGCGCCGCCCGTGCGGACCGGGGCCGCGAGGGGGGTCCCGACCGGCACGCCCCGGTCTTCGTGATCTCCGTGGCCGCCGAGATGGCGGACATGCATCCGCAGACCCTGCGCCAGTACGACCGGCTCGGCCTCGTGGTCCCCGCCCGCCAGGACGGACGGCACCGCCGCTACTCCCTCGCCGACGTCGAGCGGCTGCAGACCGTGCAGACCCTGAGCCGTGAAGGCATCTCGCTGGAGGGCATCCGCCGCGTGATCGCGCTGCAGCGCGAGGTCGAGCAGCTGCAGGACACCGTGGTCGAGCTGGCTGCCCAGGTGGACCGCCTCCACCACGCCTCCCGCCTGGCCCGCGTCTTCACCGTGGGCTCCGGCGGTGACGTCTCGGCCCGCTACGCCGACCGGATGGCCGTCCGCCGTCACGCCGCGGCACGGGCCGGGGCGGACACCGCGGGCGAGGCCTGCCCGAGCGGCCTGCGGAGGCTGCCCTCCGGCGTCGCAGGCCTCCGACGGGTGCCCACGTGGCAGTCCGAGCAGGACTGAGCCGGGCGTCGTTCGGGGCAGCCGCGCGGTCCCGCGTGCAGGAGCGGCTGCGCGCCGACATGGCCCGGCGCGACGGCCTCGGCCGGCAGGCCCGGAGCGCCCTGGACGGGATCGTCCACGCCCTCAAGCCGGAGGGCATGGACCCGCACCTGCCCGCCCGGCATCTGCTGGACTACGTCCTCGAGGGCCCGGACGGGCCGCGCGCGGTGGTCGCCGCGGGGGACCCCGCGACCGCCACCCACCTGACCTGGCTCGTCTCCGGCATGGGCATCCGCCCCCAGACGGCCTTGTGGGGGACGGCCCGGGAGGCCGCCCACCTCGCCGCCGCCCAGCGCGCCGCCGGCGCACCCCGCCCCGTCGTCATCGGGTGGCTCGGCTACCCCGCACCCACGCCCTGGCGGGTGGTGCTCGACGGCCCCGGCCGGCGCGGCGGCGCGATGCTCGCCGCGGATGTGCGGGCCTGGTGGGAGTTCCTGCGCCACGGGCCGGGGGAGGACGACGATGTCGCCCCGGCCCTGCGCGCCCGCGGGACCGCCGTGCACGGGGCCGTGGAGGCCCACTCGTACGGCTCGCTCGTGGCCGCGCACGCCCTGCGCCTGCTCGCGGACCGGGGCCTGCAGCCCGACGACGCGGAGGCCCCGTGGCCGGCCGAGCGTCCCGTCGAGGCCCTCGTGGTCTCGGGCACGGTCGGCCTGCCCGCCGCCCTGGCGGCCCGTTCCGCGCACCTCGGCCTGCGGTCCGGGCGGACGTTCCGCGCCCTGGCCCCGGGCGATCTCCTCGCCCGGGTCGGCCGCGCGGTCGGCCGTCGTCGGGACTGGACGGACGCCGCCGTGCTGCCGGTGGCCCCGCGGCCCGGCCTGGCGGGGGCCGCCGTCCGCGGCCACCGCACGGCCCGCTGGTCGCCGACGGCCCCCGAGGACGCCCCGAGGGGCTACCGGGACGCCGGGTCCGTGACGCTCGCGGCGACCGCGCGGGTGACCGCCGGCCTGCCGCTGTCGCCCGTTCCGGACGGCGCCGACCCGGCCGGGCCGGTCGCCCCGGCCTGAGCGACCCCGTCGGGCCCCGTGCTCAGCGGCGGCGGTACGCCAGGTCGAACACGAGCCGCCCGGCCCGCTGGGACTTCGCCTCGAAGCTCGTGATCGGTCGGCCCTCGAACCGGGGCGCCCAGCCGCCGTCGTGGTCCACGGGGTCCGCGGCCGCCGCGCCGGCCCGCGCCTCGCCCAGGCCGGCGCGCAGGGGGCGCTCCTCCTCGGCCGCGCTCTCCCATCCCGCGGGCAGCGGCTGGGCACCCACCTCGGTCTCCCTGCCCTCGCGGCGCACCCGCGTGAGCGGGGAGTCCTCGCCCGCGGCGCGCCCGGGGAAGAGGTTCTCGAACTCCGGGTGCGCCTCGAGCACCTCGCGCATCTGCACGGCGTAGCCCGACCAGTCCGTCGCCAGCCGCAGCACCCCGCCGGGGGTGAGCACCCGCGCCACGCGGTCCGCGAAGGCGGGGGAGACCAGGCGGCGCTTGTGGTGCCGCTTCTTGTGCCACGGGTCCGGGAAGAACACCCACACCTCGGAGACGGAGCCGGGCGTGAGCAGGGCGTCCAGCAGCTCGGGGGCGTTGGCCTCCACGGCGCGGACGTTCTCCAGGCCCTGCTGCTCCACGCGCGTCATGAGCGCGGCCAGGCCGGGCACGTAGACCTCGACGGCGAGCACGTTCCAGTCCGGCCGGTCGGCGGCGGCCTGCGCCGTTGACTCGCCCAGCCCGGAGCCGATGTCGACCAGCAGGGGGGCCTCGCGCCCGAACACCCCCGCCCAGTCCAGTCGGGCCTGGCCGTCCACCGAGGTGGCGCCGCGGCCGCGAGGCACGTCCACGAGGACCCGCTCCGCCTGGCGGTCCCACACGGCCTGCCGCCCCGCGTTCAGGCGCGCACCACGTCGGACGAAGGAGACCGGCTCCCGTCGGACGAGGGCGGGGTCCTTGTCCCGATTGTGGTCGTGCGCGTGGACGCGCTCGGCGGGCGGCGGCACGGCGTCGGGGCCGGGTGCGTCCGGGCAGGGGCGGGGCAGGTGCTCAGTCATCGCCCCGATCCTGCCACGGCCGCGCGTCGACGGTGCAGACCGCGGCCGACGACGGCGCCCGGCGCCGGGGTCAGGGGGTGCTGCTGGAGCGGTCCCCCGACGTGGGCGACGCGGACGCGGAGGCCGTGGTGGCGGTCGGCTCGGGTGCGGACTCGGTCGGGTCCGGCGCAGGGTCCGTGGCCGGCGCGCTCGTGGACGGACCGGACGCGCTCGTGGACGGACCGGACGGGCTCGGGGACGTCGGGGTCGGGGACGTCGGGGTCGGCGTCGCGGAGGTCGGCGTCGGGTCGGGGGTGCTCGGCGTCGGACTGCCGGATCCCGTGCCCGACGGCGAGGACGAGGTGGGGGGAGACGACGGGGAGGACGGCGTGGCCGAGCGGGTGGGCGCGGGGGCCGAGGAGGACGGGGCCGTGCTGCTCGGCACCGGGGTGGTCACGCTGGGCGTCGGGGCCGCCGTGTCGGCGGGCGCGGACGGGGGCGGCACGGGTGCGCCGGTGGCCTCCTCCGTCCACGAGGACGTCTCGGGCTCCGGCTCGGGGGCGGGCTCCGGCTGCTGCTCCTCGGGGGTCGGGGTGGAGCGGTCCGGCAGACGCAGGTCGGCGGGGGCGGAGGCGGCGTCCGCGGCGACGTGGCCCAGGTCGGACAGCCAGGCGGTCGCCGTGTCCCGAGGGATCCGCACCGTCAGCACGCCCGCGGCGGCCGGCGCCATGGACGCCTGGTCCGCCTCGAGCATCAGGCTGCCGTCCGGCAGGAAGACCACCGCGTCCCAGACGCGACGGTTCTCCACCTGCTCCGGGGCGTCGACCGCCGAGTCCAGGCGCGAGCCGATCACGTCCGGGTCGTTGGCCATGCGCTGGCGCACCTCGGCGCGGAACGCGTCCCAGCCGTCGGGGGTGAAGAGATCGGCGGTCTCGAGCACGCGGTCCTCGCGGGCCGAGTACCAGATCACGTGCGAGGTGGACACGGAGTCCGTGCCGCGCCGCTCCGTGGCGAGCAGGCGGGCCGCGGCGATGTCCTCGGCCACGACGGCGAGCTGCGGCTGGATCTCCAGGCGCGGGTCCGCGCTCGGGTCGGTGTCCCGGCGGTACTGGTCGATCTGGTCGCGCACGGCCCCGGCCATGGCGTCCGTCCAGGCCGGCGCCCCGGACACCTGCAGCCACGCCCCGTGGTGGTCCGGGTCCTCGCCCTCGAGCACGGCGACGCTCGCCTCCGGCACCCGCTCGAGGTCGTGTGAGGGGACCTCGACCGTGAACGGGGCCATGTCCATGGACGGCAGGGCGGAGGCCGCCGTCGTGGCGGGCGCAGGCTCGGGCTGCGGCTCGGTGCGAGCACAGGCGCTCAGCGCCACCAGGGCGACGGCGGCCAGGCCGAGGGCCGCGCGGCCACGGCGGGGGGAGGGCAGGACGGGGTGCATGCGATTCACTTCCGGTGGTCGGAGGACTCCAGGATGGCCTCGACGCGGGCGGCCATCTCATCCGCGGTCGGCGGGCGCCAGTCCGGGTCGTTCCGGCGGCGGGCGTCACGGCGCAGGCGCAGGACCACCCAGATCGCGAGGAAGGCCAGGATCAGGACCAGGACGATGTTGGAGAAGACGTCCGCGTACTCGGAGACGACGTGGAACCGCTCCCCGAGCGCGTAGCCGCCGTAGACGAAGATCGCGTTCCAGATCAGGGAGCCCAGCGCCGTGAACAGGGTGAACTTCGCGAGGTTCATCCGCTCGATGCCCGCGGGGATGGAGATCAGGGAGCGGAACACGGGGACCATGCGGCCCAGGAACACGGTCCAGTAGCCGTATCGGATGAACCAGCGCTCGGTCTTGGCCACGTCCTCCATGTCCACCAGCGGCATGCGGTCCGCGAGGCGGTAC
This sequence comes from Micrococcus sp. UYEF5, assembly GCF_040546065.1. Taxonomy (NCBI): domain Bacteria; kingdom Bacillati; phylum Actinomycetota; class Actinomycetes; order Micrococcales; family Micrococcaceae; genus Micrococcus; species Micrococcus sp. UYEF5. Next base: position 98,691 of record NZ_JBEPNB010000003.1, read on the forward strand.
ATGCGGTGGCGGCCGAGCCACGCGCCGAGGCCGTAGAGGGCCAGCGCTCCGACGATCGAGCCGACCGTCGCCCAGACCAGCGCGGCATGCGGGCTGAAGGCGCCGCCGGCCGCGGTGAAGCCTGCCAGGGGCAGGATCACCTCGGACGGGATGGGCGGGAAGATGTTCTCCGCGAAGACGGCCAGGCCGACGCCGATCGGGCCGACCGCCTCCATGATGTCCACGACGATGTTGCCGAGCCAGCCGTAGTCGGTGGGCGCGGCGGCGGCCACGGTCAGGGGTGCGACGAGGGGGAGCATGCGCCCCATTGTCCATCATCGACCGCCTCCGCGACGTGGTGGAGGCGCCGACGTCGTCCGCTCTGCGCGCACAGCCGCGCCTCCGGGCGGGCGGGAGCGGGCTGCCGTTGGTACTGTCGGAGGTGCAGACCGCTCACCGACCGTTCGCGCCACACCCCACTCCACGTGCGTGCCGCGGGCCCTACTGGAAGGAAGACTCCATGAGCATCGTCCAGATTCCGCTGCGCCTGGCCTCCGGCGCGTTCATCCTGAACTCCGGCCTGAACAAGCGCGGCATCTCCGCGGAGCAGGCCCAGGGCCTGCGCGACATGGGCGCCCGCGGCCTGCCCGCGCTGGCCAACCTGTCGCCGGAGCAGTTCAAGAAGTTCCTCGTGACCACGGAGATCGGCGTGGGCTCGGCCCTGCTGGCCCCGTTCGTCCCGGGCTGGCTCGCCGGCTCCGCCCTGACCGCGTTCTCCGGCGGCCTGTTCTCGATGTACCTGAACACCCCGGAGATGACCGAGGCCGACGGTGTGCGTCCGTCCCAGGAGGGCACCGGCGTCGCCAAGGACATCTTCCTGGTCGGCTCCGGCCTGGCCATCACCGCCGACTCCGTGGCCAACCGCCCCGGCAAACGCCGCAAGGCCGCCAAGAAGCGCGCCGCCCGCATCGAGGGCGCCCGCGACGCCAAGGTGCAGGCCATCCGCGACGCCCAGGACGAGAAGGTCGCCGCGATCCACGCCGCCCGTGAGGAGCAGGTCGCCGCGCTGCGCGAGGCCCGTGACGAGCTGAAGAAGCTGCGCAAGAAGGCCTGACGCCTCCGCCGCACGCGTGAGGGGCCCCGCCCGGACCATGGTCCGGGCGGGGCCCCTCACGCATGTGCCCGCCCACCGGGCGGGCAGGCTCAGAGGTCGATCTCGGTGGGGTGCAGCACGCGGCGCAGGAAGTCCTGGGTGCGCGGCTGCTGGGGGTCGGAGATCACCGCGGCGGCCGGGCCGGCCTCCACCACGACGCCGCCGTCCATGAACACGACCCGGTCGGCCACCTCACGGGCGAAGCCCATCTCGTGGGTGACCACGAGCATGGTCATGCCGTCGCGGGCCAGCTGACGCATGATCGCCAGGACGTCGCCGACGGTCTCGGGGTCGAGGGCCGAGGTGGGCTCGTCGAAGAGCATCAGCTGCGGGTCCATGGCCAGCGCACGGGCGATCGCCACGCGCTGCTGCTGGCCGCCGGAGAGCTGGTCCGGGTAGCGGTCCTCGAGCTCGGCCAGGCCCACGCGGGCCAGCTGCCGACGGGCGATGTCCGCCGCCTCGGCCTTGCCCCGCTTGAGCACCTTGAGCTGGGCCACGGTGCAGTTCTCCAGCACGGACAGGTGCGGGAACAGGTTGAACTGCTGGAACACCATGCCCACGTGGCGGCGCAGCACGTCCAGGTCCACGTCCTCGTCCGTGACCGTGAACTCACCGACCGTGACGACGCCCGAGTCGGGCTTCTCCAGCAGGTTCACGCAGCGCAGGAGGGTGGACTTGCCCGAGCCGGACGGGCCGATCAGGCACACGACCTCGCCAGGGGCGACCTCGAGGTCGATGCCGCGCAGCACGTGGTTGGCGCCGAAGGACTTGTTGAGGCCGGCCACATGCACGCCGGCGGCGTCCGCGGCGGCCACCGCGCCGAAGGATCCGGTGATGGGGTTCTGCTGGGCCATCTCAGTGCCCCTTCTTGGTCGAACGGGCCTCGAACCGGCGGGCCAGCAGGGACAGCGGCACGGTGATCACGAGGTAGAACAGGCCGGCCACGAGGATCGGCGTCATGCCGGCGTCGAGGGCGGAGATGCCGTCGCGGCCGAACTTGGTGAGCTCGTACTCGTGCGCGGCCAGGCCGAGCACGTAGACCAGCGAGGAATCCTTGGTCAGGAGGATGACCTCATTGGTGAGCGGCGGCAGCACGATGCGGAACGCCTGGGGGATCACGATGGTGACCATGGCCCGCCACGTCGGCATGCCGAGGGACCGGGCCGCCTCCATCTGGCCGCGGGGCACGGCCTGCAGGCCGGCACGCAGGGTCTCGGCGATGTAGGCGGCCGAGACCATGCCCAGGGCCGCCATCACGACGACGGGGATCGGCCAGGACACCCCGAACGCGAAGGGCACCCCGTAGCCGAAGGCGAGGAACACCAGCAGCGCGGGGACGCCGCGGAAGAACTCCACGTAGGCGGTGGCCAGCCACCGGTACGGGCCGAACGAGCTCAAACGCATGAGCGCGAGCACGATGCCGCCCAGCAGGCCGACGACGAACGAGGTGACCGTGTAGAACAGCGTGTTGCCCAGCCCCACGAGGATCACGTTGGGGAACATCGGGGCCACGGCGGGGAAGTTCAGGACGTTCTCGGCGAGCGCGCCCCAGTCGATGAGGACGGCCAGGACGACGAGGGCGAGGACGAAGACGGCCGCCTGGATGATCAGGGACAGCCGACGACGGCGGCGCGCGCGGCCGGGCTTCAGGGCCGGTGCCGGCGAGACGGGGGCCTGCGTGCTCATCGGTAGTCCTCCTGTGCCTGACCGAACCAGCGCTCCTGGAGCTCGGCCACGGTGCCGTCGTTGCGCAGCTCCTGCAGCGCGCGGTTCACGGCGGAGCCGAGCTGCGCCTTCTGCGGGCCGACCGCCATGCCGAGCTGCTCGCCCGTGGGCAGCGACTCGACCACCTCGAAGCGATCGTCGTCCTTGAGGGAGTAGAGCAGCACGGACTGGTTGCCCAGGGCGGCGTCCACGGTGCCGGCCTGGAGGGCCTGGATCTGCATGCCGCCGTCCTCGAACTGCACGGGGCTCAGGCCGTTCTGCTGGGCGTACTCGTCGCCGGTGGTCGCGGCCTGCACGCCGATCCGACGGCCCTTCGCGGAGTCGACGTCGGTGATGCCGGAGCCCTTCTTCGCGACCAGGACGAGGTCGTCGTCGAGGTAGGGGAGGGTGAAGGCCATGACGCGCTGGCGGGCCTCGGTGATGGAGATCGACGAGGCGTTCACGTCGCAGCCGGTGAGCGAGGCACCCGACTCGATGGCCTCGAAGGAGGAGTCGATCACGTTCACCCCGAGACCCAGCTCCTCCGCCACCGCCTCGACCAGCTGGATGTCGTAGCCGGTCAGCTCACCGTTCTCCTCGAACTCGAAGGGCGGGTAGGGGATGTCGGAGCAGACCGTCAGGACGCCGGGCTGGACGAGGCCGTACGAGGTGCTCAGGTCGTCGTCGGACACGATGCCGGCGGATCCGGCGTCGCCGCCGAGGACGGCGCAGCCGGTGAGCAGCGCCGCCGACGCGGTGAGCCCCACGGCGCCGAGGAGGCGGGAGTGGATGCGGGTCATGGAGTGCCTTCTGGGCCGCCGTCGGGAGGACGGGCGTGCGGGTCGGAGGGAGCCGGCAGAGTGACGTGTTCCGCCGTGATTGGTGGTCATCGTAGTGCGTCGGGGGCCGTCGCGGGCGCCGGGAGACGACTCGTCCCCGCGGAGCGAGCCGATCGACCGGTGGCCCTGCCGCGGCCCGCCTCGGCAGACGAAGACTGGCCTTGCGCTGTGGAGATTGTCAGGCTGGTCACATCGTCGTCACCCGGTCTGAGAGGTCTCTCATGCTCCGCACCGCCGCCCCCGCTCGCCCCGCTGCCCCCCTGTCCCTGCTCGCCGTGGGCGCCCTCGCGCTCGTCGGCTGCGGTGGGGGAGGCGGCGAGGCCTCGTCCTCCTCGGCCGACGCGTCCGAGTCCGCCCCGACGGGGGCCGGCTCGGGCCTCACGGCCGAGCAGGAGGAGCGCGTGGAGGCGCTCGAGGACGTCCTGCTCACCCCCGAGACCGCGCCCGACGGCGTGTTCACGGACATGGAGACCCAGGCCGGCGGCGGCGGGGAGCCGATCAGCACCAGCCTGAGCCTGACGGGCGTCACCCCCACGGGCGCCTGCGCGGACCTCATCGAGCAGATCAACACGCAGCAGGCGCCCGGGCTCGGCGGTGCGCTGGCCCAGTACGAGGTGGACCCGGACGCCGTCACCGGCCTGGCCGGCTCCCAGGCCGGGGCGTTCGGCATGGTCGCGGTCACCGACGACGGCACCGATCTGCTGGCGCCCTTCGGCGAGCTGGCCGACACGTGCGGCACGTTCGGCGACCCGGACGGCGTCGAGGCGGCCTTCACGAAGGTGCCCGGCGTGCCGGACGCGGTCCACATCGCCCTGGGGAACTCGGGCATGGACACGGCCGTGTTCACCATGACCGTCGGCGGCGTCACGGACGGGGACGAGCTCGTGTACCTCGGCATGGTGGGCCTCGACGAGGAGATCGCGGCCGAGACGCTGCGTGCCCAGGTCGAGGCGTTCGAGAAGCGGGAGCGCTGACCTCTCAGTCGTCGGGCCGGGGCGTCGGCTCGAGGCGGGCGCCGTCGTCGGACACCGGGTCCGCGTGGAACGGGCTGCCCGAGCTGACGTCCTCCGGGCCTCGCCGTCCCGACTCGACCGCGAGGAGGCGCCCCTCCTCGGAGAGCAGGGGTGTGGCCTCGATCGTGAGGTCCTCGCCGGCGCGCACGGCGTCGGCTACGAGCCGGGCCAGGCGGCGGTTGCGGGCCTCGTACCGTTCGGAGTCCTCGAGCACCGCGGTGTGCCGCGTCGCCAGCTGGATCTCGACGGAGGCGTCGATGCCGACGGCCAGCTGGCGGGCACGCAGCACCTCCGCGTCGAAGGCGGCCCCGGCCAACAGCACGATGCACGCCACCCACGCGAGGGCGAGCACGCCGATCGCGGAGTTGATCCGCCCGACCACGGCGAACTGGCCGAACCGGTCCGTGATCCAGCCCAGGGCCACGGTGGCGCCGAAGAGCAGGACCACCACGGCCACGGCGCCGAGCGAGAGCGGGCGGTAGCGGGGCTGCCGGACGTTGGGACCCAGGCGGTAGGCGAGGGTCACGATCAGGGCGATCACCACGAGGATGACCGGCCACTTCACCACGTTCCACGTCTGGACCGTCTCCTCCGGCAGGCCGACGGCCTGGCCGAGGCGCTGGGAGAGGTCCCCGCCGACGACCACCAGGATCGTGATCAGCACGGCGCCGAGCATGAGGGCGAGGGTCTCGACGAAGACCACGAGGCGGAAGTGGAGGAAGGGCCGGCCCTCGCGGGTGTCGTGGATGCGGTGCATGGCCCGGTGGAACGCGGCGACGGCGCCCGAGGCGGACACCACGGTGCCGACGGCCCCCAGGACGACGGCGCCGGTGCCGGGCCCGGCCGAGCCGAGGGTCAGGATCCACTCGCGGACGACGTCGGGCGTCAGCGACGGCCAGATCTCGGCGGCCAGGTGCGCCGCGGCGTCCACGGTCTCCTCCTCGACGCCCAGCAGCGAGACCACGGAGAGCAGGGCGACCACGGTGGGCAGCAGGGACAGCGCCCCGAAGAAGGTCATGGCGGCGGCCACGTCCCAGACCTGCAGCTCGAGGAGCCGGTGCAGGGTGCGGCGCAGGACGTACAGCAGGGACACCCGCGGTCGGGTGTACGTGCGGAGGCGCCGGGGCGCCGCTCGGGAGCCGGCCATGGCACCAACGTACCGGCGCGAGGGGGAATAGCCCTGGTGCGTGGAGGGTTGAGCTATATAGACTCAACTTCGTCTGCGGCGGGAACGGCCCGCGGTCGACGGTTGTCCGACACCCCGGGACACGGGAGAGAAGGAGCCAGTAGCCCATGGATGCCAAGTTCACCACCAAGAGCCAGGAGGCGCTCTCGGCCGCGGCCATGAACGCCTCCACCGCCGGCAACCCCCAGGTCGAGCCGGCCCACCTGCTGAAGGCCCTGATGGACCAGCGGGAGTCCGTCGCCGTGGCCGTCCTCAAGGCCGCCGGGGCCGACCCCGACGCCGTCTCCACGGCGGCCTCCTCGGCCATCCGACGCCTGCCCTCCACCCAGGGCAGCACGGTGGCCCAGCCCCAGTTCTCGCGCGCCGCCCTGCAGGTCGTGCAGAACGCGCGCACCCAGGCCGAGCAGCGCTCGGACGAGTTCGTCTCCACCGAGCACCTGCTGCTCGGCGTGGCAGCGGACTCCGGCGAGGCCGGTGAGGCACTGCGCTCGAACGGGGCGAGCCTCGAGGCGCTCGCCGCCGCCCTGACCCAGGTGCGCGGCGACTCCCGCGTCACCACTCAGGACCCGGAGAACACCTTCCAGTCCCTGGAGAAGTACGGCACGGACCTCACCGAGCTCGCCCGCTCCGGCAAGCTCGACCCGGTGATCGGCCGCGACGCCGAGATCCGCCGCGTGGTCCAGGTGCTCTCGCGCCGCACCAAGAACAACCCCGTGCTCATCGGCGAGCCCGGCGTCGGCAAGACCGCCGTCGTCGAGGGCCTGGCCCAGCGGATGGTGGCCGGGGACGTCCCCGAGTCCCTGCGCGGCAAGACGCTGATCAGCCTGGACCTGGGCGCCATGGTCGCCGGCGCCAAGTACCGCGGCGAGTTCGAGGAGCGCCTGAAGGCCGTCCTCGAGGAGATCAAGGCCGCCGAGGGTCAGGTCGTCACGTTCATCGACGAGATCCACACCGTCGTGGGCGCGGGCGCGTCCGAGGGCGCCATGGACGCGGGCAACATGCTCAAGCCCATGCTGGCCCGCGGCGAGCTGCGCCTGATCGGCGCGACCACCCTGGACGAGTACCGCGAGAACATCGAGAAGGACCCCGCCCTGGAGCGCCGCTTCCAGCAGGTCTACGTGGGCGAGCCCAGCGTGGACGACACGATCGCCATCCTGCGCGGGCTCAAGGAGCGCTACGAGGCCCACCACAAGGTGGCCATCGCCGACTCCGCGCTCGTGGCCGCGGCCGCGCTGTCCGACCGGTACATCACCGGCCGCCAGCTGCCCGACAAGGCCATCGACCTCGTGGACGAGGCCGCCTCGCGCCTGCGCATGGAGATCGACTCCGCCCCCGAGGAGATCGACGTCCTGCGCCGCCAGGTGGACCGCCTGACCATGGAGGAGCTCGCCCTCGAGGGCGAGACGGACCCGGCATCCGTCGAGCGGCTCGAGGCCCTGCGTGCCGAGAAGGCGGACCGCGAGGAGGAGCTCACCGCCCTCACCGCCCGCTGGGACGCGGAGAAGGCCACCCTGAACGAGGCCGGTGACCTGCGCGCCAAGGTGGACGAGCTGCGCTCGCTGGCCGAGAAGGCCCAGCGCGACGGCGACCTCGCCGAGGCCTCCCGCCTGCTGTACGGCGAGATCCCCGCGCTGGAGAAGCAGCTCGAGGAGGCGGACCGCGCCGCCCGCGAGGCCGACCGCTCGGCCACCGAGCCGATGGTCTCCGAGGAGGTCACGGCGGACGACATCGCCGAAGTGGTCTCCGCGTGGACCGGCATCCCCGCGGGTCGCATGCTCACCGCCGAGTCCGAGAAGCTGCTCACCATGGAGGAGCACCTCGGCGAGCGGCTGATCGGGCAGCGGGACGCCGTCGTCGCCGTCGCGGACGCGGTGCGCCGCTCGCGGGCCGGCATCGCGGACCCGAATCGGCCCACCGGCTCGTTCCTGTTCCTGGGCCCCACGGGCGTGGGCAAGACCGAGCTCGCCAAGGCGCTCGCGGAGTTCCTCTTCGACGACGAGCGCGCCATGGTGCGGATCGACATGTCCGAGTACGCGGAGAAGCACTCCGTCTCCCGCCTGGTCGGCGCCCCTCCGGGCTACGTCGGCTACGACGAGGGCGGCCAGCTCACGGAGGCCGTGCGGCGCCGGCCGTACTCGGTGGTGCTGCTGGACGAGGTGGAGAAGGCCCATCCCGAGGTCTTCGACATCCTGCTCCAGGTGCTCGACGACGGCCGCCTCACCGACGGCCAGGGCCGCACCGTGGACTTCCGCAACGTGATCCTGATCCTCACCTCGAACCTGGGCTCGCAGTTCCTCGTGGACCCGACCCTGGATGAGGCCGCCAAGCGCGAGTCCGTGATGTCCGTGGTGCGCGGGGCGTTCAAGCCCGAGTTCCTCAACCGCCTGGACGAGATCGTGCTGTTCGACGCGCTCACCGTGGCCGAGCTGACGCGGATCGTGGACCTGCAGGTCGCCTCCCTGCAGGCGCGCCTGACGGACCGCCGCCTCACCCTCGAGGTGTCCGACGCCGCCAAGGCGTGGCTCGCCGAGACCGGGTTCGACCCGGCCTACGGCGCCCGCCCGCTGCGCCGCCTGGTGCAGCGCGAGATCGGCGACCAGCTGGCCCGCGCCCTGCTGGCCGGCGAGATCACGGAGGGGGACACCGTCGTCGTGGACCGCGCCGAGGGCGAGAACGGCCTCACCGTGGCCCGGAAGGGCTGACGCCGGGACCGACGGGCCGTGTTCCTCCTCCCTCTGGCACGTCGGGGCGGTTTCGGGTGGTATCCGGCCTGGATACCACCCGAAACCGCCCCCGACGGCATCTGTGAGACGGACGGAGCCGCTCGGGTCAGCGGGTGCCGAGGGCGTCGGCGTCCTGCTGGAGGGTGCCGATCAGGTTCGCCACCGCGCGGGCCGTGTGGGTCAGCGTGGTGATGGAGACGTTGTCGATGTCGTCCTGGGGCGTGTGGTAGTTGTCGTCGCGGATCGAGAGCAGGCCCGTCGAGGCGATGCCCGCGTCCACGAACGGCGCGTAGTCCGAGCGGCCGTTGCTGCCCTCGGGCTGGTGCGCGTGGCCGTCGCGGTCGAGCTGTGCGCCGAGCAGGGACTCAGCACCGATCGACCCGCGCCGCACCCGGCGCCACTGCACGCCCCGCCGGACCGGGCCGGCCGTCGTCGTCCACAGGCCGTCCAGCGGGTCATGTATCCTTGTCCGCACGAACCGTATTGACCAGTGAAGACCTCGGCGGGCCCCTGTGCGCCACAGATCCGAGGCGGCGAGAGATGCGAAGGGGGTCACGCTCATGGGGCGCGGCCGTCAGAAGGCGAAGGCCACGAAGCAGGCACGGGAGATGAAGTACTTCTCTCCCGGAACAGACCTCTCGGCACTGGAGCGAGAGCTCACGGGCGGACGCACGCGCGGCCCGGAGCAGGACCAGGAGCCCGAGTACGAGGATCCGTACGCGGACCTCTACGCGGAGGACGAGGACGACGACGCGCGGGCGCGATGACGCCCGCACGGCATCCGGCCCTGGACGGGCATCAGGCCGCCCTGCGGTCGATCGCCAGGGTGGTGGATGAGACAGCACCGCTGCAGGACCCCGAGACGGCGTCTCGGGGTCTGCTGCGTCTGATGGAGGAGTCCCGCCCGCTCGTGATCACCGGGGCCGGCGTGTCCACGGACTCCGGCATCCCGGACTACCGGGGGCCGAACGGGTCCCTGCACCGCCACCGGCCGATGACGTACCAGGAGTTCCGGGACGACCCGGCCGCCCGCCACCGCTACTGGGCGCGCTCGTTCGTGGGCTGGCGTCGCATGGACCAGGCCCGGCCGAACGAGGCGCACCGCATCCTCGCGCGCTGGGCGGACGAGGGGCGCATCGCCGGCGTCCTGACCCAGAACGTGGACGGGCTGCACGCCGAGGCTGGACGCGCGGCGGGCATGGCGGAGGACCGGCTGATCGAGCTCCACGGGGACCTGGCGCGCGTGGCCTGCCTGAACTGCGGGGCCACCGAATCCCGCCGTGACCTGGACCTGCGGCTCGAGGCCGCCAATCCGGGTTACCTCGAGCGCGTGGCGATCGACCCGGACGCCGTGAACCCCGACGGGGACGTCTCCCTCGACCAGCACTGGGTGGATGAGTTCACGATGGTCGGCTGCCGGGTGTGCGGGTCCGTGAAGCTCAAGCCGGACGTCGTGTACTTCGGCGAGTCCGTGCCCGCGGCGCGACGCGCGGCCGCGGAGGCGATGGCCGACGACGGCGGCACGGTGCTCGCCGTCGGCACCTCGCTGGCCGTGATGAGCGGCTACCGGTTCGTGCTGCGGGCCGAGCGGGCCGGGCATGCGACGGGGCTGATCAACCTCGGCCCCACCCGCGCCGACCCCAAGGCCCGCTGGCGCTGGCGCGCCCCGGTCGCCGACGCGCTGGCCTGGCTCGACGCCCGCCTCTGACCCCCGCCGGCGTTTTCGTTCGGGAAACGGCGGGCGCCGGGGTGCTTTCGTTCGGGAAATGGCGGGCGCCGGGGGTGTGGACACCGGGTGGCCCGGGGCCACGCACGACTCCTGCACAGGTGGCGCCGCCGACGTCGTCGTCCACGGTGGGTGCTCCTGAGCGGGCGGGGTCGGCCGGGTTGAGCCATCGTCACGGGCATGGCCACGTCATCTCAGCCTTTGTCGGACATCGTCGAGACCGGCCGGCCGTTCACCCGTGGCGACCTGCGCGCGGCCGGGGTCTCGGAGCGACTGGTCCGCGGCGGTGATGTGCGGCGCGTGACGCATGGGGTCCATCGGCTCCGGTCTGACCACCTCGGCTCGTGGGCGGAGCTCGGCTACGCCGAGGCCCCCGCTCCCTTCGCGCCGGAGGAGACGGCCGCGATCGTGGAGGCGAGCGGGGGAGTGGCCTCCCACCTCACGGCGCTGCTCCTGCACCGCGTGCCGCTGCCGCCGTTCCTGGCGGAGGACGGCACGGTGCACGTGTCACGGCCGCACCCGCGCGGGGCGAGCGTCCGACCGGAGATCACCTCGCATGCCCGCCTCGTCCCGGCCGCGGACGTCACCGTCCTTCACGGGATCCGCCTGACGAGCCTGGAGCGATCCTGGGCGGATCTGGCCGCACTGCTCCGTCCAGGCATGCTCGAGCCCGTCGTGGTGGCCGGGGACGCCCTCGTCCACCGGCCCTGGTCGCCGGAGGGGCGCCGCTCACCACGGACCACGACGGCGGCCCTGCGGTCCGCGCTCCTGCGTGCCGGGCGGTTCAAGGGAGTGCGCACCGCCCGTGCCGCCCTCGAGCTGGTGCGGGTGGGCGCGGACTCCCCGCAGGAGACAGCCCTGCGACTGGCCCTGCTCCACGCCGGCCTGCCCGAGCCGGAGCTCCAGCTGGTGCTGCACCCGGGCCGGGCCCGGTCGCCGGACGCGGATCTGGGGTGGCGGCAGTGGCGCTTGCTGGTCCACTACGACGGCGGCCACCACCTCGACCCGGCGCAGCTCGCCGTGGACGCGTGGAGGGACGAGGGGTGGGCGCGCGCGGGCTGGACGCAGGTCTGGGCCACGGTGGACGACGCGCGGGACGACTTCCGGCGCGTCGTCGCCGAGGTGCAGGCGCACCGGGCCCGGCTCGGCGGGCGGATCTTCGCGTCGTGAACCGCCGTTTCCCAAACGAAAACGCTCCGGAGGCCGCCGTTTCCCGAACGAAAACGCCCCGTGGGGGTCAGGCGGCGTACTGGCCGCGCATCAGCACGGCGCCGCCGTCGACGCCCTTGGCGCCCTGCACGAAGTCCAGGCCTGCGGCCGCCGCGTCGTCGGTGAGGGCGCCGATGGTGCCCATCTCCCACGCGTCGATGCCGGCGTCCACGAGCACGGAGGTCGACTTCGCGGCCACCTCCGGGTCCACCACGGCCACCATGCCCACGCCGAGGTTGAGGGTGCGCTCGAGGTCGGACTGCGGGACGCGGCCGAGCTCGCCCACCAGACGGAACACGGGCGGCAGGGACCAGGTGTCGCGCTCGACGGTCGCCATGAGGCCCTGCGGGAGCACGCGCGCCAGGTTCGCGGCCAGGCCGCCGCCGGTCACGTGGCTGAACGCGCGCACCGGCAGGTCCGAGCCGCCGTCGTGGCCGTTGAGGCGCTGCACCAGGTCGAGGCAGGCGCGGGAGTAGATGCGGGTCGGCTCGAGCAGCTCCTCGCCGAGGGTGCGGCCGAGCTCGGTGACCTCGCGGTCGAGGGACCAGCCCGCGGTGTTCACCACGCGGCGCACGAGCGAGTAGCCGTTCGAGTGGATGCCGGAGGAGGCCATGCCGATCACGACGTCGCCGGACTGCACCCGCTCCGCGCCCAGGACCATGTCCGCCTCGACCACGCCGGTGGCCGCGCCCGCCACGTCGTACTCGTCCGCGGCCAGCAGGCCCGGGTGCTCGGCGGTCTCGCCGCCCACGAGCGCGGTGTCGGCCAGGCGGCAGCCCTCGGCCACGCCGCGCACGATGTCCGCGATGCGCTCGGGCACGACCCTGCCGCATGCGATGTAGTCGGTCATGAACAGGGGCTGGGCGCCGACCACCACGATGTCGTCCACGACCATGCCCACGAGGTCCTGGCCGATGGTGTCGTGCTTGTCCATCGCCTGCGCGATCGCCACCTTCGTGCCGACGCCGTCCGTGGACGTGGTCAGCAGCGGCTTGCGGTACTGCAGCAGCGCGGAGGCGTCCCACATGCCGGCGAAGCCGCCGATGCCGCCCATGACCTCGGGGGTGTGGGTGGCCTTCACGGCGTCCTTCATCAGCTCGACGGCGCGGTCGCCGGCCTCCACGTCGACGCCGGCCGAGGCGTAGGTGATCGGGGCGGCGGAGGAGGGGGTCTGGTTCGGGGTCACAGCGGGATCCTGTCCGTCTCGGTGAGCAGCTTCTCGTCGTCGGCGTCCGGGCCGGGCTCGCAGCCCGTGGCGGTCACGGTGGTGGTCTCGCCGTCCTCGTCCAGCATCACGGTGGACGCGGGCGACACGGCGACCGGCTCCAGCAGGCCCTTGCCGCGTTCGCCCTCGTCGGCCAGTGGGATCGGGTAGTCGCCGGTGAAGCAGGCGGTGCACAGGCGCTCGCGCGGCTGCCCGGTGGCCTCGATCATGCCCTCCTCGCTGATGTAGGCCAGCGAGTCGGCGCCGATGGACGCGGCGATCTGGTCCACCGCGGCGCCGTTGGCGATGAGTTCGGCGCGGGTGGCGAAGTCGATGCCGTAGAAGCAGGGCCACTTCACGGGAGGGGAGGAGATCTTCACGTGCACCTCGGCGGCGCCGGCCTCTCTGAGCATCCGCACGACGGCGCGCTGGGTGTTGCCGCGCACGATCGAGTCGTCCACCACCACGACGCGCTTGCCGGCCACCACGGTGGACTGGACGTTGAGCTTGAGGCGGATGCCGAGCTGGCGCAGCGTCTGGGACGGCTGGATGAAGGTGCGGCCCACGTAGGCGTTCTTCACGAAGCCCTGGCGGAACGGCAGGCCCGAGGCGTCCGCGTAGCCCACGGCGGCGGGCGTGCCGGACTCGGGCACGGGGATCACGACGTCGGCCTCGACCGGCTGCTCGAGCGCGAGGCGGCGGCCCATCTCCACGCGGGACTCGTACACGGAGCGCCCGGCGATCGTGGCGTCCGGCCGGGCGAGGTAGACGTACTCGAACACGCAGCCGGCCGGCTTCGACTCGGCGAAGCGGGTGGAGCGGATGCCCTCGTCGTCGATCGCGATCATCTCACCGGGCTCGACCTCCCGGATGAACGAGGCGCCGACGGTGGCAAGGGCCGACTGCTCGGAGGCCACCACCCAGCCGCGCTCGAGGCGGCCGAGCACGAGCGGGCGCACGCCCTGCGGGTCGCGGGCGGCGTAGAGGGTGCGCTCGTCCATGAACACGAAGCAGTAGGCGCCGCGGATCTTCGGCAGCAGCTCGAGGGCGGTCTCCTCGAGGCGGTGCCCGGGGGCGCCGTGCAACAGGGCCGTGACCAGGGCGGTGTCCGTGGTGTTGCCCTGCTTCATCTCACCGTGGGTGTGGCGGCCCTCCTCGGCGTGCACCATGCGCAGCAGCTCGGCGGAGTTCACGAGGTTGCCGTTGTGCGCCAGGGCGACCGTGCCGTCGTCGGCGGTGGCGCCCAGGGTGGGCTGGGCGTTGGCCCACTTGTTCACGCCGGTGGTGGAGTAGCGGCAGTGGCCGACGGCGATGTGGCCGCTCAGCGCGGTGAGCGTGGCCTCGTCGAACACCTGGGAGACCAGGCCGATGTCCTTGTAGACGGCGATGCGCCCGCCGTCCGAGACGGCGATGCCCGCGGACTCCTGGCCGCGGTGCTGGAGCGCGTAGAGGCCGTAATAGGCCAGCTTCGCGACCTCCTCGCCCGGCGCCCACACGCCGAACACGCCGCATTCGTCCTGCGGCCCCTGGTCCTGGGGGTCGAGGGCGGCGGTCAGGCGGCCGTCGCCTCGTCGGGTGCGCGGTGCGATCACTGCTCGGGGGTCCTTTCGGTGGGCGTGGTGCGGGCGGGCGGGGTGCCCGCGTCCACGCGGTCCAGGCGGACGTCCGCCATGGCCGGGTCGTCGGTGCGCTCGAGGACCACGGTGCGCGCGGTCGACCGGGAGCGGCGGTCCAGCAGCAGCCACACGACCAGTCCGAGCACGCCGGTGCCCAGCATGCTCAGCAGGGCCGCGAAGCCGAACGTCTCCGAGAAGGAGAGCGGGATGCCGGAGTACGGGTCCGCGGGCGGGGTGGGGGAGGCATGGACCGCGGTGGTGATCACGAGGGCGATCAGCAGGCCGAGCGCGAGCGCCACCGCAAGCACCGCGGTCAGCCGGGGGGCGCGACGGACGGTGTAGGCGCGCTGATCGGGGGTCGGCTCGGGGGCGGAGGTCATGCGCGCCAGTCTATCGAGTCGGCCGCTGGGGCCAGTCGCGCGTGCCCGCGGCGGGATCGGCACAGCGGCATACCGCGACGAAGAACGGTGCCGCCGTTCGAACGGTCGGTGCCGCCGAGAGGACTGCCGGACACCCCTCGCTCACGGCCGCACGAGCGGCAGGTGCGCGCCGAGGTCGGCCCGCACGCCCGAGGCGCGCACGCCCCCGGACGCCGTCGCATCCTCCCAGGTCGTCAGCCCCGTCGCCAGGGACAGCCATGTCACGGCGTCCATCTCCACGACGTTGGGCGGGGTGCCGCGTGTGTGCCGGGGCCCGGGGAGGCACTGGGCGACGCCGAAGGGCGGCACGCGCACCTCCACCGAGTTCCCGGGCACGCGGGTCGCGAGCTCCTCGAGCGCGAAGCGCACCGCCATGGCCCGCGTGGGGCGCGGCAGCGCGGCGGCCGCCGCGGGGTCCTCCGCGTGGGCGCGCGCCCACGACAGCAGCGCCGCATGACCCTCGACGACGGGCACCCGGCGGCGGGGCACGGAACCGGTGGTCACGCCCGCGCCTCGAAGGCCGGCAGGACGTCCCCCACGAGGTCCCGCACCGGCGCGGCCAGGCGGATCTCGCCGACCGGCTCCCCCCGACCGAGCACCGGGGGCACGACGGCGGCCAGCACGTCCGGCAGCGTCGCCCGGTCCACGTGGTCCGGGGCGAACCGGGCCAGCAGCGCGAGCGCGACCAGGTCGCCGGCCCGCGTGCCGCCGTCGAGCGCCTTGACGGCCACGGCCGTGCCGTCCGGCGCGGCCATGACGAGCACGCCGTCCGCGCCCGCCTTGGCGAGCAGGCCGAGCTCGCGCATCACCACGGTGTTGGAGCTCGTCTCCCCGTGGACGGCCCACGGGTGCTCGAGCATCGCCGTGGCGACGGCGGCCGCGTGCGGGTCCGCGTCGGCGCGGCCGGGCGCCGCGGCGACCCGCCCGATGCCGCGGGCCAGGCCCGCCAGCGAGACGACGGCGGCGGGGGCGCCGCAGCCGTCCACACCGGTGTGGGCCACCGGCTCGCCGCAGTACTCGGCGATCACCGCGTCCACCTCGCGCTGCAGCGGGTGCGCCGGGTCGAGGTACGTGGCGACGTCGTGCCCGGACGCCGCGCACGCCGCGAGGAAGCCGGCGTGCTTGCCGGAGCAGTTGAAGGCCAGCGGGGTGGCGGCGGCCTCGCCGTCGCGGCGGACCTGGGCGACCACCTCGGAGGTGTCCGCGGGCCAGGCCGGCGGGCACCGCAGGGCGGACGCGTCGAGGCCGGCGTCCGCGAGCATGCGCTCGGCCAGCGCCTGGTGCCGGAGCGTGCCCCGGTGCGAGCCGCACGCGATGGACAGGGCCTCACCCTCCAGCGCCGCCCCGTGGCGCAGCGACGCGACGGCCTGGAACGGCTTCAGCGTGGAGCGCGGGTAGATCAGCGCGTCCGCGGGGCCGAGCCCGGCCAGCACCCGCCCGTCGGGGCCGGTCACGACGGCGGCGCCCGCCGTCCGGGACTCGACGAAGCCGTTGCGGACGGTCTCCACGAGCTCGACGGCGTCGGACAGGGCGAAGGTCTCACCCGCGGGGGCGACGGTGGCGTGGGTCATGCCGTCCAGGGTAGCGAGGACCCCGGACGCGCCGGGCGTCCGGGGCCGGCGCGGTCTTGTCATCGGGGGTCGCGGGGGCTGGTCGCGTGGAGGGTGAGAGGAGGCGACGGTAGCCTCGCCCTATGGCTCTCACCCCTCCCGGCGTCGTGTTCGAGTCGCGCACCATCACACAGATTTCGGGCGCATTCACGATCCCGGCCTATCAGCGCGGCTACCGGTGGACGGAGGTCGAAGTGAACCAACTCCTGTTCGACGTCAGCGGTTTCGACGGGCCGGCCTACTACCTCCAGCCCATCGTCGTCCGACGGAGTGAGGACGATCGTTTCGAGGTCGTCGACGGTCAGCAACGGCTGACGACGCTCTTCCTTCTGCTGCAGCACATCGCCCGGAAGTTCCTCCCCGCGGCGGACGACGTGCCCTACACCCTCTCCTATGAGACACGTCCCGGGAGCGCAGAGTTCCTTCGGGACCCTGCGCTGACAGAGGCAGGCCGGAACATCGACTTCTTCCACATGGCTCGGGCCGAGCAGGCGATCAGGAAATGGTTCGAGAACCGGCCGAACCCGTTGCTCAGCGCCATCGACGTCTATCAGCGTCTGGGCGAGCGGGTGAAGGTGATCTGGTACGAGATCCCCCCAGAAGAGGACGCCCTGGAGCTCTTCCGTCGACTCAACATGGGTCGGATACCGCTGACCAGTGCGGAGCTCGTGAAGGCGGCGGTCCTGACCGGGCTCCGGGGAATGGACGAGACGACGGCGTCTTCCCCAGCCGGCGGTCGGGCGGCGGTGGCGGCTCGACAGTGGGACGCGATCGAAGTTGATCTCCGGGACCCAGCGCGCTGGGCCTTCGTGAGCGGTGGGCGTCCGACCCAGGCGGCGCACCTCGAATTGCTGCTGGACGCAATGGCAGTCATGGACAGTGCCGTGACCGACGATGCGGACCCGGTGACCGCCCGGTTCACGACGTTCGAGCGATTGCGGCACCGCATCGCGGCGACACCTGACGGATTCTGGGATGAGGTCCTGGATCTTCACAGTCGAGTTGTCGACTGGTTCGAGGACCGCGACTTCTACCACCAGATCGGGTTCCTGACGACGACGGGAACCTCCCTCGCCGAGCTGGTCGCGACCATGGCGGGACGCCCTCGATCTGAGGTGCGACGCCTCGTCGAGGCGATGATCAGGCAACGCATCGGTGTGACGACGGACGGGCTGGCGGATCTCAAATACGGCGGTAGGGGCACCTCGGTGGAGCGGGTGCTGTTGCTCTTCAACATCGAGACCGTGCGGCGTGCGGCGGACGAGACGGCGCGTTACCCGTTCGCCGCCCATGCCAGGACGGCCTGGTCGGTGGAGCACATCGACGCGCAGAACGCCGAGGGGCTGGTCCGACAGGAACAGTGGCGCCAATGGCTTCTCGAGCACGCCGATGAAGTCGCGCGTCGTCGAGACGAGTTGGGCCACGCGGCCGCCGCCAGGCTGGTGGAAGACATCGGTGTCGCTCTGGACAGCGCGGAACTCCGCAGACGCGAGTTCGAACAGCTGGAGGACCGAGTGGTGGAGCTCTTGGGCGCGACCGACGTCCACACGCTCGAGAACCTCGCACTGCTCAGCCAGTCCGCGAACAGCGCCTTGAGCAATGCGCTCTTCGGCGTCAAGCGCCATCGCCTGCTCACCCTCGAGCGGGAAGGCGCGTTCATCCCGCCCGCGACTCGGAACGTCTTCCTGAAGGCGTACAGCTCTGACGCGAGGCCCCACCTGTGGGGTCCGAACGACCGCCAAGAGTACCTCGCGACCATCCGGACCACGTTGCGCCCGTATCTCGCGGAGGAGGCCTCATGACCCATCCCGCCACCGCGCCCCTGAGCTACCTGGCCCTCTTCGACGCTGTCACCGATGGGGGTGCCGGCCTCCGGGCCGTCGTCATCCCTCAGATCCAGCGCGACTACGCGCAGGGGCGGCGGGACCCCGTGGCGACACGGATCCGTCAGGACTTCCTCGATTCGGTCTGTGGTGCAGCGACCGGTCTGACGGGCCCCGTCTCGCTGGATTTCGTCTACGGCTCGGTCCGTGACGGCGTCCTGTCCCCTCTTGACGGTCAACAACGGCTGACGGCCCTGTTCCTCCTGCACTGGGTGGCGGCCGTCCGCGCCGGCGAATTGACACAGGAGTCTGCGTGGGCGGACTTCGGCTATGACACCCGCGACTCGGCTCGCATGTTCACTCATCGAATCGCCCGGCACGGAGCCGACCTCGAATGGGGAGGGGGCCCGGGACTTCGACAGTGGATCGAGGACCAGCCCTGGCATCTCCATGCCTGGCGTCACGACGCCACCGTCCAGTCGATGCTCGTGGTCCTCGAGGAGATCGAGGCCCGGCTGCTGGGGCTGCCTGCCGCGGACGTCTGGCGACGCCTGGCACGGCGGGACTCTCCCGCTGTCTCGTTCCGGCTCCTCCAGATCGGGAGAGAAGGGGACGCGGGCCATGAACTCGGCGATCTGCAGGGCGACGAGTTGTACATCAAGATGAACTCACGGGGGAAGCCGCTCACGGAGTTCGAGAACGTCAAGGCCGTCCTTCAACGAATGCTCGAGCCGTCCGGTCGGGCCGGGGAGTTCGCCGACAAGTCCGATGGGGCCTGGAGCGACCTCCTGTGGGTCTACCGGGGCGACGACGAGCTGATCGACGACGAGTTCGTCCGGCTCCTCGAGTTCGTCCATGACATCTGCCGTTGGCGCGATGCCGTGAGCGGCTACCCGACGGGCCGCGAGACCGCCGCCGTCGGCACACGGCTGGACGACCGCCTGCGTCAGGTCCTGGTCGACAGTCCTGATGCGGAACGGCACCGTGAGTACCTCTTCCACCTCTTCGACACCTGGTCGGATGAGGACCCCGGTTCCTTCTTCAGGCGGATGTTCACGACATCGGACGACGTCGACGACCGCGTCAGACTCTTCGTGACAGACGGCGACGAGGACCTCTTCCACACGGTCTGTCGCCGCTATCGAAGCTGGGAGACCCGAGCCCGAGGTGATCGGGCGGTGTCCATCGCGGACACGCTCATGCTCCACGCAGTCCTCGTACACCGGGGGGAGAAGACCGGGTCATTCCCGGACCGCATACGAGTCCTACGGAACCTGCTGGGCCAGCGAGAGAACCGTGCCGAGGAGTTCCCTCAGCTCCTCCGAGAGGTGGAGGAGTTCGTCCGCTCCGGCGACCTGTCCGAAGCCACGATGCTCGGATGGGATGCGGACCGGCAGGACGAGCTGGCGAAACGGCGTCTGCTCAGGGAGTGCCCTCACATCGAGCCGACCGTGGTGCGGCTTGAGAACCATCCGCTCCTCCGTGGCTCACTTACGGCGTTCGACCTGGACCCGAGCACCCTTCCGCGGCGTGCCGAGGCGTTCATTCGATGCTTCGATCCCGATGCCGTCGAAGAATTCCACGGTGCTCTCTTGGCCGTCGGCTTCGAGACGATGGACCTGTGGCGCCGCGGATCACGCCGTCGAGGCGGGACCTCCGCTCAGGGGCGGGCCGCAGTGTGGCGCGAACTGTTCCAATATGCATCGCGGGACGACACTGCGAACCTGCGTGAGGCCATGGGGGAGGTCCTCGACGAGATCGACGCGGCCAACGGCGACGATATCGGGAAGAGACTCATGTCCGTTGCCGAGGCGAGGTGGGAGCGGGCTGTGGCCGACGGCCGACTGCGACTCCATGACTATCTGGCGCGCTATCCCGCGATGCGAAGGGGCGAGTCCGGCCTGTTCGAGCTCGAGGACGGCAGCGAGTATCAGGTCTGCGCCCTGAGGCGTACTCAGCTCAACAGCAACTATCGCGACGCATACCTCAGCGCTGCGCTGGCCTCGGTCCCGGACTGGCCCTTCCCGGAGGGTGAACCGTGGTTCACAGGCTATGCGTCGGGCCCCAGGTGGCTGGAGGTTCCCGGAGCCGGCCGAATCCGGGTCCGGGACGCGGGGCTCCAGATTGATTTGGACGAGCCGTCCCGGCTCAGGCCGGAGTCCGTCGTCCAGCTCCAGCGGCCGCTCACCAGACGAGGGGAGAACCCCGCCCCGGACGAGGGAGCCCTGGGTGTCCCTGTGCCCTTCCAGGTCCTGCCAGGAGGTCGAGTCGTGGACTCGGTGGACCGCGTCGCCCTCATCGTCGACGTGATCTCCCGCCTCTCGGCCATGGGCGGTGACTGACAGGATTCTCCTTCACCGGCTCACTCCGCGGAGAGCCGCCCGTCCACCATGGTCAGGGTGCGGTCCGTGGCGGAGAGGAACTCGTGGTCGTGCGTGACCATGAGCGTCGCCACCTGCTCCTCGCGGGTCAGCGTGCCCAGCAGGTCTACGACGGCGGCCGAGCGCTCACGGTCCAGCGCGGAGGTGGGCTCGTCCACGAGCAGCAGCGTCGGGGAGACCATGAGCGCGCGCACGATGTTCACGCGCTGCCGCTGGCCGCCCGAGAGCTGGTGCGGGCGCTTGCCGGCCTGGTCGGCCAGATCCACACGCTCGAGCAGCTCCAGGGCCCGGGCCTTGGCGGCCCTGCGGTCGGCGCGGGTGGCGTCGCGGTCCAGGTGCACGGTCAGCTCGAGCTGCTCGGCCGCGGTGAGGGACGGGATGAGGTTCGGCTGCTGGAAGATCATGCCGATCTCCTGGCCGCGCAGCGCGGTGCGCTCCTTCCGGGACAGCCCGGCCATCTCGCGACCGGCCACGGACACGCTGCCGGAGGTGGGCGTCACGAGGCCCGCGGCCACCGCCAGCAGGGAGGACTTGCCCGAGCCGGACGGGCCGACCATCGCGGTGAACGTGCCGGGGAGCAGGTCCAGGCTCACCTCGTCCAGGGCGCGCAGCACGCCGCGCTCGCCGTCCGGGTACTCCAGCACGAGGTCGCGCACGGACAGCGCGGGGGTGGCGTCGGCCGCGGCGGCGGGGCGCTCGCCGGCGACGCGGTGGGCGGCCGCGGCGGCCGGGGTGCGGAGGGCGTCGAGGTCGGCCTGCGGGGCGGTGAGGGTGGTCATGGGGAGGTCCTTTCTCCAGGCGGGGGCGAGGCGGAGCCGAGGGGGACGACGGCGCCGGGCGGCGCCGTCGTCGGGGCGGTCAGTTGCCGCCGAGGGCGACCAGCGGGTCGATCCGGGTGACGCGGTAGACCGCGACGACGGCGGCGAGCATGCCGAGCACGAGGACCCCGGCGGCGGGCACCGCGGTGGTGGCCCACGAGAGCTCGAACGGGACGGCCCGCCCCGCGAACGCGCCGACCACGGCGGCCAGCCCGGTGCCCACGGCCACGCCGCCGACGAGCACGAACGCGGCCTGCGCGAGCGAGTCCTTCAGCACCCAGCCGTTCGAGCCGCCGAGGGCCTTGAGCACCGCGATGTCGCGGGTGCGCTGCACCGTCCAGATGGACAGGAACGCGATCACCACGAGCGCCGAGATGCCGTACAGGAAGCCCTGCATGGTCATCAGGGAGCCGTTCTCGGACCGGTAGCTGGGCAGGGCGGCGTAGGAGCCCTTCACGGTCTCCGCGACGGTGCCCGCGGCGTCGTCGCCGGCGGCGGCCACGGCGTCGACGTCGGCGCCCGCGTCGAAGCGCACGAGGCCGGCGGTGCCGAGCACCGCGTCGTCGGCGGTGTGCGAGATGGCGTTCCAGTCCTCGAGCGCCAGCCACGTCACGGGGGAGTGGGAGTAGTACTCGGTCGGCACGACGTCGGCCACGGTGTAGACGAAGCCGGAGACCGCGACGGCGTCACCCGCCTGGGCGTGGAGGGAGTCGGCCACGTCCTGGCTGAGCACGATCTGCCCGGGCTCGACGCCGGCCGGCGCGTCGGAGCCGCCCGGGGTGAGACCGATGAACGCGGTGGTGGCCACGCCGGTGGTGGGCTCGCCGGACACGTCCGCGCGGCCCTGCGGGTCCGTGTCCACGGGGTGCTCGAGGCCGATGGCCCGGCCCTGGCTCACACCGAGCGGCTCGACGGAGGCCACGCCGTCCGTGGCCGCCCACGCGTCGCGCTGGGCCACGGTGAACTCGGACTGGGTGAACGACGCGGTGGGCTCCTGGCCCGCCGCACCGCCGAAGACCAGACGCTGCACGCCCTGCTCGCCGAGGCGGTCGATCGCGGCCGTGTTCTGCCCGCCCAGGCCGGCCGTGAGGCCGGAGAGCATGACGAGCAGCAGGCTGATGAGGGCCACCACGGAGCCCATGAGGGCGAACCGTCCGGTGGCGAAGCGGAGGTCGCGGAGTGCGAGGAACACGGGGCGCGTCCTTTCCTGACGAGGTCTGTCCTGAGGTTGCCTCCACGGTCTCGCGCGGGGAGGGGCCGCCACATCGCCCGCGGCGGCTGGACCCGGTCAACCGAATGGTTGATCCCGGCGGCGCAGCGGCGCGGCCCCGGGGCCGCGGGCCGTTGTCGCGTCCGGGGCGCGCCCTAGGGTGGAGCCATGTCCGCCGCCCCCCGCGCCGCCGCGCCCACCGAGACCGGCACCACCGCCGTGCTCGCCGGCCTGCGCGTGGCCCTGCACGTCACGTTCGCCGCGCTGCTCACCGTGGGGCTGGCGCGCGCGCTCGCGGACCGGTCCCCGGACGCGTCCGGTCCGTTCCCGGCCACCACCCTGGTGCTGCTGACCGCCGCGCTGGCAGGCGTCTACCTGGCCGGGACCGTGCTGGAGCGGCGCCGGTGGGCCCGGGGCGACGACGTCGACCGCGGCCCGGCGGTCGCCTGGCTGGCCCTGGTGCTGCTGCTGTGGGGCCTGCTCGTGGCCCACCACGGCGACTTCGCGTGGGTCGCCTTCCCCCTCTTCTTCGTCGTCCTGCACGTGGTCGACCGGGTGGCCCGGCAGGCGTGGGTGCGCCACGTGGTCGGGCCCGCGCTGGTGGTGGCGATGGCCGTCGTCGTGGTGGCCGGGATGGCGGCGGGCGCCGGCGGCGTGCGGGTGCCGGCCGTCATCGGTCCGCTGGTGGGCGCCGCCGTGGCCGTGGTGCTCTTCGGGGCGTACCGCGCCCTGCACGCCGAGTCCGAGCGCCAGCGTGCCGTGGCCGAGCAGCTGCGCGCCGCGCAGGCCGAGCTCGCGCGCACGGAGCACCGGGCGGGGGTGAGCGCCGAGCGCGAGCGACTCGCCCGCGAGATCCACGACACCCTCACCCAGGGGCTGGCCTCGATCGTGCTGGTCTCGCGCGCGGCCCAGGACGCGCTCGACGCCGCCGACCCCGCCCTCGCCCGGCAGCGCATGGAGACCGTACGCGCCACGGCCGCCGAGAACCTCGCCGAGTCCCGCCGCTTCGTCCGCGACCTGCGCGGCACCGGGGCACCGTCCCTCATCGAGGCGCTCGAACGCGCGGTCGCCGGGTTCGCCGACCGGCAGGCCGCCGCCGGGACGCCCGTGGCTGCGGACGTCGAGGTCGTGGGGGAGCCGGTCGCGGTCGCCGAGGCCGTGGAGACCGCGGTGCTGCGAGCCGTGCAGGCCTCCCTGGCGAACGTGGGCGCGCACGCGGGCGCTCGGCGCGCCCGGGTCACGCTGGGCTACCTCGGTGATGAGCTGACGGTGGACGTGGCCGACGACGGCGCGGGGTTCGACCCGGCCGTCGTCGCGGCCCGCCCCCGGGCCGGAGCCGCCGGTGCCGACCCGGGGGCGGGGACCGGCGTGGGGCTGGCGAGCGTGCGCGAGCGTCTCGCTGCGGTGGGCGGCGAGGCCACCGTCGAGTCGGCCCCCGGCGAGGGCACCGTGGTGGCGCTGCGGGTGCCGCTGGCCGCCGCCGGGGCCGGCCGGAGCGCTGATCCCGAGCAGACCGAGAGCGAGGAGACCGCATGAGCGTGCGCGTGATGCTGGTGGACGACCACCCCGTGGTGCGGGCGGGGGTGCGGGCCGTCGTCGAGGCACACCCGGACCTGAGCGTGGTGGCCGAGGCCGCCGACGGGGCGGAGGCGATCGGCGTCCTGGAGGCGGGCGAGCCCGCGGTGGACGTCGTGCTGATGGACCTGCAGATGGGTGCGGGCATGGACGGCGTGACCGCCACCCGCGCGGTGCGGGAGCGGTGGCCGGGGGTGCAGGTGCTGATCCTGACGACCTTCGACACCGAGGCGGACATCCTGGCGGCCGTGAACGCGGGCGCCGCCGGCTACCTGCTCAAGGACGCCCCGAGCGAGGAGATCGCCTCGGCGGTGCGGCAGGCGGCGGCGGGACGCAAGGCGCTGGCCCCGCAGGTCGCGGCCACGCTGATGGGGCGCATGTCCGGCGGCTCCGAGGTGCTGTCCGAGCGGGAGATCCAGCTGCTCGAGCTGATCGCGCGGGGCGCCACGAACAAGGTGGCCGCGAAGGAGCTGTTCATCTCCGAGGCCACCGTGAAGACGCACCTGGTGCACATCTTCCAGAAGCTCGGCGTGGACAACCGCACCCGCGCCGTCGACGAGGCCCGGCGACGGCGCATCATCCGCTGACGGACAGGCCGGGGCGGCCGACCCTGGAGGGCCCAGCCCCGCTCAGCGGCGCCGCACGTACCGGGTGATCACCGCCGCGGCGACGGCCGCCAGCGCCAGCACGCCGAGCGCGGCGGGCAGGCTGAGGTCGCCGCGCTGGACGCCGAACCCCCGCAGCGTCCAGAAGACGATTAGGGCGCACGTGAACATCACGCCGACGAACGTCCAGACCGACCGCAGCCCGGGTCCCAGCCCCGCACCGGGCCGGTGGCGGGGATCACGGGGGTCACCGTCGTCGCCGGGCTGACCGTGGTGGAGGGGAGGCATCGTCATGCGCTCCACCGTAGGGGCCACGGGCCGGGCCGGGCCAGGGCCACCGCGTAGGCTTGAGGCTCGTGAAGACCCTTGTGCTCGGCAACGGCGGCCGCGAACACGCGCTGCTCACCGCCCTCTCCCGTGATCCGCAGGTCGGCGCCCTCCACGCGGCGCCCGGCAACGCCGGCATGGCCGACCTGGCCACCCTCCACGCCGTCGAGGCCACCGACCCGGCCGCCGTCGTGGAGCTCGCGCGCGAGCTGGGGGCCGACCTCGTCGTCGTCGGTCCCGAGGCCCCGCTGGCCGCCGGCGTCTCCGACGCCCTGCGCGAGGCCGGGTTCGCCGTGTTCGGCCCCTCGCAGGCCGCCGCGCAGCTCGAGGCGTCCAAGGCCTTCGCCAAGGAGGTCATGGCCGCCGCGGGCGTGCCCACCGCCGGCTCCCGCGTGTGCACCACCGCCGCGGAGGCCGCCGCCGCCCTCGACGAGTTCGGCGCCCCCCACGTCGTCAAGGACGACGGCCTGGCCGCGGGCAAGGGCGTCGTGGTCACCTCCGACCGCGCCGAGGCCCTCGCCCACGCCGAGGCCTGCTTCGCCGTCGGCGGCACCGTGGTGGTCGAGGACTTCCTGGACGGTCCCGAGGTCTCCCTCTTCGTGATCTGCGACGGCGAGGACGCCGTCGCCCTCACCCCCGCGCAGGACTTCAAGCGCATCCACGACGGCGACGCCGGCCCCAACACCGGCGGCATGGGCGCGTACACGCCGCTGCCGTGGCTGCCCGAGGGCTTCACGGACGAGGTCATGGACCGCGTGGCCCGCCCCGTGCTCGCCGAGATGGCCCGCCGCGGCACCCCGTTCACGGGCGTCCTGTTCTGCGGCCTGGCCGTGACCGCCAAGGGCGTGGAGGTCATCGAGTTCAACGTGCGCTTCGGCGACCCCGAGACCCAGGCCGTGCTCGCCCGCCTCGAGACGCCCCTGGGCGGGCTGCTCGCCGACGCCGCGGCCGGCCGGCTCGGCGCGGACCGCCGGCTCGAGTGGAGCGACGACGTCGCCGTGGACGTGGTCATGGCCTCGGCCGGCTACCCGGCCTCCTCCTCGCGGGGCGACGTGATCACCGGGCTGGCCGACGCGGCCGCCCTCGAGGGCGTGCACGTGATCCACGCCGGCACCGCGGCGCAGGGCGAGGACGTGGTGACGGCGGGCGGCCGGGTGCTGGCCGTCGTCGGGCGCGGGGCGGACCTGGCGCAGGCGCGGCAGCGGGCCTACGCGGGCGTCGAGCGGATCCGGTTCGACGGCGCCCAGTGGCGCACGGACATCGGACTCAAGGCCGAGCGCGGCGAGATCACCGTGCCCGGGACGGAGGGAGCGAAGTGAGCGGGGAGCGCGTGGGGTTCACGGGGGCCGAGGCCCTCGAGCTGCCGGGCTGGCGGCACGTCTACTCGGGCAAGGTGCGGGACCTGTACGAGCCCGCCGACGCCGAGCCGGGACGGTCCGCGACGCTGCTCGTGGTGGCCTCCGACCGGATCAGCGCCTACGACCACGTGCTGGAGCCGCCGATCCCGGACAAGGGCGCCATCCTCACCCGGCTGACCCTGTGGTGGTTCGAGAAGCTGGCCGAGGGCTACAACGGGGCCCACGCCGAGCCGGTCGAGCACCACGTGGTGAGCACGGACGTGCCCGCGGCCGTGGCCGGGCGGGCGATGATCGTCAAGCGCCTGGACATGTTCCCCGTGGAGTGCATCGCCCGCGGCTACCTGACCGGCTCCGGCCTGGCCGAGTACCGCGCGTCGGGCACGGTGGCCGGCCTGCCGCTGCCCGCCGGGCTCGTGGACGGCTCGCGGGTCGACCCGCCGATCTTCACGCCGTCCGCGAAGGCCGAGGTCGGCGAGCACGACGAGAACATCACGTTCGAGCAGATGGTCGAGCGCGTAGGCACCGAGGCCGCCGAGCGCCTGCGGTTCCTCACCCTGGACCTGTACGCCCGCGCCGAGGCGATCGCCCGCGAGGCCGGCATCATCCTGGCGGACACGAAGGTCGAGTTCGGTGTGGACCCGGCCACCGGCCAGGTGGTGCTGGGCGACGAGGTCCTCACCCCGGACTCCTCCCGGTTCTGGGACGCCGAGGACTACGAGCCCGGCCGCCCCCAGGCGAGCTTCGACAAGCAGTTCGTCCGCGACTGGCTCACGGGCCCCGACTCCGGCTGGGACAAGACCAGCGGGGAGGCCCCGCCGGAGCTGCCCGCCGACGTCGTGGCCAAGACCCGCGACCGCTACGTGGAGGCGTACGAGCGACTGACGGGCCGCCCCTTCGACGCCTGACCCGGACTTTCGAACGTGGGATAGGCCCTCTGTCACGTTCGAAAGTCCACATTCGCCCGATTTCACGTTCGAAAGTCCGGGGTGGGGCGGGGTGGGGCGGGTCCTGCACAGGTGTTCGGCCCCGCACAGGAGGGGGCCGGACGCCCGCCCACGACGACGGCGCCCGCATCCTGGCCGCATGCCCCGCCGCCCCGCACCCCTTCCGCCGGCCCTCGCCGGCCGCGTCTTCACCCGGCGCGAAGCCCTGGACCGCCTCTCCTCCGACCGGCTGCGCAGCCTCGACCTGCGCCAGGTCACCCACGGGGCACACCGCGCGGTCGTCGACGTGCCGGGGTCGTGGGGCGCGCTCGGATACCCCCGCCCCGTGGCGGCCCTGCCGCCGGAGGAGGCCGCCGTCGTGGTGGCTCTGACCCGTGGGGTCACCTCGCATCTGACGGCGGCGCGGCTGCACGGGCTCATCCTGCCGTGGTGGGCCGAGGAGGACATGCGGGTGCACGTGAGCCGGCCGCACCGCACGGGTCGGACAGGGCGCGCGGGCGTCGCCTGCCACGGACGCACGGTGCCGGCCGAGGACCGCGTGGAGGTGCACGGGGTCCCGGTCACCTCGCTCGAGCGGACGTGGGTGGACCTCTGCTCCCTGCTGCGGCCGGATCAGGTGGCGGACGCCGTCGTCGCGGGGGACGCGCTGGTGAACCGTCCGTGGGCCGACGGGACCCGACTCCCGCCGCGCACGACGGCGTCGCGGCTCTCCGCGGCGCTGGAGCGGGCGGGCCGGTTCAAGGGCGTGCGGGTGGCCCGGGCTGCGCTGGCGCTGATCCGGGTGGGGGCGGACTCGCCTCCGGAGACGCGGCTGCGGCTGGCGCTCCTCGACGCCGGGCTCCCCGAGCCGCGCCTCCAGGCGCAGCTGGTCTCACCGGCAGGGGAGCGGACCGACGCGGACATGGTGGTCGAACGGTCCCGCGTGGCCCTCCACTACGACGGCGGCCACCACCGCACGCCGGAGCAGCAGCGACGCGACGCACGGCGGGACCGTCTCTGGCAGGAGGCCGGCCACCTGTCCATCACGGTGATGGGCGCCGACCTGGCCGAGGACTTCCGAACCGTGGTGGCCGCCGTCGTCCGCCACGACCGGGCCGTGCGGGCGGCCTCCACCTCCGGCCCCGCCCCGCAGAACTTTCGAACGTGAAATCGGGCGAATGGGCACTTTCGAACGTGGGATAGGCCCTCTCTCACGTTCGAAAGCGCGTCGGGCGCGCCACCCATCAGGCGAGCGAGTCCTCCCAGGCCCGGTGCAGCGCCGCGAACCGCCCGTCGGCCGCCACCAGCTCGGCGGGGCTGCCGTCCTCGACGATCCGGCCGTCGTGCATCACGAGCACCCGGTCGGCGGTCTCGACGGTGCTGAGCCGGTGGGCGATGATCAGTGCCGTCCGGTTCCCCAACAGCCGCTCCAGCCCGGCCTGCACGAGTCGCTCGCTCGGCAGGTCCAGCGACGACGTCGCCTCGTCCAGGATCAGCACGGCGGGGTCCGCGAGGAACGCCCGCGCGAACGACACGAGCTGCCGCTGTCCCGCGCTCAGCCGCCCGCCGCGCTTGGCGACGTCGGTCGCGTAGCCCTCGGGCAGCCCCAGGATGAAGTCGTGCGCCCCCACCGCCCGGGCGGCCGCCTGGATCTCGGCCTCGGTGGCGTCGGGCCGGCCGAGGGCGATGTTCTCCGCGATCGACCCGGAGAACAGGAACGCCTCCTGGGTCACCATCACCACGTTGCGCCGCAGATCCGCCTGGCTGAGCTCGCGCAGCTCCACCCCGTCCAGCGTCAGCGAGCCGGCAGAGACGTCGTAGAACCGGGCGATGAGCTTGGCCAGCGTCGACTTGCCCGCACCCGTCTGGCCCACCACGGCCACGGTCTGCCCGGCCGGGATCACGAGGTCGAACTCCGGCAGCACCACCCGGTCCGGTCCGTAGCTGAACACCGCGTCCCGGAACTCCACCCGCCCGGACGCCACGCCCGTCCCCGGCGCGTCGGCCCCGGGCAGCGGCGTGGGCTCGGCGGCCTCCACCACGGTGGGCTCCTCCTCGAGCAGGCCGGAGACCTTCTCGAGCGCCGCCGTCGCGGACTGCAGCGACGAGTAGAACATCGCCACCATCTCCATGGGCTGGAACACGCGCCGTCCGGCCAGCAGGAGCGCCACGAGCACCCCCACCTCGAGGTCGCCGTCGAGCACGCGCAGGCCCCCGGTCACGAGCAGCGCCGCCACCGTCAGGTTGCCCGTCGCCACGAGCACCGGCTGCAGGATGCCGAACAGGTTGAGCGTGGCCACCATGTCGTCCCGGTAGGCCGTGGCCAAGTCGCGGTACCGCGCGTCGTTGTCCCGTTCCCGCCGGAAGGCCTGGACCGCGCGGATGCCGGTCATGGTCTCCACGAAGTGCACGATCGACCGCGCCGAGGACACCCGCGACCGCCGGTACGCCTCCTCGGACCGCACCTGGTACCAGCGCGTCACGATCGCCACCGGCACGGCCGCACCCAGCAGCACGAGGAACGACGGCGGGTCCAGCAGCAGGATGGACGCCGCGGTGAACGACATGAACATCAGCCCGGACACGAGCGAGGACACGCCCTGGTCCAGCAGCTCCCGCAGCGCCTCCAGGTCCGAGGTCTGCCGCGAGATCACCCGCCCGGACGTGTACCGCTCGTGGAAGCCGAGGCTCAGCCGCTGCGTGTGCCGGAACACGCGCAGCCGCAGGCTCAGCAGCATGGCCTGGCTCGCCCGCGCGGTGAGCCACGTGTACGCCCCCAGGAGGCCGCCGGAGATGAGGGCCGCCGCCACGTACGCCCCGCCCACGGGGACGAGGATGGGCCAGACGGATTCGTCGGCCCGCACGGCCTCGACGACGCGCGGCAGCTCCGCGTCGATCGCCCAGGCGATGATCAGCGGCCCGGCCGCCCGCGCCGCGTTGGACACGAGCACGAAGACCACGGTGAGCAGCAGCGTCCCCCGGACCGGCCGCGCGAGCTCGCCGAGCAGCCGGAAGGACCGGCGCCGGATGTGGCGGCGCTCCGCGCGGGTGTAGTCGAGGTCCTCTTCGGCCCCCACGCCGCGCACGCGGCTCACGTCGGCGGCGCTCATGCCTGCTCCTCCGGTCGGCTCGAGATGATGTGCCGGTACACGGCGCTGCGGGCCAGCAGTTCGGGGTGCGTCCCCACGTCCTCGATCCGCCCGTCCGCCAGCACCGCGACCCGGTCCGCCAGGGCCACGGTGGAGGGACGATGCGCCACGATCAGGGTGGTCGTCCCGTCGAGGACCTCGCGCAGGCGCGCGGTCACGGCCTCCTCGGTGCGCACGTCGAGGGCGGAGAGGGGGTCGTCCAGCACGAGCACGTCCGGGCGCGCCGCGATCGCGCGGGCGAGGGCGATCCGCTGGCGCTGTCCGCCGGAGAGGCTGAGGCCCTCCTCGCCGATCTCGGTCTCGACGCCGTCCGCCAGGTCCGCCACGAAGCCCGCCTGCGCGGTCTCGAGCGCGAGGTCGAGCAGGGCGTCCGCCGCGGGGGAGTGGAGGCCGTCCGCGAGCACGTCCGCCGGGGCGCCGAGCAGCACGTTCTGCCGGATGGTCGCGGAGAACAGCGTGGCGTCCTCGAACGCCACGGACACCCGCCGGCGCAGCTCCTCGAGCGGCATCCGGCGCACGTCCACCCCGTCCACGCAGACGGAGCCCGCCGTGACGTCGAGCAGCCGGGGGACCAGCTGCAGCAGCGTCGACTTGCCGGCGCCGGTCGCGCCGACCAGGGCCATCGTCTCGCCGGGCACCAGCTCGAGGTCGACGCCGTCGAGCAGGTCGCGCTCCCCGCGCCCCGGGTCCGCGTCCGGCCAGCGGAAGCGCACCCCGCGGAACGCGAGCGCGCCGGTGGCCGGGGGCACGACGGCGGCCTCCCCGGTGGGCGAGGCGATGTCCACGGGCGTGGCGAGGACGTCCACGTGGCGGTCGATCGCCGTGCGGGCCGAGAGCGTCATGCCCATCAGCTGGCCCACCGACTCGACCGGCCCGGCCAGCACGGCCGCGGTGGCGAAGTAGGCGGCGAGCGCGCCCACCGTCAGCTCCCCGGTCGCCACGAGCCACAGGCCCAGGGCGAGGCCCAGGCCCAGCACCGTCTCCGGCAGGGCCACGATGAGCGCGATGAACCGGGCCAGCACCGAGGCCTTGTGCACCTCGGTGCCCTGCAGCGTGCGGGCGCGCCCGCGGAAGCCGTCGAGGGCGTGCGCGCCGCGGCCGAACGCCTTGAGGACGCGGATGCCGTGCACCGACTCCTCGACGGACGTGGCGAGGTCCCCGGCCTGGTCCTGGGAGAGCCGGGACGCGGCGCGGAAGTCGTTGCGGAACCCGAACGACGCCCACATGATCGGCACGGCCGCGGCGAGGTAGAGCAGGGCCAGCTGCCAGGACAGCAGGAACAGCAGGACGAGGCCGACGGCGATGGTCACCACGTCCACCACGAGCATGACCGAGCCGAACGCGATCCACCGCCGCAGCAGCGAGAGGTCGCCCTGGGCCCGGGAGAGCAGCTGCCCCGAGGGCCACGCGTCGTGGAACGCCACCGGCAGGCGCTGGAGCCGTTCGAACAGGGCGATGCGCGCCCGGTTCTCCACCCCGGCGGCCGGCGGGAGGATGAAGTACCGGCGCAGGCCGATGAACGCGGCCTCGGCGAGGCCGAGCACGGTGAGCAGGCCGGCGGCCCGCCACACGTCCGCGCGGGAGTCGGGGGAGGAGGGCCCGGCGAGCACAGTCTGCGTGAACACGGTGTCCACGAGCAGGTGGATGACCTGCGGGATGGCCAGGGCCACGAGGCCCGCCGCCGTGGCCGAGGCGAGCCCGAGCACCCAGCGCGCCCGCACGCCCTCGAGGTACGGTGCGATCCCGCCCAGGGCGTCACGCAGGGACGAGGCGGCGGGAGAGGTGGCGCGGGTCACGGGGCTCCACTGTACCCGCGGCCGCGGACGGGACAGGCGGCTCAGCCCCGCGGGACCAGGTCCAGCACCACGGCCTCGGGCCGGCACGCGAACCGCACGGGCGCGGACGGCGCGGTCCCCAGGCCGGCTGACACCTCGAGGGGGACGGTCCGCCCCGCGGCCGTCCACGTCGAGACCCCGGAGGCCTGTCGGCGGGGCAGGTCGCAGTTGGTGACGAGCGCGCCGAGGAACGGCACGCACACCTGCCCGCCGTGGGTGTGGCCGGCGAGCAGCAGGTCGGCGCCGTCGGCGGTCATGGCGTCCAGCACGCGGCGGTACGGGGCGTGGGTGACGCCCAGCCGGAACCGCCCGTCGTCGCCGGGCCGCCCGGCGCCGTCGTCGGGCGCGGAGCCGGGGAAGCCGGCCCAGGCGTCCAGACCGAGGTGCGGGTCGTCGGTGCCGGCGGCGAGGACCTCGAGCGTGGTCCCGGCGCGGGTCGGCACGGCCAGAGCGGCGCCCCGGTTCGTCAGGTCGGCCCAGCCGGCGGCGCGGAACGCGCCGAACAGGACGTCGGAGGGAAGCCGGGGCCGGTCCGCGTCCATGCGCGAGGGGCCCGCGAAGTACCGGAGGGGGTTGGCCGCCTTGGGCGCGTAGTAGTCGTTGGAGCCGGGCACGAACACGCCGGGCCGCGCCAGCAGCGGCCCGAGCGCGTCGAGCACGAGCGGCACCGACGCCGCGGCGGACACGTTGTCACCCGTGTTGACCACGAGGTCCGGCTCGAGTGCATCCAATCCGCGCAGCCACGCCCGCTTGGCCCGGTGCCGGGGCAGCAGGTGGATGTCCGAGAGGTGCAGCACCCGCAGCGGCGCCGACCCGGCCGGCAGCACGGCCAGTCGGTGCGTGCGCACCGTCCGGGCCTCGGCCTCGGCGAGGCCCCAGGCCAGGCCGAGGCCCGCCGTCGCGGCCAGCCCGGCGGCGGCAGGCGCTGCGGCGCAGAACATGCGCCGGGCGGGGGAGGCGGCGGGGCGCATCGCGGTCAGAAGCCCGGGACCGCCTGGGGCTGCGGCCCGCCCCGGTCCAGGTCGTCGATGGTGAACTGGCGTCCGTCCGGGTGCTCGCCGGCCTCGCCCGGGTCCTCCGACTGCGGGCCGTCCCACTCGGGCAGTTCACCCGGCGGGAACTTCTCCTTGGCCAACTGGTTGTACTCGAGCCAGGACGGGCCGTTGATGGAGGTCGAGTAGAACGGGTTGCGGACCTCGCCATTGACGGTCTCGCCCGTCATGGACTTCAGGTTGTTGTAGCGGCCGGTCCACACGGCGGTGGCCAGCTTGCTGGTGAATCCGACGAACCACGTGGAGGACACGTTGTCGTTCGTGCCCGTCTTGCCGCCGAACTCGTAGCCGGCGCCCTCCTCGGCGATGTTGAAGCCGCCGATGTGGCGCAGGACCGGCATCAGCTCCCGGACGTGGTCCGGGTCGATGACCTGGTCGCACTGCGGGTCGGCGACGTCGTACTGGTTGCCGGCGGTGTCCGTGACCTCCAGGATGGCGCGCGGCTCGCAGTACAGGCCGTTCGCGGCGATGGCGGCGTACGCGCCGGCCAGGGAGAGCGGTGCCACCGAGTCCTTGCCGAGCAGGAAGGACGGGTCGTCCGGCTGCAGCGGGGAGCTGTCCAGGGCGCGGGTGATGCCCAGCTGGGTGGTGAGGCTCGTGATGTCGCACAGGTCCAGCTGGTACGCGGTGGCGACGGTCGGGGTGTTCACGGACCAGAAGAGGCCCTCGTCCACGCGCACCTGCCGCAGCATGTCGGGGATCACGTTCTTGAACTGCCAGGTGCCGCCGATCGTGGTGTAGCCGCCCGGGCGGCACGAGGCCGCGAAGCGCGTGCCCGTGGGGTAGACGTTCCGGGAGGCGTCCACGGAGTCGACCAGGCGGTTGCCGTTGCGCAGCCACGTCAGGGCCACGAAGGGCTTGAGCGTGGAGCCGGCCTGGAAGCCCTGGCCGCCGCCCCACTGCTTGTCCACGTTGAAGTTCAGCGAGGTGTGGCCGAGCTCGTCCTGGATGGCGTACTCGGTGTTCTGGGCCATGGTGCGGATGTTGCCGGTGCCGGCCTCCACCGAGGTGAGCGCGTGGCCGGCGCCCAGCGACTCGTTGTTGGGCACGGAGGCGCGCAGGTTCTTCTCGGTCTCCTTCTGGAGCGTCGAGTCGATCGTCGTGCGGATGGTGAGTCCGCCGCGGTCCAGCAGGGCCTGGCGGGACTGGACGTCCGGGCCGAACGTGGGGTCGGCGAGGATCTGCCGCTCCACGTAGTCGCAGAAGTAGGCGCCGAACTTGGCGTAGAGGCAGCCCGAGGGGCGGGACTCCATCACCACCTCCATCGGCTGGGCGACGGCGTGGTCGTACTCCTCCTGGGAGAGGTAGCCGTTGTCCTTCATCGCGTTCAGCACGAGGTTGCGCCGCTCCGTGGCCTCCTCCGGATTGCGGGCCGGGTTGAACCGGGTGGGGGACTGGACCATGCCGGCCAGCGTGGCGGCCTCCCAGCTCTCCAGGTCGGCGGCGGACTTGCCGAACACGTACTGCGAGGCGGCCTCGACGCCGTAGGCGCGGCCGGAGAACAGCACGATGTTGAGGTAGCCCTCGAGGATCTCGTCCTTCGACATCTGCTTCTCGACGGCGACGGCGAGCTTGATCTCCTTGACCTTGTCCGCGATGTTCTTGGAGCCGGAGAGGGTGAGGCGGGAGTCGCCGCGGATCTGCTGCACGTTCACCAGCATGTTGTTCACGAACTGCTGGGTGAGGGTGGAGGCGCCCTGCGTGGAGTCGGAGGTGGCGTTGTTCACGGTCGCGCGGATGAGGCCGCGCGCGTCCACGCCGTCGTGATCGTAGAAGCGCTCGTCCTCGATGGCCACGATCGCGTGCTGCATGTGCTCCGAGATCTCGTCCAGCGGGACCGGGGTGCGGTTCTCCTCGTAGAAGACGGCGATCTCCTCACCGTCCTCCGAGAGGATGCGCGACGGCACGGAGACCGGCTCCGTGGGCAGCTCGTCCGGCAGCTCGTCCAGCATCTCCCGGCCCGACGCGGCGGCGACACCGGCCAGGCCCGCGACGGGCAGCAGGAGGGCCGCCACGAGCAGGCCGGCCACCGCCGAGAGGCCCACGAAGGCGAGGAGGCGGCCGAGGGCGCTCGAGGGCGCGGGGAAGCGGGTCGTGCGGGAGGCCATGGGCGCGAGTGTAGCGCGGGCGCCTGGGACCTCTTCCGGGGTCCGCACCGGTGGCTAGGGTGGGTCCCATGACTCAGCAGACGCAGTGGGAGTACGCCACGATCCCCCTCCTCATCCACGCGACCAAGCAGATCCTCGACCAGTGGGGCGAGGACGGCTGGGAGCTCGTCACGGTGATCCCGGGCCCCGAGGGGAGCAACCCCGTGGCCTACCTCAAGCGTCCGAAGGCGGCGTGAACGTGACGGAGCAGTCCTCGGCCCCCACCTGGGGCGACGGCGCCGTCGCGGCCCGCCTCGCGGAGCTCGGCATCGACCGACCCGCCGTCGCGGCGCCGGTCGGCTCCTACGTCCCGGCCCTGCGGGACGGCGACCTCGTGCTGACCTCCGGCCAGCTCCCCTTCGTGGCCGGCGCCCTGCCCGCCACCGGCAAGGTGGGCGCGGAGGTCACCCCCGAACGCGCCCAGGAGCTCGCGCGGGCGTGCGCCGTGAACGCGGTGGCCGCGGTGCACGAGCTGGTGGGCGACCTGGACCGGGTCGCCCAGGTCGTCAAGGTCGTCGGCTTCGTGGCCTCCGACCCCGCGTTCACCGGTCAGCCCGGCGTGGTGAACGGCGCCTCGGACGTGCTGGCCGAGATCTTCGGCGAGGCCGGCCGCCACGCGCGCTCCGCCGTCGGCGTGGCCGTGCTGCCCATGGACGCTCCCGTCGAGGTGGAGATCACCGTCCGTGTCCGCTGATCCGGCCGGCCTGCTGCTGCCGGTCCGGGGGCAGGAGGAGGACCTCACCCGCCAGTGGCTGGACCGGCGCTTCCGCCAGGTCCGCCCCGCCCGGCCCGGGTCGTCCGTCGTGCTCGTGCGCGACGGCGACGACGGCCCGGAGGTCTTCCTCCGTCACCGCGCGGGACGCACCCCGCTCGGCCGCGTGGGTCTGCCCGGCGGCGCGCTCATCGAGTCCGACGCCGACTCGTGCCCGTGGTACGGGCCCGAGCCCTCCCAGTGGGCCCGCACGTTCGGGACCACGGACCGGCGGCGTGCGCGGCAGCACGTGGTGGCCGCCGTCCGTGAGCTCCACGACGAGGCCGGAGTGCTCCTCGCCGGTCGCTCCGACACGGACGTCGTGTCCACGGCGCGCATCGAGACCTGGGGCGGGGGCCGCAGCTCCCTCGAGGAGGGCTCGGAGAGCCTGCCCCATCTGCTGGCCGCGCGTGGCCTCGGGGTGCGCGCCGACCTGCTGCGCCCCGTCATGCGCTGGCATTCCGCGCCCCACGTCCACCGACGCTTCGACACGGCCGTGTTCGCCACGATGACCCCACCGCTGCAGTCCGCGCCGGCATCCGAGGAACCCGGTCCCGAACTCCGGGCGTGGGTGCCCGCGCGTCGCGCGCTCGCCGGCCCGCTGCGGCTGCCCGGACCCGCCGGGGCGGAGGGCACGGCACCCTTCGACCAGGTGGCGACCCCGCTGACGCAGGTCATCGTGCGTCGGGTCGCGGCGCACCGGACGGCCGCCGCCTTCCTGCTCTCCGTCACGCCCTGTGCCCGGCGCGGCCCCGTGCCGGAATACCACCTGGTCACCGAGGCCGGCGACGGCGGCACACCCCGGATGCGCGTGGAGCGGGCCACCCGGGACTGACCGGGGTGGCCCGCTCCACAGCGGCGGGGGGGCGTCAGCGCGAACGCTGGCGCAGACGCTGCAGGTCCAGGATGACCACGGCGCGGTTCTCCAGGCGGATCCAGCCGCGCTGGACGAACTCGGCCAGGGCCTTGTTCACGGTCTCGCGGGACGCGCCCACCAGCTGGGCGAGCTCCTCCTGCGTGAGGTCGTGCGCCACCAGCAGGCCGTCCGCGGCCGGGCGGCCGAAGCGGTCCGCGAGGTCCAGGAGCGCCTTGGCCACGCGGCCCGGCACATCCGAGAACACCAGGTCCGCCAGGGACTCGTTGGTCTTGGACAGGCGCTGGGCCAGGGCCTGGAGCAGCTGGACCGACACGTCCGGCGACGACGCGATGGCGCGGCGCAGGTTCTCGTGGCGCAGACCGGCCAGGCGCGTGGCGGACACCGCGGTGGCGGTGGCGTTGCGCGGGGCGGGGTTGAACAGGGCCATCTCGCCGAAGATCTCACCGGGGCCGAGCACGGCCACGAGGTTCTCGCGGCCGTCCGAGGCGGTGCGGCCGAGCTTGATCTTGCCGGACATGATCACGTACAGCTGATCGCCCTGGTCGCCCTCGTGGAACGCGGACGCGCCGCGGGAGAGCTCCACCTCGGTCAGCTCCGAGGTGAGGATGGCGAACACCTCGTCGTCCAGGTTGGTGAACAGCGGAGCCTTCCGCAGAACCTCGAGATCCATGTGTGCGTGTCCTCTCTGTGGGCAGTTCCTCGCACCGCGGCGGAGGAGCCGCCCGGTTCACTGGCGTCCATTGTGCCCCATACCCCAGGGCGGGCCGATACCCTGGATCCTCCACCGGGCGCGCGGGCGGTCCCCGTGCGTGGCCGGCGCCGTCGCATCCGAAGGAGGTCGCCCATGCCGCTGGGTCTGACGTGGCTGGACGTCCTGCTCATCGTCGCGCTCGCGATGCTCCTGGTCCAGGGTCACCGTCGTGGCCTGTGGGTGGTGCTGGGCAACCTCGTCGGCCTGGTCGGCGGCGCCGCGATCGCGTTCTACGCCCTGCCGGAGGTGGCGGAGTTCGTCACCGCGCCGCAGTGGCGGTGGGCCGCGCTGATCGCCACCCTCGTCCTGCTCGTGGCGGCGGGCCAGTACGTGGGCGCCGCCATCGGCGAGGCGATCCGGCTGCGCGTGAACCTGCCGGCCCTGCGACTCGTCGACCGCCTGCTCGGCGCGCTCGCCGCCGGTCTCGCGGGCGCCCTCGTCCTCTGGCTCGTGGCGTTCTCCATCGCGGCCTCCGGCTCCACCGCGGTCACCCGTGAGGTGAACCGCTCGCAGGTGATCACGGCGCTGGACACCGTGATGCCCGACTCGCTCCTGGCCTGGGCCGCCCGCTCGCGCTCCGCCGTCGCCGACCTGGACGTGCTGCCGGAGCTCGAGCTGCCCGCCCCCGTCCCGGAGTCCGACGACGGCGTCCGCGCCGCCCCGGCCCCGGCCGCGACGCCGGGTCTGCCCTCGGCCGCCTCCTCCCCGTCCGACACCGCGACGTCCGCCCCGTCCGCCTCGGCGACCCCCGAGGAGCCCGACGACGCCGCCGCGGCGTCGTCGTCCACGGCCGCCGCGCCGTCGGCCACGACGACCGCCCCCGCCTCGTCGACGTCGACGGCCGCCCCCTCGACTCCCGCCGCCTCCTCGGCGTCGGCCGCCGTCGTCCGGCTGACCGGGACGGCCGCGCAGTGCAACCAGGTGCAGAGCGGCTCGGGCGTGGCCGTGGCCCCGGACCGCGTGCTCACGAACGCGCACGTGGTCCTCGGCGTGGACGCCCCCACCGTGACGGACCGCGCCCGCGGCGTGCACGCGGCGCGGATCGTCCACCTGGACACGGCGCACGACCTCGCCGTCCTGGCGGTCGACGACGCGAACCTGCCCGTCATGACGGTCGGCGCCGAGCTGACGGGCGGCGCGTCGGCCTCCGTCCTGGGCTATCCCGACGGCGGCCCGTTCGCCTCCACCCCCGCGACCGTGCAGGCCGTCGGCGAGGTGCCGCTCGGCGACGTCCTGACCGGGGCCGCGAGCATGGTGGACGTCTACACCCTCGCGGCGGACATCCGCCACGGCTACTCGGGCGGCCCGGTGGTGGACACGGCCGGGAACCTGGCCGGTCTGGTGTTCGCCCGGGCCCCGGGCTCGGACGCCGTCGGCTACGCCCTGACGGCGGACACCATCGCCCCCGTCGTCGCCGCGGCCCCGGGGATGACGGCCACGGTCCCCTCGGGGGACTGCGTCCCGGGCGGCTGAGCCGGCGCCGCGCCATACGCCTGATGCCCGCATTCCGGACCGGACTGTCCGGCAACGGCCCGCATCGACTATTGTGGCCCCCGTCACACTCGAGTTTTCCCGACCCTCGGAGGTCCTGCATGTCCAGCACCGTCTCCGCGCCCGCGCCGACGCCGAAGCGCACCCGGGAGGAGTTCGCCGGCCGGTGGGCCTTCATCCTGGCGGCCATCGGCTCCGCCGTGGGCCTCGGCAACATCTGGCGCTTCCCCTACGTCGCCTATGAGAACGGCGGCGGCGCGTTCGTCATCCCCTACCTGATCGCGCTGCTCACCGCGGGCATCCCGCTCCTGTTCTTCGACTACGCGATCGGCCACCGCTTCCGCGGCTCCGCGCCGCTGGCGTTCCGGCGCCTGTCCCGGTGGACCGAGACCGTCGGCTGGTGGCAGGTGCTCATCTGCGTCGTCATCGGGATCTACTACGCCGCGATCATCGGCTGGGCGATCATGTACACCTGGTTCTCCGTGGACCAGCGGTGGGGCGAGGACCCGGAGACCTTCCTCATGGGCGACTACCTGCAGGTCGCCGACGACCCGTCCCCGTCCTTCGACTTCGTCTCGGGCGTCTTCTGGCCCATGCTCGCCGTCTGGGTGATCACGCTGCTCATCATGGGCTTCGGCGTGCGCCGGGGCGTGGCCCTGGCCTCGATGGTCGGCATCCCGCTGCTCATCGTGATGTTCCTGGTCCTCGTCGGCATCGCCCTCACCCTGCCGGGCGCCGCCCAGGGCCTGGACGCGCTGTTCACGCCGAACTGGGCCGCGCTCGCGGACCCGGGCGTCTGGATCGCCGCCTACGGTCAGATCTTCTTCTCGCTGTCCGTCGGCTTCGGCATCATGATCACCTACGCCTCCTACCTCAACCGCCGCACGAACCTCACCGGCTCCGGCCTGGTGGTCGGCTTCTCCAACTCGGGCTTCGAGATCCTGGCCGGCATCGGCGTGTTCTCCGCCCTGGGCTTCATGGCGCAGGCCTCCGGCGTGTCCGTGGCCGAGGTGGCGGGCAGCGGCATCGGCCTGGCGTTCATCGCCTTCCCCACCCTGATCTCGCAGGCCCCGCTCGGCGCCCTCATCGGCGTGCTGTTCTTCGGCTCGCTCGTAGTCGCCGGCTTCACCTCGCTGATCTCGATCCTCGAGGTCGTCATCTCCGCCGTGAAGGACAAGCTCGGCTGGGGCCGCTGGACGGCCACGATCGTGGTGATCGGCCTGTCCGGGGTGGTCTCCCTCACCCTGTTCTCCACCACCACGGGCCTGCAGATGCTGGACACCATGGACGCGTTCGCCAACAACTTCGGCATCGTGGGCGCGGCGCTCCTGTCGGTGCTCCTGGTCACCGGCGCGCTGGGCTCGGCCCGTCGCATCACGGCGCACCTCAACGCCGTCTCCTCCTTCAAGGTCGGCCGCGGGTACGTGCTGCTGATCGGCGTGCTCATGCCGATCGTGCTCGCCTACATCTGGCTCTCCTGGATCATGAAGGTGATCGCGGAGGGCTATGAGGGCTACCCGGGCGACTTCCTCGGCGTCTTCGGCTGGGGCATCGCGCTCGGCTCCGTCGCCCTGGCGATCCTGCTCTCCCTGATCCCGTGGTCCCGCAAGTCCAACCTCTACGCGGAGGACCTGGACAGCGAGATCCACGGCGACCTCATCCCGCACAACGCCGTGCCCGAGGGCACCGTCCCCACCGGCGCCCTGCCGGTGGTGCCCGCGGCCGCCACCCGGAAGGAGCTCTGACCGATGAGCACCGCAGCGATCGTCATGATGTCCCTGGCCATCCTCCTGGTGTGGGGCGGCCTCGCGGTCTCCGCCGTCCACCTGCTCCGCCACCCGGACGACTCCTCGGGCGATCTCGCCATCGAGGACGAACTGGCCCCCGCCGTGTGGGAGCGCGAGGATGGCCGTCTCGACGCACGGCACCGGTGAGTCGATGAGGGCCACCGGTCCGTCCCCAGCGGCCCCGTCCGCGGTCTCGATCGCCGACGGGGCCGCGGGCGTGGTCTCCGCCTCCCTGCCGGTCGTGGCGGTGGACGGGAGCCTGCCGGCCCCGCCCTACCGGCAGATCGTGGACGCGGTCCTGGCCGGCGTCGCCTCCGGATCCCTCGCCCGCGGGGACCGACTGCCGCCCGTGCGCGCGCTCGCCGCCGAGCTCGGCGTGGCACCGGGCACCGTGGCCCGGGCCTACAAGGAGCTCGAGGCGCACGGCACCATCCGCACCCGGGGGCGCGCGGGCACGTTCGTGGCCGCCTCGGCGGACGCCCGCGCGGACGCCGCGCACCAGGCCGTGCGCCGCTGTCTCGACACCCTGCTCGAACGCCTCGGCTACACGCCCGACGAGGCCGTGGAGCTGGTCCGGCGGGACGCGGCCGCCCGCGCCTGAGCCGGGCCCGCCCACCGACGACGCCGCCCCGGACCGCACACAGCGTGCGGACCGGGGCGGCGTCGTCGTGCCGGCTCAGGCCTTCGGGGCGAGCGTCTCCACGATGCGCTGCATGACCGTGGGGTCGGCCAGCGTGGTGGAGTCGCCCGGGTCGCGGCCCTCGGCCACGTCCTTGAGGAGGCGGCGCATGATCTTGCCGGAGCGCGTCTTGGGCAGCTCGGGGACCACGAGCACGCGCTTGGGCTTGGCGATGGGTCCGATGTCCTTGCCCACGTGCTGCCGCAGCTCCTCCTCGACCTCGGCGACGTCGCGGTCGGCCGCGACGGCGTCCTCGGTGAGCAGGACGAACGCCACGACCGCCTCGCCCGTGGTCTCATCCTTCGCGCCGACCACCGCGGACTCGGCCACGGACGGGTGCGCCAC
Source organism: Micrococcus sp. UYEF5 (assembly GCF_040546065.1). Classification (NCBI taxonomy): domain Bacteria; kingdom Bacillati; phylum Actinomycetota; class Actinomycetes; order Micrococcales; family Micrococcaceae; genus Micrococcus; species Micrococcus sp. UYEF5. Next base: position 140,956 of record NZ_JBEPNB010000003.1, read on the forward strand.
GAGGGAGGACTCGATCTCGGTGGTGGACAGGCGGTGGCCGGAGACGTTCATGACGTCGTCCACGCGGCCCAGCAGCCAGATGTCGCCGTCCTCGTCGTGGCGGGCGCCGTCGCCGGCGAAGTACATGCCGGGGAAGCGGGACCAGTAGGTCTCCTTGAAGCGCTCCCGGTCGCCCCAGATGCCGCGCAGCATGGACGGCCACGGCTCGCGCACCACGAGGAAGCCCGCGCTCGTGTCCGTCATGGGCTCGCCGAGCTCGTCCACGACCTCCAGCACGACGCCGGGCACCGGCCTCTGGGCGGAACCGGGCTTGAGGGTGGTCACGCCGGGCAGCGGGGTGAGCATGTGGGCGCCCGTCTCGGTCTGCCACCAGGTGTCCACGATGGGGCAGCGGCCGGCGCCGATGACCTCGTGGTACCAGCGCCAGGCCTCCGGGTTGATGGCCTCGCCCACGGAGCCGAGCACGCGCAGGCTGGAGAGGTCGTACTCGTCCGGGATGTGCCGGCCCCACTTCATGAACGTGCGGATCGCCGTCGGCGCCGTGTAGAGGATGCTCACGCCGTACTTCTGCACGATCTCCCACCAGCGGCCCTGGTGCGGGGAGTCCGGGGTGCCCTCGTAGATCACCTGGGTGGCGCCGTTGACCAGGGGCGCATAGGCGACGTAGGAGTGCCCGGTGACCCAGCCGACGTCGGCGGTGCACCAGAAGACGTCCGACTCCGGGTGCAGGTCGAAGGTGTCGTGGTGGGTGGCCGCGGCCTGCACGAGGTAGCCGCCGGTGGTGTGCAGGATGCCCTTCGGCTTCCCGGTGGTGCCGGAGGTGTACAGGATGTAGAGCGGGTGCTCGGCGTCGTGCCACACGAGCTCGTGCTCGTCGGACTGGCCGTCCACGACGTCGTGCCACCACAGGTCGCGGCCCTCGGTCATCTCGACCTCGGCCTCGTTGCGGCGGACCACGAGCACGTGCTCGGCGGTGTGGCCGGGCGCGGAGAGGGCCTGGTCCACAGCGGGCTTGAGCATGGAGGGCTTGCCGCGGCGGAAGGAGCCGTCGGCCGTGACCACGAGCTTGGCCTCGGCGTCGTCCACGCGGGAGCGCAGGGCGTCGGAGGAGAAGCCGCCGAACACCACGGAGTGGACCGCGCCGATGCGCGCGCACGCGAGCATCGTGATGACGGCCTCGGGGATCATCGGCAGGTAGACGGCCACGCGGTCGCCCTTGGTCACGCCGAGGGACTCGAACGCGTTGGCGGCGCGCCGGACCTCGGCGGCCAGGTCGGCGTAGGTGTAGGTCCGGGTGTCGCCGGGCTCGCCCTCGAAGTGGATCGCCACGCGGTCGCCGTGGCCGGCCTCGACGTGGCGGTCCAGGGCGTTGTACGCGGCGTTGGTGGTGCCGCCGACGAACCACTTCGCGAAGGGTGCGTCGGACCAGTCCAGGACGTCGGTGAAGTCCTGCTCCCAGTGCAGGACCTCGCGGGCGCGGCGGGCCCAGTAGGCCAGGCGGTCCTCGGCGGCCTCCTCGTAGAGGTCGGCTCCGGCCACCGCCTGGGCGGCGAACTCGGTCGGGGGCGGGAACGTGGGGATCTGCTCGTCCATCGACGGGGTCCTTTCGGGGTGGTGCGGTCGGTGCGCGGCACGGATGTGACGCGTCCCACACTAGTCTCCCGCCTCAGCATGCCGCGCGCGGCGTCGTCGCCACAAATCCTCAGGTCCTGTGTGTCGCATCGCACCCAGAAGCGGGGGCCGGACGCGGTGCGGACGTCGGCATGTGCCCCGCTCCCTAGGATGGTCGGACCTGAGCGGATCGCACGAGGGCGGGAGGACGCGCGGATGGAGACGGAGTCGACGGGCACGCCGACCGGGGAGACCCGGCTGGCCCTGGTGCGCCGGGCGCGGCGGATCGACCGGATCCTGGCCGAGACGTACCCGTACGCCGTCGGCGAGCTGGACTTCGAGACGCCGTTCGAGCTGCTCGTGGCCACGGTGCTGTCCGCCCAGACCACCGACGTGCGCGTCAACGCGGCCACGCCGGCGCTGTTCGCCCGCTTCCCGGATGCCCACGCGATGGCGGCGGCCACCGAGCCCGAGCTGCAGGAGCTCGTGCGCTCCACGGGGTTCTACCGGAACAAGGCCTCCGCGATCCTGCGGCTGTCCCAGGAGCTCGTGGCCCGGCACGACGGCGAGGTCCCCGCCCGTCTCGAGGACCTCGTGGCGCTGCCCGGGGTGGGGCGCAAGACCGCGTTCGTGGTGCTCGGCAACGCCTTCGGCCAGCCCGGGATCACGGTGGACACGCACGTCGGCCGGCTGGCCCGACGCCTGGGGTTCACGGACGAGACCGACCCGGTGAAGGTCGAGCACGCCGTGGGCGCCCTGTTCCCGCGCCGGGACTGGACGATGCTCTCCCACCGGCTGATCTTCCACGGCCGCCGCGTGTGCCACGCGCGCCGCCCGGCGTGCGGGGCGTGCCCGATCGCCCGTTGGTGCCCGTCCTACGGCGAGGGGGAGACCGACCCCGAGAGGGCGCGCGCCCTGCTCGCCTACGAGCTCAAGCCCGGCCGGGAGGAGCTGCTCGAGCTCCTGCGCGCGGGGCGGACGCGCCGGGAGCTGCGCGCCCTCGGCCACGGACTGGAGGCCTGAGCGCCCGGCCTGCCCGCCCGCTCAGCCTGCGGTGAGGCCCGTGAGGATCGCGTCGACGGCCCGGCGCGCGTGCACCCCCACGCCCGCGAGCGTGGCCGAGGCGGCCCCGCACCAGTCGTCGTAGCCGAGCAGGTGCAGTCCCGGCACGTCCACCGAGGCGGTCGGCAGGGCACGCTCCGTCGCCGGCGCCCCGGAGGGGCGGCGGGTCAGCTCGAGGCCCCGCAGATGGCGCAGGTCCGCCCGGAAGCCCGTGCACCAGACGACGTCGTCCACCGGGTGCTCGGCGCCGCGCACCCGGGCCGCGGCGCGGCTGGCGGCGGGCCAGCCGTGGCTTGCGCCGGCGTCGTGGTCCCAGCGGACGCCGTCCGGCGTGAGCGCGGTGGGCGCGGGGACCGCGTGGAGCCCGGCCTCGTCGCGGGCGCGGATCACCGAGGGCACCATGACGATGTCCCCGAGGTCGCCCACGCGCGCCTCAGAGCGGCCCAGCACGCGCGCCGAGGCCCGATCGAAGAGCACCCGCCCGTCCACGTCGTCCGGCATGAACCGGGGCGGCCGCCGGGTGGCCCACGTGGTGGCGACACCCGCCAGCAGCAGGTCCGCCGCGATCTGGGCGCCCGAGTTGCCGCCGCCCACCACGAGGACGCGCCGCCCGGTGAACGCGTCGGGGGAGCGGTACGCGGCGGAGTGCCGCTGCGTGCCGCCGAAGCGGTCGGCGCCCGGGAGGGCCGGCACGAACGGGCGGGTGAACGAGCCGGTCGCGGAGACCACCGCGCGGGCGGTCAGGGCCGAGCCGTCCTCGAGCCGCACGGTGAACGGCGGGGACGCGGCGGCGTCGTGCGTCACCTCCGCCACGCGCACGCCCCGGCGCACCGGCAGCCCGTAGCGGTCCTCGTAGTCGGCCAGGTACGCGACGACGTGCCCGGCGTCCGGGGTGGCGGGGCCGGGCGACGGCGGCATGGGTCGGCCCGGCAGGGAGGAATGCTCGGCGGGGGAGAACAGGCGCAGAGAGTCCCAGTGGTGCGGCCACGCACCGCCGGGCTGGGCGGACGCGTCGAGCAGGACGAACGACGGCGGCGGGCCCGGCCGGCGTCCGCCGGCGACGTCCCGCGCGGCCCGCGCCAGGAAGTAGCCGACCGCCAGTCCGGCCTGGCCGGCGCCGATCACCGCGACGTCCACCGGATCCGGGGACGCGGTGGCCGCCGGGGGCGAGGTCAGGGGAGCCGTCATGCCCCGAGGCTACGACCGGCGGCTAGCGTGGGGGCCATGCCTGAGACCCCCGCGAGCCCCCGCCCGACCTCCCGCGACGCCGTCGGGACGTCCGAGGCGTCGCTGACGGGTGCGCGGGACCAGCTGGCGGACCTCGTGGCCCGGTGGGGCACGGCCCCTGCGGACGCGCCCGGTCACCACGACCCGGCCTCGCTCACCACCATCCCGCCCGAGGCCGTGCCGATGTGGGGCTTCGAGTGGCCCCGGTCCGGCGATCCGCGCCCCTCCGCCGTGCTGATCCTGTTCGGCGCCCTCGACGACGTCCCCGCCCGTCACGACGCCGAGCGCGTGCACCCGCACGTGGACGTGCTGCTGACCCAGCGCGCCGCCACCCTGCGCCAGCACGCCGGGCAGATCGCGTTCCCCGGCGGTCGCGTCGACCCCGAGGACGCCGACGTCGTGGCCACGGCCCTGCGCGAGGCGCAGGAGGAGACCGGCTTGGACCCGGCCGGCGTGGAGGTCCTGGGCGTGCTGCCGGCGGTGCCGGTGGTGGTCTCCGGGCACGTGGTGCACCCGGTGCTCGGGTGGTGGCGGGACCCCAGTCGCGTGGCGGTGGTCGACCAGGCCGAGGCCGCGGCCGTGTTCCGGATGCCGGTCGCGGACCTGGTGGACCCCGCGAACCGGTGCCGCGTGGCCCGGCCCGGCGGCCGCCGCGGCGAGACGCCGGGCTTCCTCGTGGGCGAGCGCCTGGTGTGGGGGTTCACGGCGGCGCTGCTGGACCGTGTGCTGGCGCTGCTGGGCTGGGACGTGCCGTGGGACGACTCCCGCGTGCGCGACGCGCGGACCCACGAGATCCTGCGCGGTTGACGGCTGCGCGGCGCCGTCCGCTCCTGCACAGGCGCCGGGGGGTGGGCACGTGTCCCCAGCCGGACGACCGGGGCAGGCGGGCGCGCGGGCGAGGCGGTGGACTGGACGGGCCGGCGGCCGCGGACCGCGGCGGCCGCCCCCCATCCCGCAGGAGGTCCGCCATGCGCCCGTTCGTCCCCGCCGCCCCGGCCCGCCCGCCCCGGGGCCGACGGTCCCGCCTCGCCCCGCCCGAGGTCGGCCGACGGTTCCCGTGGCCCCGCACTGACCCGGCCGAGCCGGAACGCACGCAGGTCGCCGCGCCGCCGCTGGCCACACCCGCAGCGGGCCCCGGCGGGCTGGACGCCGCCGTCGTGCGCCGGCGCGTGGCCGAGGCCCGTGCGTCGGCCGCCGACGGGGCGGAGCCGCCGCTGGCCCCGCTGATCGCCGAGGCCCTCGATGCGCCGATCGACGACCCGCGCGTGGCGGCGCTGGTCGATGAGCTCGACGGCTTCGGCCCGCTCGCACCCTGGGTGCGCACCCCGGGCGTGACCGACGTGCTCGTGGACGGCGCGGGCGCGGTGTGGACCGACGGGGACGAAGGCCTCGTCCGCCGCCCCGGTCGGCTCGACCCCGAGACCGCCCGGGAGCTCGCGGTGCGGCTGCTGCACCGGGCCGGCCGCCGCCTCGACGCGGCGGTGCCGCTGGCCGACGCCCGCGTGGGCGGCGTGCGCGTCCACGCGGTCCTGCCCCCGGTCAGTGGCGGCGGCACCCTGCTGAGCCTGCGGATCCCGGCCGCGACGACGCCGTCGCTGGCCGCGCTGGCCGACGGCTGGCCGGACGGCGCCCTCTGGGCCGACGCCCTCGAGGCGCTCGTGCGCGACCGTGCCACCGTCCTGGTCAGCGGCGCGACCGGGGCAGGCAAGACCACGCTGCTCTCCGCAGCCCTCGGCCGGGTGCCGGGGGACGAACGGATCGTCGTCGTGGAGGACACGGCCGAGGCCGCGCCCGATCACCCGCACGTGGTCGCACTGCAGTGCCGCGCCGCCAACGCGGAGGGCGCCGGCGAGGTCGGACTGGCCGAGCTCGTCCGCCACGCGCTGCGGATGCGGCCGGACCGGCTCGTGGTCGGCGAGTGCCGCGGCGCCGAGGTGGCCGACGTCCTCACCGCCCTGAACACGGGACACCAGGGCGCGTGGGGCACCCTGCACGCCAACGCCGCCGCCGAGGTGCCCGCCCGGCTGACGGCCATGGCCTCCCTGGCCGGCTGGCGGCCCGAGACGGTGGCCGCGCAGGCCCGCGCCGGCGTGGACGCCGTGCTGCACGTCGCCCGGGACGGCCACGGGCGGCACCCCGTCGAGCTCGCCGTCCCGGACCCGCGCGCCGACGGGTTCGCCCTGCTGCCCGCCCTCACGTGGCGGCCCGGGACGGAGGCGACGGGCGGGCGGACCGTCGAGGGACCCGGCGTGCCCGCGCTCGCGGCGCGGCTGGCGGGGCGGGGCGGCCGGTGAGCCCGACGACGGCCACCGGGCCGGCGCGGCGGTCCCGCGCCGGGCGTGCCGTGGCGCTGCTGCCCTGGCGGGCCGGGCGGGCGAGGCCGGAGGAGGAGACGGAGGTGCTCGTCGGCGTGCTGCGCCGCTGGGCCGCCCTCGTCGCGGCCGGTCTGACCGAGGAGCAGGCCTGGCGGGAGACCGCGTGCACCCTGCCCGCCTGCGGGTCGGGCCCGGGCGAGGCGGGTGCCGCATGCTGCGCCCATCACCACGCCCGACGCCGGGCCGAGGCGCTGGCCTGGGATGTGCCGGCGTCGCCTGCGCCGACCGGGGAGGCGGCGCGCCGCGGTGGGACCCCGCCCTGGCGGACCCCCGCACGGGACCCGGGCTGGGCGTTGGTCGATGCGGCGCTCGCGGCCGGGGCCCGGGCGGGTGCCGCTCCCGCAGCCGTGGCCCGGCGGCTGGCCCACAGCCTCGAGGCGGACGTGGACGCGGCCCGGGCCCGCCGCTCGGCCGCGGCGGGGCCGGGCGCGACGTCCCGACTGCTGCAGTGGCTGCCCCTGGGCGGCCTCGGCCTCGCGTGGCTGCTCGGCACCTCCCCGTGGGACCTGGTCCGCTCGCCCTTCGGTGCCGTGGTCGCCGCGGTGGGGCTGCTGTTCTGGCTGGCCGGGCGGTCCTGGACGCGCCTGCTGCTGCGTGCGGCCGCGCGCGAGCCGGCGGCGGTGGGCGCCGCCGTCGTGCTGGACGTGCTGGCGGCGCTGCTCAGCGCCGGCCGATCCCTGCCCGCCGCGCTGGACGACCTCGGCCGGACCCTGCCGGGCGCCCGCGGCCTGCGGGCCACGGCGGCGCTGCTGCTCTGGGGCCGGGACTGGGACGAGGCGTGGGTGGGCCTCGACACGGACCCGGTGTGGGCCGAGACCGCCGCCCGACTGCGTCCGCTGCACCGGTCCGGGATGGCCGGCGCCCGCACGCTGGCCGAGACCGCCGCCGCCGTCCGTCAGCAGACCCGGCGGACCGATGAACGGGCGGCCGAGGAGCTGGCCGTGCGCCTGGTGATGCCGCTGGGGCTGTGCCTGCTGCCCGCCTTCGTGTGCTGGGGCGTTGTGCCCGTCGTCATGGCCCTGCTCGGGGCGGGACCGGGCTGAGGCGGCGGCGACACCGGGGCGTCCGGTCCTGCACAGGGCCCCGTTCGCCCCGCCCCATCCCCGGATCCGCACCGCCCCCGGCGCGCGGGGCCCGCACCGGGCCAGCCTGGGACCAGCGGCCCGGCCGGGCCGTCACCACCGCCCCGCACCGCGGGGCCCACTCCAGGAGGACCACCATGACCCACCGCTCCCACTCCGCCCAGCCCGCCGTCACTCGCCCGAGCGAGCGCGACCGCCTCGCCCGCGTCGTCGACGCCGCGAGCGAGGAGACCGGCGCGATCACGGCCGAGTACGGCATCCTCACGCTCGCCGCCGTGGGCTTCGCGGGCGTGCTGGCCGTCGTGCTCACCAGCCCGGACGTGCAGTCGCTGCTCGTGGACCTCGTCTCCGGGGCGCTCCAGCGTGACTGAGCACCCGATCTCCGCCCCGCCGTCCGGGCGCCGCACGGGCGCCCGGACGGCGGGGTGGCCCCGGGCGCTCCGGGGCGGCGAGACCGGGGCCGTCACGGCCGAGTACGCGGTGCTGCTGCCCGTGATCGCGTTCGTGCTCGTGTCCGTCCTGCTGGCCGGCGCCGCCGCGGTGCAGCAGGTGCGGGGTCAGGACGCCGCGGCGTCGGCCGCCCGCATCCTCGCCCGGGGCGACGACGAGGCGGCGGCCCGGGACGCGGTGGCGCGCATGGCCGGCGACGACGCCTCGCTCTCGCACACCGTCGAGGGCGGGTGGGTGACCGTCGAGGTCGTCCAGCCCGGCCCCGGGCCGCTCGCCTGGGCCGAGGTGCTCACCCTCACCGCCCACGCCGCCGCCCCCGACCAGCGGCCCGGAACGCCCGCCGCCTCACCGGAGGACCGGTCATGACCCGCGGGAGGGCGCCCGCGCGGGGCGAACGCGGCTCGGGCACCGTGTCCGTCCTGGGCACGGCCGCCCTGGGGGCGGGTCTGCTGCTGGCGGTCGCGGCGCTCGGGCAGGCCTCGGTCACCGGCTCCCGGGCGGCCGGGGCCGCCGACCTGGCGGCGCTCGCCGCCTCCGACGCCCGGCGCGGGCTCTCCGACCACGAGCCGTGCGTGCTGGCCGGGCGGACCGCCGAACGCAACGGGGCCGTCGTCGTGGCGTGCGAGGTGCGCGAGGACGGGACCGTGCGCGTCGCGGTCGAGCTCGCCCGCGCCCCGCTGCCGGCGGCCACGGCCGACGCCGTCGCGGGTCCGCCGCGGTCTCAGGCCCCGGGCGCCGCGTCCGCGGCCCCGCCGGGGGCGCCGCCCGAGCCGTCGGCCGAGGCGTCCGCCGGGACGAGGTGATCGGCGTGGTCCATCAGGAACCGCAGGACGGTCAGCGCGCCGGCCTTGTCCAGGGGGCTGTTGCGGTTGCCGCACTTGGGGGACTGCACGCAGGACGGGCAGCCCTCCGCGCACTCGCAGGCCGCGATGGCCCCCGCCGTCGCCTCGACCCAGCGTCGCGCCTGCTCGAAGCCGCGTTCGGCGAAGCCCGCCCCGCCGGGCCGGCCGTCGTAGACGAACACGGCGGGGGAGCCCGTGTCCGGGTGCAGGACCATCGAGACGCCGCCGATGTCCCAGCGGTCGTTCGAGGCGACGAGCGGCATCATGCCGATCATCGCGTGTTCCGCCGCGTGGAGGGCGCCGGGCAGGCGATCCGTGGTCAGACCCGCGGCGATGAGCTCGTCCGAGGCCGCCTGGAACCACACCGCCGAGGTGAACAGGTCCCGCGCCGGCAGGTCGAGGGGCTCCTCGCCGAGCACCTCCCCGGAGGCCAGGGCCTTGCGCTGGAAGGACACCACCTGGGTGCGGACCTGCACCTCCCCGAGGCACCAGCGCAGGGTGCTCTCGCGCGCGTCCAGGCGACGGTGCACCGCGACGATCTCGATCTCCGTGACGTCCCGGGCCTGCGTGGTGAAGTCCGGCCAGGCCCGCGTGACCACCACGGCGTGCGCGTCCTCGTCCAGCTCCGCCACGAGGTACGTGCGGTCCTGGTGCACGTACACCGCGCCGGGATGCGCCTGGTAGTGGGTCTGGGGCGAGTCCATCGTGCCCAGCAGGGCACCGGACTCGGCGTCGATGATGTCCATGGGCCCGCCGCCGTCGTCCCGCAGGGAGACCATGCCGGCGGCGTGCTCGGGGTGCGTCCAGAACCAGCCGGCCGGCCGACGGCGCAGCAGCCCCTGCTCGACCAGCACGTCCAGCAGGGCGCGCACCCGCCCCGGTTCCCCGAACCAGCCGAACGCCTCGGGCGTGATCGGCAGTTCCGCGGCGGCCGCGCACAGCTGCGGGCCGAGCAGGTGCGGGTTCTCCGGGTCCACCACGGTGTCCTCCACGCCCAGGTCGAACACGGCCTCCGGGTGGTCCACCACGAACGTGTCCAGGGGGTCGTCCGAGGCCACGAAGAACGCGAGCGCATCCTGGCCACCGCGCCCGGCGCGGCCGATCTGCTGGAAGAACGACGCGCGGGTGCCCGGCCAGCCGGCCACCACCACCGCGTCCAGCCCCGCGACGTCGATGCCCATCTCCAGCGCCGGCGTCGAGGCCATGCCCAGCAGCCGACCCGAGCGCAGGTCCGCCTCCAGCTCCCGCCGCTCCTCGGGCAGGTAGCCCGAGCGGTAGGCCGCGATCCGCGTGCCGAGCCCCGGCTCGACCTCCTCGAGCTGCCGCTTGGCCGCGCTGGCGATGGCCTCGGCCCCGCGCCGCGAGCGGATGAACGCCAGCGTGCGCACCTGCTGCAGGGCCAGGTCCGTGACCAGGTCGGCGGCGGCGGCCATCGCCGAGCGGCGGACGGGCGCGCCGTTCTCGCCCCGACGGTCCGTCAGCTCCGGCTCCCAGAACGCCACCGTGACCGCCCCGTGCGGGGACGCGTCCTCGGTGACGGCCGTGGCCGGCGCCCCGATCAGTCGGGCGAAGTGCCCGGCCGGATCCGCCGACGTCGCGGACGCTCCGATGAACACGGTCTCCGGACGGTCCCCGCGGTAGTGGGCGGCGATGCGCCGCAGCCGGCGCAGCAGGATGCCCACCTGCGAGCCGAAGACGCCCCGGTACGTGTGCGACTCGTCCACCACCACGAACGCCAGGTTCCGGAAGAACGCGGCCCACCGCTCGTGGTGCGGCAGGATCCCCACGTGGAGCATGTCCGGGTTGGTCATGAGAACGGTGGCGTGCTCGCGAGCCCAGATCCGGTCCTGCGGTGCGGTGTCGCCGTCGTAGGGGGCCGCGCGCAGCCCCGGGGCGCCGTCCCGCTCGAGGGCGCGCCAAGAGGTCAGCTGGTCCGCCGCGAGGGCCTTGGTGGGGGCGAGGTAGAGCGCGGTGGCCCGGGGGTCGGCGGCCAGCCGGGTGCCGACCGCCAGCTGGTAGCCCAGCGACTTGCCCGACGCCGTGCCCGTGGCGAGCACGGTGTGCGTCCCCGCGCCGGCCAGGGCCGCGGCGCGCACCTGGTGCAGCCACGGCCGCTCGACGCCGCGTGCCGCGAACGCCCTGACCAGGCCCTCCGGCGCGTCCGCGGGCCAGTCCGTGTGCCGGGCCTGCCGGGCGGGCAGCTCGGTGACGTGGCGAATCTGCTCGGGCAGCCCGGTCCGGCCCAGCGCCGCACGGAGTCCGGCCCCCGCCGGCGTGTCCGGGCGCAGGTCGCCGGGTGCCGTGACGGACAGCCCGGCCACGACGTCGGCCACCACCTCACCGACGGGCTGCGGCTCCGGTCCGGAGCAGTCCGGGGCGGCGTCGTCCACGCCCGGCGCGGCGTCCGCCGTGCCGGGCGGCCCCCAGCCGCCCGCGGGATCCGCCCAGGGATCGTGCTCCGGGAGGTGGCCGGTCACGCCCCCATGGTGCCGGTGTGCTCGGCGGTGGGGTTGTCCTCGGCCAGGCCGCGACCCCAGATGGACACGGGGCCGAGGTCGGTCCAGGCCAGGTGGCGGTACAGCTTCTGCCCGTCCGGCGAGGCGACGAGCAGGCCGCGGCTGATCTCACCCTCGCTCATGACCTCGGAGGTGAGGTAGCGCATCACGAGGGAGCCGAGGCCGCGGCGACGGTGGTTCGGGGACGTCCAGATCCGGTCGTAGACGGCGGTGCCGTCCTCCTCGGTGACCCAGCCGAGGGCGGCGAGCTCTTCCTCGCCCTCCGGCGCGGTCGAGGCGCCGACGGCCAGGATGCGCAGGCGACGGCTGCCCTCCATCGGCTGGTCCACGCGGGCCTCATAGCCCTCGGGCAGCAGCGGGGGCTCCACGTCCTGCAGCTCGGGGTCCATGTCCATGGTCATGAAGCGCTCCGGCTCGGCCTGGGCCTTCAGACCCATGGCCTTCGGGTCCTCGCCGGCGTCGCCGAACACGGTGAGCAGAATCTGCTCCTGGTCCCGCACCGCCTCGCGCAGGTCCTCGAGCTCCGCGCGGGAGGGGTTCACCACCACGTACTCCCACGTGGCCGGCACGTCCACCGTGGCGCGACCGGAGCCGCCGGGGATCATGCGGGCGGGGCGAGGGGTGCGCAGGGCCGCGCGTCGCCCCGCTTCCTGGCTGATGCGGTAGCCGCGCGATCGCGACCAGGCCGCGAACCAGGTGTCGACCAGTGCCGGATCCAGATGCTCAGTCATGTCTGAAGGGTAAGGCGTGAGGCCGGTGCGGGCCAGGTCCCGCCCGTCCCGCACGGCCGTCACGTCCGGGGTCGCGCACTAGCCTGGACCTCGATGAGCACCGCCCCCCTCTCCCGCATCGCGCTGTACTACCGGTTCACCCCGCTCGCCGACCCCGAGGCGGTGCGGTTGTGGCAGCGCACGCTCGCCGCGTCCCTCGGCCTGACCGGCCGGATCATCGTGTCGTCGCAGGGGATCAACGGGACCGTCGGCGGACCGGTCGACGCGGTCAAGCGCTACGTGCGCGGCACGCGGGAGCATCCGGCGTTCCGGGACCTCGAGGTGAAGTGGTCGGACGGCTCGGCGGCGGACTTCCCCCGCCTCTCCGTCAAGCTCAAGCCCGAGCTCGTCGCGTTCGGGGCCCCCGAGCGCGTCTCCGTGGACGCGGACGGCGTCGTCGGCACGGGGGAGCGGCTCACCCCCGCCCAGGTGGACGCACTCGTCGCCGAGCGCGCCGGCACCGCGAACCCCGTGCGCTTCCTCGACGGCCGCAACACGGTGGAAGCGGCCATCGGCCGATTCGACGGGGCCGTGGTCCCGGACGCGCACACCACCCGCGACCTGCTCGCCGCCGTCGACTCCGGGGCCCTGGACCACCTCAAGGACGCGCCGCTGATCACCTACTGCACGGGCGGCGTGCGCTGCGAGGTCCTCTCCGCCCTGCTCAAGGACCGCGGCTTCGCCGAGGTCTACCAGCTCGACGGCGGCATCGTCCGCTACGGCGAGGCCCGCGGCGACGCCGGACTGTGGCGGGGCGAGCTGGCCGTGTTCGACCGACGCCTGTCCACCCGCTTCACCGCCGACGCCGAGACCATCGGCCGGTGCGTCACGTGCCAGGCCCCGACCTCGGCGCTGCGCAACTGCGCCGACCCGGCCTGCACCACGCTCGAGGTCCGCTGCGCGGCCTGCGCCGTCGACGACCCCGAGCACCGCTGCCCCGTCTGCGCCCACCGCCCCCACCCCGCTGAGAGGACCGAGGCATGAGTCCCGTCCCGACACCTCCGTCGCCCCCCGCCCCGCGGCTGACACCGGCCACGGCCGTGGCCCTCGCCGCGGACCTGGCGGCCCTGCCGTTCACCACCGCCGCCGTCGAGGGGCTGCTCGGACCCGTGGCCACGCTCGCCCTGGACCGCGAGCACGCCGAGGCCGCCCGCCGCGTCGTCGCCGGTCACCTGGCGGGCCCCGACCGGCACGACGACGCAGCCGGCCCCGGCGACCGGCACGGCACGCGGGCCCTCGCCGCCGCCGTCGGGGCCTGGCTGCTCGGCGAGCCCGTCCCCGCCGCCGACCTCGACGCCGCCCTGCCCAGCCTCGGCCTGGCCGGGGCCGTGGCGGCCGGGCTCGTCGTCGAGGGGCCGGACGGACGCGTGCGCGGCGCGGTGGACCTCTCGCCGTATGAGGCGGACGAGCCGGGCCGGATGTGGATCGCCTCGGACCTGACGGCCCTGCAGCGGCGCGGCCCGCTGCCTCCCGAGCACGTGCTCGGCGTCGGTCGGGCCTCCCTCACGCTCGCCGGCGCCACGCAGCGCCGTCCCGTGGCCCGCGCCCTCGACGTGGGGGTGGGCTGCGGGATCCAGACCCTGCACCTGCTCGCCCACGCCGACCACGTCACCGCCACGGACCTGTCCGAGCGCGCCCTGGCCTTCACCCGGTTCAACCTGCTGCTCAACGCGGACGTGCTCGGCCTCGACCGGGAGCGGCTCGAGGACCGGGTCCGGCTGGCGGCCGGCGATCTGCTGGCGCCGGTGGCGGGGGAGCGGTTCGACCTCGTGGTCTCGAACCCGCCGTTCGTGATCACCCCGCGCACGGACCCGGACGCGCCCGTGCTGACCTACCGCGACGGCGGCCGCGAGGGCGACCGGATCGTCGCGGAGCTGATCGCGGCCCTGCCGGACGTGCTCGCCGAGGGCGGCACCGCGCAGCTGCTCGCCAACTGGGAGATCCCGGCGGGAGACACCGCCGACGCCGACACCGCACCCTGGGACGCGCGCCCGCGCTCGTGGCTGGCGTCGGGGATGCAGGCCTGGTTCATCCAGCGCGACCGGCAGGACCCCGCGGGCTACGCGGAGACGTGGCTGCAGGACTCCTCGCTCGAGCTCGACCCGCCCGCCTATGAGGCCGCCTACCGTGGGTACCTGGACGACTTCGCCGCGCGCGGGGTCGCGGGCGTGGGCTTCGGCCACGTGTGGCTGCGTCGGCCCGCCGCGGACGGCTCCCAGGGCCGGGGGTGGGTGGTCGCCGAGGAGCTGACCCAGGCCGTGGACGAGGCCCTCGGCGCCGCGTGGGCCGCCGCCGTCGCCCGCCGGGACCGGCTGGCCGCGGGCGCCGGGACGGGGGTCGACGTCGGGGACCCGGCCCTGGCCGCGCTGCGCGGCCTGCACCTGCGGGTGGCATCCGACGTGACCGAGGAGCGCCACCAGCGGTTCGGGGCGGAGCACCCCGAGGTGATCCTGGCCCGTCAGGGCTCCGGGTTCCGGCGTGTGGCGCGCCTGGACACCGCGACGGCGGGCGTCCTCTCGGCCAGCGACGGCGAGCTGTCCGTGGGGCAGCTGGTGGGCGCGGTCGCCGCGCTGCTGGAGCTGGACGAAGCGGGCCGGGCCGGCCTGCTGGCCGCGCTGCGGGAGCTGCACGAGGACGGTTTCCTCGTGGAGGGCTGAGCGGACGGCCCGGCCCACATCTCAGATCAAGCCGAGCCGCGCAGCGTGGCGCAGATGGCGCACGAACATCTCGTCGTCGGGATCCCCGCGGCGCATCACCGGCACGGCCTCGCCGAAGTCCGGGTCCGGCTCGGGGAAGCCCACGAGTCCCTCGAGGTGCTCGTCCACCATCTGCCCGAGCACGCCCTCCACCGTGAAGCCGGTCACCGCCCCGTCCTCGACCTCGAGGATCGCGGTGACGCGCTGACCCAGTGCGTGCTGGGTGAGGACCAGCCCGTAGGGGTGGTCCTCCTGGGGGACCTGACTCTCCAGCCCTGTCCAGTAGGCGACGTCGGCACGCTCGGCGCCCTCGTCCCACTCGGCTGCCGCGTCCGCGTCCTCCCGCTCCGACTCGAGGTGCAGGAGATACGCATCGAGGGAGCCGAAGGCGTGCCGGGCGAAGTGCAGCAGGGTGACGGTGTCCGTGACCGTCCACAGGAGCTTCTCCGTGTGGTTGCGCAGCTCCTCGTCGTGCTGCAGATGGCCGCCCGAGAGGATCTCGCGTGCCAGAGGTCTCGCGCGGTAGCACTTCTCCAGCAGGGAGCCCACGTCCGTCGCCGTGGGGTTCGGCCGAGCCGCGGACTCCCAGCGGCGGACGAGGTCCGCCGTCGACCCCGGGGCCGTCAACACCTCTCCTGCCCGGCCACGCCGTCGAACGCGTGGACGCCTTCGGGCTTGCGGTTGTCGCCGTGGTGGTGGCAGTACGTGCCCGAGCCCGACGTGTCCTTCTCCGGACCCACAGGCCTGAGGCCGGAGCCTGCGGACCGGGCGACGTGGACAGCACCCTGGACCGTGTGGGACGTGGCGCGGGACCGACGAGGATGCATGGCCTGAGCATAGGCTGAGTGTCCGGAGGCGGGCAGGAGGACCCGAGCCCGTGTCCGGCGGACGGGGCCCGCCCAGGGGCCTGTCAGGCTCCGGGCGTTATCGTGGGCACCGCGCCCCCTACGATGTGGGGACGTCCGCCCGACGCCGGCGTGCACCGCGCACCGGCCCGGAACCACCGCCTTCCCCGTCCGAGGAGGACCCCCTTGTCCACGTCATCCGCTTCCGTGACCGCTCCCGTGCCCGAGGGCAAGAAGCTGGTCATCGTGGAGTCCCCGGCCAAGAGCAAGTCCATCGCGAAGTACCTCAACGCGGTGGGCTCCGGCTGGGTGGTGGACTCCTCCGTGGGGCACATCCGCGACCTGCCCAAGCCCTCGGACCTGCCGGCGGACATGAAGAAGGGCCCGTTCGGGAAGTTCGCCGTGGACACGGAGCACGGCTTCACCCCGTACTACGTGGTGCACCCGGACAAGAAGAAGAAGGTCGCGGAGCTCAAGCGCGAGCTCAAGGACGCCGAGGCCCTCTACCTCGCCACGGATGCGGACCGGGAGGGCGAGGCCATCGCCTGGCACCTGCTGGACACCCTCAAGCCCACGGTGCCGGTGTACCGGATGACCTTCGGGGAGATCACCCAGGAGGGCGTGCGCCGAGGCCTGGAGAACATCCGCGAGCTGGACACGGCCCTCGTGGACGCCCAGGAGACGCGCCGCATCCTCGACCGCCTGTTCGGCTACGAGCTCTCGCCGGTGCTGTGGCGCAAGGTCTCCCGCGGGCTCTCGGCGGGCCGCGTGCAGTCGGTGGCCACCCGCCTCGTCGTCGAGCGCGAGCGGGAGCGCATGGCCTTCGTCTCCGCCCACTACTGGGGCGTGGAGGGCACCTTCACGGTGGCCGAGGGCGCGCAGGCCGCGGACGCCGTGGGCAGCTCGTTCACGGCCCGCCTCAGCACGGTGGACGGCGAGCGCGTGGCCACGGGCCGCGACTTCGACGACGCCGGGCGGCTCAAGGCCTCCGCCGGCAAGAAGGTGACCCACCTGGACGAGGCCGGCGCCCGCTCGCTGGCCGAGGGTCTGCGCGGAGCGGACTTCACGGTCGACTCGGTGGAGGACAAGCCGTACACCCGCCGCCCGGCCGCCCCCTTCACCACCTCCACGCTGCAGCAGGAGGCCGCCCGCAAGCTCCGCATGAGCTCCCGCGTCTCCATGCAGGTGGCCCAGCGCCTGTACGAGAACGGCTACATCACGTACATGCGCACGGACTCGGTGAACCTCTCGCAGGAGGCCGTGCAGGCCGCCCGGCGCCAGGCCACCGAGCTCTACGGGGCGGACGCCGTGCCGGCCCAGCCGCGCGTCTACGCCAAGCGCAACGAGACCGCGCAGGAGGCCCACGAGGCCATCCGGCCCGCGGGGGACTCCTTCCGGACCCCGGCCCAGGTCAAGGCCGAGCTGCGCCCGGACGAGTTCCGCCTGTACGAGCTGATCTGGAAGCGCACCGTGGCCTCGCAGATGGCCGACGCCAAGGGCTACACCGCCACGCTGCGGCTCTCGGCCACCGCGCAGGACGGCCGCCTCGCGCAGTTCAGCGCCTCGGGCACGGTCATCACGTTCAAGGGCTTCCTCGACGCGTACGAGGAGGGTCGGGACGCCGAGGTCGACGGCGAGAACGCGGAGGCCAAGGACCGCCGACTGCCGCAGGTGGCCCAGGGCGAGCGCCTCACCGGTGACCCGATCGAGGCCACCGGGCACGAGACCTCCCCGCCGGCCCGCTACACCGAGGCGTCGATCGTCGCCGAGCTGGAGCGCCGCGAGATCGGGCGTCCCTCCACGTACGCCCCGACGATCTCCACGATCATGGACCGCGGCTACGTGTCCAAGCGCGGCACCGCGCTCGTCCCGTCGTGGACCGCGTTCGCGGTGATCGGCCTGCTCGAGGACTACTTCGCGAAGTACGTGGACTACGACTTCACGGCCCGCATGGAGGACGACCTCGACCGGATCGCCGCGGGCGAACTCGGCCGCGAGGCCTGGCTGCAGACCTTCTACTTCGGGGCCCCCGCCGCGGAGACGGAGAAGGGCGTCGAGGGCCTCAAGCACGTGGTGGACAACCTCGGCGAGATCGACGCGCGGGCCGTGAACTCGCTGCCGATCACCGAGGACATCACCCTGCGGGTGGGCCAGTACGGTCCGTACCTGGAGCGGTCGCTGCCGGCCGACGCGGAGGCGGGCGCCACCCCGCCGCGCGCCAA
Organism: Micrococcus sp. UYEF5; assembly: GCF_040546065.1. Lineage (NCBI taxonomy): Bacteria > Bacillati > Actinomycetota > Actinomycetes > Micrococcales > Micrococcaceae > Micrococcus > Micrococcus sp. UYEF5. The sequence goes on from NZ_JBEPNB010000003.1 coordinate 158,654, forward strand.
CGTCCCCGAGGACCTGGCCCCGGACGAGCTCACCCCGGCCAAGGCCGAGGAGCTGTTCGCCACCGCCCAGCCCTCCGAGCGCGAGCTCGGCACGGACCCGGAGACGGGCCGGACCATCGTCGCCAAGGACGGGCGCTACGGGCCCTACGTCACCGAGGTCATCCCGGAGATGACCGAGGAGGAGCTGCAGGCCTGGCTCGACGCCCAGCCCACCGAGTACTACAAGAACGGCAAGCCCAAGCCGAAGAAGAAGCCGGCCAAGGAGAAGCCCCGCACCGGCTCCCTCTTCACGAGCATGTCCGTGGACACCGTGACCCTCGAGCAGGCGCTGCAGCTGATGTCCCTGCCGCGCGTCGTGGGCGCGGACGCCGAGGGCGAGGTCATCACCGCCCAGAACGGCCGCTTCGGGCCCTACCTGAAGAAGGGCTCGGACTCGCGCTCGCTCGAGTCCGAGGACCAGATCTTCAGCATCACGCAGGAGCAGGCCCTCGAGATCTACGCCCAGCCGAAGCAGCGTGGCCGCGGGGCCGCCAAGCCGCCGCTGGCCGAGTTCGGCGAGGACCCGGTCTCCGGCAAGAAGGTCACCGTGAAGGAGGGCCGCTTCGGCCCGTACGTCACGGACGGGGTCACCAACATCACCGTCCCGCGCGGCCGTCAGCCCGAGGAGCTCACGGCGGAGGAGGCCTACCAGCTGCTCGCGGACAAGCGTGCCAAGGGCCCGGCCACCCGCGGCGGTGCCAAGAAGCCGGCGGCCCGCAAGGCCCCGGCCAAGAAGACCACCGCGCGGAAGAAGGCCTGAGCGCCATGCGCCTCGGCGTCCTGGACATCGGGTCCAACACCGTCCACCTGCTGCTCGTGGACGCCCACCCGGGGGCCCGCCCCGTCGCCTACGCGGAGCACAAGCGCTCCCTTCCGCTGATCCGCTACCAGGACGCCGACGGGGCGATCACGGAGGAGGGACAGCGGGAGCTCGTGGACTTCGTCCGTGAGGCCGCCGCGTTCGCGGAGGAGCATCGGGCGGAGGACATGATCTCGTTCTGCACCTCGGCGATCCGCGAGTCCGCGAACGGCGCCGCCGTGCTGGCCCGCGTGCAGGCCGAGACCGGTGTGCACCTCTCCGAGCTCACGGGGGACCAGGAGTCGGCCATGACGTACTTCGCCGTGCGCCGCTGGCAGGGCTGGGGCGCCGGCTCCATCCTGAACTTCGACATCGGCGGCGGCTCCTTCGAGATCGCCTACGGCCAGGACGAGCTGCCCTCGCACGCCCTGTCCCTGCCGCTGGGCGCCGGCCGCCTCACCCGCGACTGGGTGCTCGAGGACCCGCCCAGCCCCAAGGCGGTGAAGAAGCTCCGCAAGCACGTGGAGAAGCGACTCGAGGAGGCGTATACGGCCTTCCCGCGCATCGAGTCGCCCGTGGTGGTCACCGCCACCTCGAAGACGTTCCGCTCCCTCGCCCGGATCACCGGGGCGGCGCCGTCGGCGGCGGGCCCCTTCGTGAAGCGGCACCTGCGCGCGGACGACCTGCACCTGTGGGTGAACCGCCTCGCGGCGATGACCGTCGCGGAGCGGGCGGAGCTGCCCGGCGTCTCGGACGTGCGCGCGCACCAGGTGTTCGCGGGGGCGATCGTCGCGCTGACGGCCATGCGCACGTTCGGCATCGCCCAGCTCGAGATCTGCCCGTGGGCGCTGCGCGAGGGCCTGATCCTCAACCGCCTCGACGCGCTCATGCTCGAGGGCCACCTCACCCGGGACGGCCGGCCCGGCGTCGGCCACGTGAACCTCAACCCGGACACCCTCCTGCCGGGACTGAGCCTGGGGGTGCGCTGACCATGCCGGACTCCACCGCGCACCTGGCCCCCGCGGCGCGCTTCGGAGCGGACATCCCCGTGACCCTGTCCTCCTCGTCCGTGTTCCCCCTGGGCACCCAGGACGTGTTCGCCACCGCCGAGGACCTCGGCTACGACGGCGTGGAGGTCATGGTCACGCACAACGCGTGGAGCCAGGACGCGCGGCGGCTGACGCGGCTGTCCGAGCGGCACGGGATGCCCATCGACTCCATCCACGCGCCCACCCTGCTGTTCACGCAGCAGGTCTGGGGCTCCGCGTGGTCCAAGATCCGCCGCTCCGTGGAGCTGGCGCAGGCCGTGGGCGCGGCCACCGTGGTGGCCCATCCGCCGTTCCGCTGGCAGGGCACGTACGCGGTGCGCTTCGCCGAGGGCATCCACGAGCTCATGGCGGAGACCGGCGTCGTGATCGCCGTGGAGAACATGTACCCGTGGCGGGCCTACGGCCGCGAGGCCAAGATGTACCTGCCGCACTGGAACCCGCTGCCCGAGCCGTACGAGCACATCTGCTGGGACTTCTCCCACGCGGCCATCGCGCGGGCGGACTCCCTGGCGGCCGTCCGCGAGCTCGGCCCGCGGCTGCGGCACGTCCACCTCACCGACGGCAACGACTCCGGCAAGGACGGCCACCTGGCCCCCGGCGAGGGCACGCAGCGCGTGGCCGAGACCCTGCGCCACCTGGCGACCGCGGGCCTGGCCGGCACGGTGTGCGTGGAGGTGGGCACGCGCGGCGTGGAGTACGCGGGCCAGCGGGAGGAGATGCTCGCCGCCTCGCTCGCCTTCGCGCGCGATCACCTGGCCGCCGGCGGGACCGACCACCACCACGACGACGCCCCGCGCCCGACCACGAAGGAGACGGACCGACCATGAAGCTGACCATCCTGGGCCTGGGCACCATGACTGGGGCCATCCTCGCCGGAGCCCTCGACGCCGGCGCCGTGCGCGCCGAGGACGTCACCGCCACCACCCGCTCCGCCGCCTCCGCCGAGAAGGCCGCCGCGCAGCACGGCGTCACCGTGACCTCCCAGGAGCGGGACGAACGCGCCAACCATGCCGCGGTCGCCGAGGCGGACATCGTCCTGGTGGGCGTGAAGCCGAAGGACATGGTCGCCACCCTCACGGACCTGGCGCCGTCGCTGCGCCCCGAGACCGTGGTGGTGTCCGTGGCAGCCGGCGTCACCGCCGCGACCATGGCCGCCGTGCTGCCGGCGGGGCAGCCGATCGTGCGGACCATGCCGAACACGCCCCTGACGGTGGGCTCCGGCGTCGTGGGCGTGGCTCCCGGGCCGGGCGTCACCGAGGAGCAGGCCACCGCCGTGCGCGCTCTCTTCGAGGGCTCCGGCCTGGTGGTGCCGGTGGCCGAGGAGCAGCTCTCCGCCGTGGTGGCCACCGCCGGCTCCGCCCCGGCCTACGTGTTCCTGCTGGCCGAGCTGATCGCCGCCCACGGTGCGGAGATGGGACTGGACGCCGCCTCCGCCGAGGCCATGGCCGCGGCCACCGTCAAGGGCGCCGGCATCATGCTCCAGCAGGAGGGGGCCAGGGCCGAGGCTCTGCGCAAGGCCGTGATGAGCCCGAACGGCACCACCGAGAAGGCCGTGGAGGCGTTCCTGGACGGCGGCATGGGCGACCTCGTGAACCGTGCCATGGACGCGGCCGCGCAGCGCGACAAGGAGATGGCCGAGGAGTTCGGGGCCTGACGGCTCCGGCGTGCCTCAGGGCCGGGCGGCGAACCGGTCGATGAGGTCGGTGTGGCCCGAGACGATGAGGGTGTCGCGCGGGCCCACCCGGGTGTCCGGCTGGGCGTAGGTGAAGTCCTCGCCCGGGGTCTTCACGCCCACCACGGTCACGCCGTACTTGGAGCGCACGTGGGACTCGGCGAGCGTGAAGCCCACGCACTCGGCCGGCGGGTACATCTTCACGATCGCGAAGTCGTCGTCGAACTCGATGAAGTCGAGCATGCGCCCGTTCACGAGGTGGGCGGCGCGCACGCCGGCGTCGTGCTCCGGGAAGATCACATGGTTCGCCCCGATCCGCTTGAGGATCGTGCCGTGCGCCTCGCTGATCGCCTTCACCCAGATGTGCGGGATCTCCAGGTCCACGAGGTTCACGGTGATCAGCACCGATGCCTCGATGGAGGTGCCCACGCCGACCACCGCCGTCGAGAAGTCCTGCGCGCCGAGCTGGCGCAGGGCCTCGGGGTCGGTGGCGTCCGCCTCCACCACGTGGGTCAGCGAGGGGGCGTAGCGCTGCACGAGGACGGGGTCCCGCTCGACGGCGAGCACCTCGCGCCCCTGTGCGACGAGCTCCTCGGCCGTGGCGGCGCCGAAGCGGCCCAGCCCCACGACGAGCACGGGGGCGTTGGGATCGGTGCGCTGCGGGGTGTCAGCCAATGACCGGCCTCTCGACGGGGTAGCGGTAGAGCACGCGCCGCTGGCGCAGGGCCAGGGCGGCGGCGAACGTGATCGTACCAACGCGGCCCGCGAACATCATGGCCGTCAGGACGTACTTGCCGGCCGGTGGGCTCTCCGCGGAGACGCCCACGGAGAGCCCGCACGTGCCGAACGCGGAGATCACCTCGAACAGGGGTCGCTGGAGGGACTCGTCGGTGATGTGCACCAGCGCCAGAGTGGCCACGAGCACGAGGGTGGCCCCGAGTGCGAGCACCGCGATGGCCACGCGCAGGGACTCGGGGGCGATCGTGCGGCCGTGCGCCGTCACCTCGCGGTCGCCGCGCGCCTCCGCCACGATCGCGAGGAACATGATCGCCAGCGTGGTCACCTTGATGCCGCCCGCGGTGGAGGCGGACCCACCGCCCACGAACATCAGCGCGTCCATGAGCAGCAGGGACTCGGGCTGGTGCGCGTTCGTGTCGTCGATCGCGAAGCCTCCGGAGCGGGTCATCACGGAGCCGAACAGGGAGTGCCCGACCCGCTGCCAGAAGCCCATGCCGGCCTGGGTCGCCGGGTTGCCCGCCTCGAAGAAGAAGAGGGCGACGGCGCCGAGCACCAGCAGGGCCAGCGTCACCTCGACCGTGAGCTTGGTGTGCAGGTTCCACTCCCGGAACCGCCACCCCTTCTCCAGCAGCACCATGACCACGGGGAAGCCGAGCGCGCCGAGGAACACGCCGACGCCGAGCACCGTGATGACCACCGGGTCGTGCATGATCTCCGGCAGGCCGTCCACGTGCAGGGTGAACCCCGCGTTGTTGAAGGCGCTGACCGAGTAGAAGACACCGTGCCACAGGCCGGTGAGCCACGAGCCGGAGATGGCCGCGAACCGCGGCACGAGGACGAGCGCCAGCGCGGCCTCGGCGGTCAGCACCGTCACGACGACGACGCGCAGCAGCTGGCCGACCTCGCCGAGACTGCCGGAGGTCATGCCCGCCTGCTGCGTCGCCAGCTTCGACCTCAGGCCCAGATGCCGGGAGACGGCCAACGTGAGCAGCGAGGCCATCGAGAGGATGCCCAGGCCGCCGATCTGGATGGCCACGAGGATGACCACCTGGCCCGCGGGGGACCAGTGCTCGGCCGTGTTGACGGTGGTCAGACCGGTCACGGAGAAGGCGGAGACCGCGGTGAACATGGCGTCGTGCAGGGGGGTGGCGTGGCCGTCCGCCGCGGCCCACGGCAGGGCGAGGAGCCCGGTGAACACCAGGGCCATGAGGGCGAAGGCGGAGAGGGCGGCGCGGGCCGGGGAGCCGCCCACCACCGAGCTGACGGCACGGCCCGAGCGCCGCAGCGCCGTGCGCAGGTCGGTCGAGGACTCCAGCGTGGAGGCCTGGCCGGGCCGGGGGAGTCCGCCGGGCCGGCGCACCCCGCCGTGGCGGCGGGCGTGCGGGGTCGGACGGGGACCTGCCACGGGGCACCTCCTGCACGGGGACGGGGAACGGACCGGCTCCCAGTATCGCGCGCCCCTGAGGCCCGCGCGTCACGCGGGTGAGACATCCGAGGCGCTCGTCGCCACCGTGCCGCCCGGAGCCCTAGGCTGGACCGTGATGAGCACCACGTCCACCCCTCCCGCTCCCACCCCCGCCGCTGTGGTGTGGGACTCCAGCCTGCTCCGCTACCGGTTCAGCGCGGAGCACCCGATGGCGCCCCTGCGGCTGGACCTCACGCACCGGCTCGTGGAGGCGTTCGGCCTGCTGGACGCGCCCCACGTGCGGATCGTGGAGCCGCCCGTGGCCACGGACGAGCAGCTCGCCCTCGTCCACGACCCCGAGTACGTCGCCGCCGTCCGCCGGGCCGCGGCGACGTCGTCGGCCGAGGACGGCCGCTTCGGCCTGGGCACCGAGGACTGTCCCGTGTTCCCGGACCTGCACGAGTCCGCCGCCCGGATCGCGGGCGGCTCCCTCGCGGCGGCCGAGGCCATCTGGTCCGGCGAGGTGGACCGCGCCGTGAACTTCGCCGGCGGCATGCACCACGCCGCCCGGTCCTCGGCGTCCGGGTTCTGCATCTACAACGACTGCGCCGTGGCCATCCAGCGCCTGCTGGACCTCGGCGCGGAGCGCGTGGCCTACGTCGACGTGGACGCGCACCACGGCGACGGCACGCAGTCGGTCTTCTACGACGACCCCCGCGTGCTCACCATCTCCCTGCACGAGACGGGCATCAGCCTGTTCCCGGGCACGGGCTTCGCCAATGAGATCGGCGGCGCGGCCGCCCAGGGCACGGCGGTGAACGTCGCGCTGCCCCCGCGCACCGGCGACGCCGGCTTCCTGCGCGCCGCCCACGCCGTGGTCCCGCCGCTGCTGGAGGCGTTCGCCCCGGACGTGCTGGTCAGCCAGCACGGCTGCGACGGCCACCGCACGGACCCGCTCGCCGACCTGCGGCTGACCGTGGACGGCCAGCGCCAGCTCGCGTTCGACGTCGGCGACTGGGCCGACCGGTTCGCGCACGGCCGGTGGCTGGCCACCGGGGGTGGCGGCTACAACCCGCTGCGGGTGGTGCCGCGCGCGTGGGCCCACCTGACCGCCGCCGTCCTGCAGACCCCGATCCCGGTGAAGAGCGAGATCCCCGCCGCCTGGATCGAGCACGTCCGGGCCCTCACCGCGGACGAGCTGACCGGGGACATGTCCGTGCACGTGGGGGACGACGCCGAGCGGATCCCCACCGTGATGGGCGAGGACGCGGACGTGTGGTGGCGCTCGTGGGAGGTGGGCTACGACCCGGCCGACCCGGTGGACCAGTCGATCATGGCCACGCGCCGCGAGGTGTTCCCGCTGCACGGGCTCGACCCCTGGTTCGACTGAACCGGTCCCCGTCCCGGTTCGACCGGGGCCCGTGCGGCCGGTATTGTGGCCGAGAACGTTTCCAGGCGTTCCACATCCGGTGGAATGCGGGTCGGCGTGTCCGGCGCCCCGGATGCCTGCGGTCCCACGACCGCCGACCCTCGCCCCGATTCAAGGAGTCCCCATGGGATCTGTGATCAAGAAGCGCCGCAAGCGCATGTCGAAGAAGAAGCACCGCAAGCTGCTTCGCAAGACCCGTCACCAGCGTCGCAACAAGAAGTGACGCCCGCGCCCTCCGGGCGCTGACGAGACGAAGCCGCCGTCCCCTTCCGGGGGGACGGCGGCTTCGTCGTGGACGGCGATCCGTAGAGTGGGGCCATGACCGCCGACCTGCCCGCCGCCACCGCCCGCGTCCAGCTGCTCGTGAAGCCCGGCTGTCACCTGTGCGCCGAGGCCGAGGCCACGGTGGTGCAGGTGTGCGACGCGCGGGGCGAGGCCTGGGAGGCCGTGGACGGGGCCGCGCACCCGGACCTGCTCGAGCGCTTCGTGGACGAGGTGCCCGTGCTCTTCGTGGACGGCGTCCAGCGCGACTTCTGGCGCGTGGACCCGGCCCGCCTGGGCCGGCTCCTGGACGCCCCGCGGGCCTGAGCGGGCTCAGCGGCGCGCGAAGCGCTGCCAGGTCTTCAGCCGCATGTACTCCGTGGCGTCCGGGCGGTAGGCGAGCACGATGCCGGCGACGCCGAGGCCCACCCACACGAGGTCCAGCGGGCTGAACGCCCCCATCACGGCGTTGGAGACCAGCACCAGCACGGACAGGGACGCCAGCACCGTTCCGACGATGCGCGCGGCGCGCGAGCCGCCGCGGATCGCGAACGCCACCCACAGGTAGACGAGGAACGCGAGCACGCCGAACACGGCCGCCGTCGTGGCGAGGGCCGGGAGCATCCCGTCCATCATGGTGCGCATCTGCTCCGCCTGGTCGGCGGGCAGATTCATCTGTTCGACGGACCGGTCCAGCTCCTGCTGGATCGCGGCCTGGCCCTCCGGCTGGGTGATGGCGAAGGCCGCCAGCAGGGTCGTCGCCAGCAGCAGGAGGCCGCCCGAGACGATCAGCCAGAACGCGGCCGTCAGGGAGCGCGGCCGCGGGGGCAGCTCGACCGGGCCGGGAGACTGCCAGCCGGCGGGGCCGTGGGGGGAGGGGGCCTGGGGCATCCCCGCCTGGCCCGGGGCGCCGTACGGAGCCGCCGGCGGTGCGCCGTAGGGGTTCTGGCCGTACGGGCTCGCGCCCGCCGGGTCAGGGGAGCCCGGGGTCGGCCCCTGCGGGGCGGCGCCGTAGGGGTCGGTGCCGTACGGGTTCTGGCTGCCGTGGGGATCGGTGGGCGAGGTGCCGGACATGGGGCCTCCTAGCGACGCCGACGCTCGCGGCGTCTCGGTGCGGACGGGGGTGGCGGCGCGGTCGCGCCGAGCTGTGCCCCACGCTACCGCCGGGGCCACCGGCCCGCCTCTGCCAGACTGGCCCCATGCAGACGCTCGCCACCGTCCACCTGGTCCGCCACGGAGAAGTCCACAACCCCGACCGTGTCCTCTACGGCCGCCTGCCGGAGTTCGGGCTCTCGGAGCTCGGCCACGAGATGGCCCGGGGCGTGGCCGCGTGGTTCGCGGAGCGCGCCGCGCAGACCGGCCGGGCGCCCGCCGTCGTCGCCGCCTCCCCGCTGACCCGCGCGCAGCAGACCGCCGCGCCCCTCGCGGCCGCGTTCGACCTGCCGCTGGTCACCGAGCCCGACCTGATCGAGGCGGAGAACGCCTTCGAGGGCATGTCCCAGGTGGCGGCGTCGCTGAAGCGGAACCCGCGGCTGTGGCCCCGGCTGCGCAATCCCCTGCGCCCGTCCTGGGGCGAGCCGTACCGCGCGCAGGCCGCCCGGATGCTGGCCGTCGTCGACCGGCTCCGCGGCGAGGCCGTGGCCGCCGACGGGCCCGGCGCCGAGTCCGTGCTCGTCTCGCACCAGCTGCCGATCTGGGTGACGCGCCTGGCCGTCGAGGGCCGTCCGCTGTGGCACGACCCGCGCCGCCGCGAGTGCTCGCTGACCTCCGTGACCTCGCTCGTGTACGAGGAGGGGCGCGGGGTGCCGCGCGTCGAGTACCACGAGCCGAACCAGGCCCTGCTCAAGGACGCCTCCTCCCTGCCGGGCGCCTGAGACGGCCGGCGTCGACGACGCCGGCCGCAGCCTCCCACGGGGTGGGGGTGTGACGTCCAGGGTTCAGTCAGAATGCGGGGCGGACAGTAGACTCCCCAGGTACCCGGAATCCAGCCCCGCGCGTCCCCTGGAGGGCAGCCCGCCATGCAGACCCCCCGTCCGTCCCGTCGCACCGTGCTGACCGGCCTCGCCCTCGCCAGCCTGGCGCCGGCGCTCGCGGCCTGCTCGGGCGGTGACGACTCGCTCGCGCGGCAGGCGGGCAACGCGGACGGCAAGAACTACATCGCCGGCGACGGCTCCGTCCTGGAGATCGCCCCCGCCGAGCGCGGCGCCCCCGTGGAGTTCGCCGCCGAGCTCTTCGACGGCACCCCCGTGACCGGCGCGAGCCTGCGCGGCACCCCCGCCCTGCTGAACTTCTGGTACGCCGCCTGCGCGCCGTGCCGCGTCGAGGCCCCCCACCTCGTCTCCCTGCACGAGCAGTTCGCCCCGCAGGGGGTGCGGTTCCTCGGCGTGAACGTCCGGGACACCGTCACCACCGCGCAGGCCTTCGAGCGCACCTTCGAGATCCCCTACCCGTCCATCGAGGACGCCCGCGGGGACGTGCTCCTGAACATGACCGACTACGTGCCCCCGCAGGCCGTGCCCTCCACCCTCGTCCTGGACGTCGAGGGCCGCGTGGCCGCCCGCGTGCTCGGCGCCGTGGAGGAGTCCACCCTGCGCGCCCTGCTCACCACCGTGGTGGACGAGGCCGCGGCCTGACCCGGCCGCCGTGTCCATGCAGAGCAACCCCTTCGCCGAGATCGCCCTCGACGGCTCCCTGCTGCTGGCCGCGCCGATCGCCGTGCTGGCCGGCCTGATCTCCTTCCTCTCCCCGTGCGTGCTGCCGCTCGTGCCCGGCTACCTCGGGTACGTCACCGGCCTCGGCGGGGACGTGCTCACCAGCCGCCGCCGCGGGCGCCTCGTGCTCGGCTCCGTGCTGTTCGTGCTCGGGTTCGCCGTGGTGTTCGTGGGCATCACCGTGGTGTTCACCCAGGCCATGGTCTGGCTGCGGCGCGACGGCGCCTGGGTCACCCCCGTGCTCGGCGTGCTCGTGATGCTCATGGGCCTCGTGTTCCTCGGCGGCGGCGGCCGGCTTCAGCAGGAGCGCCGCGTCCACTTCAAGCCCGCCGCCGGCCTGGTCGGCGCGCCCCTGCTGGGCATGACCTTCGGCCTGGGCTGGGCGCCGTGCATCGGCCCCACCATGGCCGCCGTCCTGGCCATGTCCACGGCCAGCTCCGGCTCCGTGGGCCGCGGCGCCCTGCTCGCCTTCCTCTACTGCCTCGGCCTGGGCCTGCCGTTCGTGCTCATGGCCCTCGGCATGGAGCGCGGCATGCGGGCCCTCGGGTTCTTCCGCCGGCACCGCGTGCTGATCATGCGCCTCGGCGGCGCCCTGCTGATCGCGCTGGGCCTGCTCATGGTCACCGGCGTCTGGACCGCCTGGACCACGCAGCTGCAGCTGTGGTTCGCCAACGAATGGGAGATGCCCCTGTGAGCTCCAAGGCCGCCCGGACGCGCTCCGAGCCCGTCACCCTGCCGCGCCTCGGCCTGGCGGGCACCCTGCGCTGGATCTGGACCCAGCTGACCAGCATGAGCACCGCGCTCATGCTGCTGCTCCTGCTCGCCGTCGCCGCCGTGCCCGGCTCCCTCGTGCCCCAGCGCCGTGCCGGCCCCGAGATCGTGGACCAGTGGATCGAGGACAACCCCGTGTGGGGCCCCGTCCTGGACGCCCTGCAGTTCTTCGACGTCTACAACTCCGTCTGGTTCTCGGCCATCTACCTGCTGCTGTTCGTCTCCCTCGTGGGCTGCGTGTGGCCGCGCGCCATCCAGCACGCCAAGGCCCTGCGCCAGCCCCCGGCCCGCACCCCCCGCAACCTGACGCGCCTGCCGGCCTCCGGCGTCGTCGTCCTCGAGGAGGGCGGCCCGAGCCCCGAGGAGGCCGTGGCCAGAGCCCAGGCGTGGCTGCGCAAGCGCCGCTACCGCGTGGAGCACCGCCCCGAGGCCGGCGGCGCGTCCGTGGGCGCCGAGCGCGGATACCTGCGCGAGATCGGCAACATCCTGTTCCACGTCTCGCTGATCGGCGTGCTCGTGTTCATGGCCTACGGCGGCATGACCAAGTACGGCGGGCAGAAGATCATCGTGGAGGGCGAGGGCTTCGCCAACAACCTCGTGGCCTACGACTCCTTCACCCCCGGCACCTACTTCAGCGCGGACGACCTCCAGCCGTTCTCCCTCACCCTCGACTCCTTCGACGCCGTGTTCGACCGCGAGTCCGAGACCCACTACGGCCAGCCGCTGGACTACACCGCCGTCATGGACGTCCGCGAGGGCTCCGGCGGCGAGCTCCAGCGCCAGATCCTCAAGGTCAACCAGCCGCTGGACATCGACGGCGTGCGCGTCTACCTCGTGGGCAACGGCTACGCGCCCGTGGTGACCATCCGCGACGGCGCCGGGGACGTGGCCTTCCAGGGCCCCGTGGTCACCCGCGTGTTCGACCAGAACTACGGCTCGCAGGCCACCATCAAGGTCCCCGACGCGCGGCCGGACCAGCTGGGCTTCGTCGGCTTCTTCCTGCCCACGGCGGTGGAGGACGAGGAAGGCGCCGCGTTCTCCGCGGACCCCGAGCTGCTCAACCCGGAGCTGCAGCTGAACTCGTACTACGGGGACCTCGGCCTGGACACCGGCCGCCCGCAGAACGTGTACGTGCTGGACACCGCATCCCTCACCGAGCTCAACAGCCGCACCAACGAGAACGGCGGCATCGTGCTCAGCCCGGGCCAGACGTACGAGCTGCCCGAGGGCAAGGGCTCCATCAGCTTCGACGGCGTCCGCCGCTACGTCGGCCTGGACATCCACTACGACCCGGGCAAGTGGGGCGTCGGCGTGTTCGCCGGCACCGCCCTGCTCGGCCTGGCGATCAGTCTGTTCGTCCGCCGCCGCCGCGTGTGGGTGCGTGCCCGCACCGACGACGACGGCCGCACCCGCGTGGAGTACGCGCTGCTCGCCCGCGGCGAGGAGTTCGGTCTCCACGAGGAGCACGTGGCCCTGCGCGCCGCCATGGAGAAGTGGTGGCCCATCGTCGCCGCCACCGAGACGGCCGACGACGCCGCGGCCGGTGCCGCCCCCCAGTCCACCCCCACCACCCCCGAGACCCCCGCCGGCCCCGCCGACGCCCGATCAGGAGACTGACAGTGTTCAACCCCACGGCCCCCGTGAACGAGCAGCTGGCGCTGTACAGCGACCTCTTCATGCTCATCGCCGCGCTCGTGTACGCGGCGGCGTTCATCCTGTTCACCATCGACATGGCCACCGCCTCGGCCACCATCCGCCGCCTCGAGGCCGACCTCGCGGCCCAGCGCGGGCAGGTGCGCACCGCTCCGGACCGCGAGACCGTGGGGGCCGCCGTCGGCGGGTCCACGGCGGTCGGCGCGAGCGACTCCGACACGGCCCGGCCGGCCGCCGCCGCCGAGCCCGGCGTCGACGCGGACGCTGACCTCGTGGACGAGGACATGGACTACACGGGCGGCGGCCGCCGCCCGGTCGCCAACGTGGCCGTGGCCGTGCTGGCCGTCGGCTGGGCGCTGCACGCGTTCGCCGTCGTCGCCCGCGGCCTCGCCGCCTCCCGCGTGCCGTGGGGCAACCTGTACGAGTTCATGACCACGGGCGCGCTCGTGATCACGACCGTCTACCTGCTGTTCCTCTTCCGCAAGGACCTGCGCTTCGTGGGCACGTTCGTCACCGGTCTCGTGGTGGCCATGATGTGCGCGGCAACCATGGGCTTCCCGACGCCGGTGGGCCACCTCCAGCCGCCGCTGCAGTCGCCGTGGCTCGTCATCCACGTGTCCATCGCCGTGCTCGCCAGCTCGCTGTTCGCGCTGACCGCGGCGATGTCCGTGCTGCAGCTGCTGCAGGACCGTGCGGAGAAGCGCGCCGCGGCGGGCGAGCGCTCGTGGGCGTTCCTGCGCCTCGTGCCGGCCGCGCAGGGGCTGGAGAACTGGTCCTACCGCCTCAACGCGATCGCCTTCGTGATGTGGACGTTCACCGTGATCGCCGGCGCCATCTGGGCCGAAGCCGCGTGGGGCCGGTACTGGAACTGGGACACCAAGGAGGTCTGGTCCTTCGTCATCTGGGTGGTCTACGCGGCGTACCTGCACGCCCGCGCCACCCGCGGCTGGACCGGCGCCCGCGCGGCCTGGCTGAGCATCGTGGGCTTCCTGTGCATCGTGTTCAACTACACGATCGTGAACACGTACTTCCCGGGCCTGCACTCGTACGCGGGTCTGCCCGGCTGAGTCCGGCGGGGCCCCTCAGGCGCGCGGGCCGTCGCCGTCCGGGTCGGCGTCGTCGTCGCCCTGCTCCCGACGACGGCGCAGCTCCTCCTCGCGGGCGCGCAGCTCGGCCTCGCGGCGGTCCAGGTCCTGCTCGCGGGCGTCCTGGCGGCGCTGCATGCGCAGGCTGCGCAGGAACGCCTCGTCGTCGTCCGGGGCCCCGGTGGGCCGGGGCGCCGGGCGGCCGGCCGCGCCGGCCGGGCGGGCGCGGCCGAGCAGCAGCCACAGCAGCGGCCCCACGAGCGGCACGAGCACGATGACCGCCACCCACGCCGCCTTCGGCAGGCTGCGCACCTCGCGGGCGGGGGTCAGCAGCGCCTCGAACAGCGCGTAGAGGGTCAGGCCCGCGAGGATGATCGCGGCGGGGATGATGAAGCGGCCCATCCTTCCAGTCTAGGCGCGGGCTGGGCGGTCGGCGGGCGGGGCGTCCTTCCTCGTAGGATGGACCGGTGCGCATCTTCTTCTACGGTCTGGTCCGCGTGGTCGTCTTCGTCGCCCTGTGGGCGCTGTTCTACTACGTGATGGACCTCGGGATGATCTTCGGGGTGATCGCGGCCACGATCCTGACGTTCGCGGTCAGCTACCTCTTCCTCGGCCGCCTGCGCACGGGGGCCACCGAGGACCTGTCCGCCGCGTGGGAGGGCCGCCCGGGCCGCCGGGGCCGCACCGAGACCGCCGATGCGGACGCCGAGGACGCCTACACCGAGGGCCGGTTCCGCGAGTGAGCCCCGCGGGGCGACGGGGCGGATGCCGCCGCCGACGCCGTCGTCACCCCGTGCGGCTCAGAGCAGCGCGCCGAGAGTGAACGTGATCGCGTAGACGATCCCGATCACGCCGGTCGCGCGCAGCACCGGGATCAGCGCCCGGCGGTCGTCGGCGCGCAGCACCGTGCGGATCGGCCGGATCGCGAGCAGGCCGCCGATCGGCACGAGCAGCAGCCCCGGGTGCACCGCCACCCAGAACAGCGGCAGCAGCAGGGCGACGGCCAGCATGACGCCGTAGGACGCCCGCGCGGGTCCGTCGCCCAGGCGGGCGGCCAGCGTCATCTTCCCGACCTCGCGGTCCGTGGGGATGTCCCGGATGTTGTTGGCCATGAGCAGGGCCGTGGAGATCAGCCCGCAGCCGATCGCGCCGGCCCAGGCCAGGCCGCTGACGGCGTCGGCCTGGGTGTACGTGGTGCCGAGGACGGCCACCAGCCCGAAGAACACGAACACGAACACCTCGCCGAGGCCGAGGTACCCGTACGGCCGCTTCCCACCGGTGTAGAACCACGCGGCCAGCACGCAGGCGACGCCGACCAGCAGGAACCACCAGTGCCCCGAGAGCAGGATGAGCCCCAGGCCGGCCAGCCCGGCGAGGCCGAAGGACGCGAAGGCCGCCTGCTTCACCTGGGCCGCGGGCACGAGCCCGGAGACGGTGAGCCGGAAGGGGCCGACGCGCTCGTCGTCGGTGCCGCGGATGCCGTCCGAGTAGTCGTTGGCGTAGTTCACGCCGATCTGCAGTGCGAGCGACACCACGAGGGCCAGCAGCGCCGCGCCGAGGTGGAAGGAGCCGAGCTCCGCGGCGGCGGCCGAACCGACGATCACGGGGGCGATCGCCATGGGCAGCGTGCGCGGGCGCGCGGCGGCGACCCACTGGGAGAGCGTGGCGGCCATGGGCGGGGGTTCCTCCTGGGGAGCGGGGTGGGCAGCGGCGCGCGGCGGGCCGGGTCGACGGCGGCGCGCGGCCGGGGCCCGACGTCGGCCGGGCCCGGGTCATTCTCCCACGCGGGCGGGGCGGCGCTCAGCCGGCGGTGAACCGGGCGGCCAGGGCCTGCCGGTCGGTCTTGCCGGTGGAGAGCAGGGGCAGGGCGTCGAGGACGAGCCACGTCTTGGGCACCGCGGCCGCACCCAGCGCCTCGCGCACGTGGGCGCGCAGGACGGCCTCGTCGGGGGCCGCGGCCGGGTGGGCGGGCACGACGGCGGCGCACAGCCGGGCGCCCCACTCGGGATCCGGCACGCCGGCCACGTGGGCCGCCGCGACGCCCGGGTGCGCCTCGAGCACCGCGGTCACCGCCGCCGCGGACACCTTCACCCCGCCCGTGATGACGACGTCGTCCAGGCGACCGGTCACGGCCAGCCGCACGCCGCCGTCGTCGGTGGGGGAGAGCACGCCCGTGTCCTCGGTCAGGAAGGCGCGGGCGCCGTCCGCGGCAGCGACGAAGTGGGCGGCGGTGCGGGCGGGGTTGTCGAGGTAGCCGGCCGCCACCATGGGCCCGGCCAGGCGCACGCGCGGCGGGGCGTCGGGGTCGTCCGGGGCCACCGCGGCGGTGACGCCGGGCAGCGGCACGCCGTCGTAGACGCAGCCGCCGCACGTCTCGGCCATGCCGTAGGTGGCGGTGAGGCGCACCCCCGCCGCCTCGGCCGCGGCCCGCAGCGCGGGATCGAGCCGGGCGCCGCCCACGAGCACGCGGTCGAAGGAGCGCAGGGCCGCCCGCCCGGCCGGGTCGGCGTCGGCCGCGAGGAGGCGGGCGAGCTGGGTGGGGACGAGCGAGACGAGCCGGGGGCCGGCGTCGTCGGGCAGGGCGGCCGCCCCGGTGGCGAACGCCGCGGGCGTGAACGGGCCCGGTGGCAGGGCCACGGGTGCGGTCCCGGCCGCGATCGAGCGGGAGAGCACGGCGAGCCCGGCCACGTAGTGCACGCCGAGGGCCAGCAGCCACGCCCCCTCGCCGCCGAGCCGCCGGGCCGTGGCCGCGGCCGAGGCGCGCAGGGCCGCGCCGGTCAGGACGATCTGCTTCGGCGTGCCCGTGGACCCGGAGCTGCGCACCACGGCGACGGCGTCCGGGTCCCCGCAGCGGCGCGGGTCGCGGGCCTCGGGCCGGGGGAGCGCGGCGCCGTCGGCGGTCAGCTCGACGGGGGCGCCGCCGTCGAAGGCCGCCGCGAGGGCGTCCGTGGCGCGGGCGAGGGCATCGGCGGTGGCGGGCATGGCCCCGAGTGTAGGAGGCCCGACGGTCGGACGGACCCGCCCGGCAGACCGGACCCGCCCGGCCGGTCAGAGCATGAACGGCACGGTGGCGATCTTGACCACCATGATCAGTGCGAACAGCTGGGCGTACCCCTCGGTCACGCGGGCGTCGGTGGACCGGGAGAGCGCGTAGTCCAGGATCGCCGGCTGGCCCGTGATGCCCGCCAGCGCCCCGAAGGTGCGATCCACGGACTGCCCCAGCAGCCGTGCCGCGGCGATGAGCAGGGCCGCGGTCAGCGCGGTGAGCACGGCGGACATCAGGATGGCCAGCCCGCCGACCCGGGTGAACACCGTCTCGATGAACGCCGGGCCGGCGGCCAGGCCCACCACGCCCAGGAAGAGCATGAGGCCGAACTGCCGCAGTGTCAGTGCGATCTCCGTGGACGGCTCCCACACCGTGGGTCCCGTTCGGCCGATCGCACCGAGGGCGAGGCCGACGAGGATGCACCCGGCCGCCGGGCCGAGGGAGAAGGAGGCCCCGCCCGGAAGCGGGATCGTCACCATGCCCAGCAGGTAGCCCAGCGCCATGCCCGTGCCCAGGGAGATCCAGTCCAGGTCCGAGAGCCCGCGCGTCGAGTTGCCGAAGAAGTCGCGCACCGCCTCCATCCGCGGCGCGGTGGTCACGATGAGCACCCGGTCGCCGACCTTGAGCTCGGTCTGCGGGGTGGCCAGCGACTCGACGTCGTCGCGCCGCAGCCGGGCGACGTCGGTGCCGAAGCGCTCGCGCAGGGACAGCGTGCCCAGGCGGCGATCGGCCAGGGCGCGGGCCGTGACGATGACCATGGAGGTCTGCAGCGGGTTCATCACCCGCGCCGGGTCGGCGCCGGTGCGTCGGCCGAAGGCCTGCACGGCCGCGTCGATGTTCTTCTCCGTGCCGTCCAGGACGACCTCGTCCCCGGGTTCGATCCGGTCGGCGGAGCCGGCGATCCGGGCCATGCCGCCGTGGCGCAGCGCCACCACGCGCACCAGTCCCTCGGAGATCCCCGGGATGTCCCGCACGGCGAGGGCGGAGGTGGCGGCCGCGGCGGTGAAGCGCAGCTTGCCGTCGGTCACCGGCGCCGGATCGCGCGGGGAACTGCTCCACGGGCGGGCGGCGAGCAGGGTGATCGCGATGATGGTGCCGACCACGCCCACCAGGTAGGACAGCCCGTAGCCCACGGCCGGGGCCTGCCCGCCGGTGAGCTGGTTCGCCAGCGCCATCGCCGGCGTCGCGGTGAGCGAACCCGTCCACACGCCGATCGCCGTCGGCAGGTCCAGGTGGAGCAGCGCGGCCAGCGGGTGCACCGTGAAGGCGGTGAGGATCACCACGACGACGGCGGCCAGCATCAGGGGCAGGTTGCGGCGCAGGTCCCGGAAGAACACCTTGCCGGCGCCGAGCCCGATCAGGTAGGCGAAGAGGGCCAGGCCGAAGCTCTGGAACAGGGCCAGCCGGTCGCCGACGTCGGGCAGCACCGCTCCGACGAGCAGGCCCACGAACAGGGCTCCGGAGGCGCCGAGGCGGATCTTGCCCAGGGGGATGGTGCCGACGGCGGCGCCCAGGGCGACGGTGGCCATGAGGACGAGGATGGGCTGGTCGTTGAGCAGTGCGAGCATGGGCGGGTCTCCGTCCTGCCGTGGTGGTCGGTCAGAAGTGGTACGGGAAGGCGGACCAGTCCGGGTCGCGCTTCTGCAGGAACGCGTCCCGGCCCTCCACGGCCTCGTCCGTCATGTAGGCCATGCGCGTGGCTTCGCCGGCGAAGACCTGCTGGCCGGCCATGCCGTCGTCGGGAAGGTTGAACGCGAACTTGAGCATGCGCAGGGCCTGCGGGGACTGACGGTTGATGTCCGCGGCGTACTCGAGGGCGACCTCCTCGAGGCGCTCGTGGTCCACGGCCTCGTTCACCGCGCCCATGGCCACCATCTCCTCGGCCGAGTACTCGCGGGCGGTGAAGAAGATCTCGCGGGCGCGCTTCTGGCCCACCTGCCGGGCGAGCAGGGCCGAGCCGTAGCCGGCGTCGAAGGAGCCCACGGTGGCGTCGGTCTGCTTGAACTTCCCGTGCTCGCGGGAGGCGAGGGTGAGGTCCGCGACCACGTGGAGCGAGTGGCCGCCGCCGGCCGCCCAGCCGTTCACGACGGCGATGATCGCCTTGGGGGAGGTGCGCATCAGGCGCTGGACCTCGAGGATGTGGAGGCGTCCGGCGCGGGCCGGGTCGATGGTCTCGGCCGTCTCCCCCTCGGCGTAGCGGTAGCCGTCGCGGCCGCGGATGCGCTGGTCCCCGCCGGAGCAGAACGCGTGGCCGCCGTCCTTGGGGGAGGGGCCGTTGCCGGTGAGCAGCACCGTGCCCACGTCCGGGGTCATGCGGGCGTGGTCGAGGGCGCGGTAGAGCTCGTCCACGGTGCCGGGGCGGAACGCGTTGCGGACCTCGGGGCGGTCGAAGGCGATGCGCACTGTGGGCAGGTCGCGCACCCAGCGGCCGTCGGCGTCGCGCTCCACCTGGCGGTGGTAGGTCAGGTCCTCGAAGTCGAAGCCCTCGACCACGCGCCAGCGCGTGGGGTCGAAGATGTCGGAGACCTGTTCGGGCAGGCGGTCGCGGTCGGGGCGGGCGGCGTCGGGCTGCGGGGTGCTCATGGGGCCCGAGTCTAGGCCCGCCGGGCGAGGCGGGGGTGAGCCGCCCACAGTCGGCGGAGCCGCCGGCCCGCACCGCACGACGCCGTCCCCCTCGCCGCCGTGCGACCCACGGTCACTCCCGCGGATCACCTCTCCGGCCAGTCCTCCGGTCCCGAGGACCCGGCGGCGTACTCGTCGAGGGGCACCCGCCCCGCGTCCCACGCCTCGATCACGGGGGCCAGGATGCGCCAGCACTCCTCCGCGGCGTCGCCTCCCACCGAGAGCATCCGATCCCCGGTGAGCACGCCGCGCATCACCTCGCCGTACGCGTCCACGTCCTCCTCGGCCAGGTCCGCCGCGAGCACGCTGCGCTCCGCGACGAACGGGGTGTCCGGCCCGTCCACGGCCAGCTCCACCCGCAGGGCCCGCGGGTCCAGTCCCACCACGATCCGCTCCCGCCCCGCGGCCGCCTCCAGCCCCGCGGGCACCCCCTCGGGCGGCCGCAGCGAGAGCACGACCTCCCAGCGGCGCGGCTCGAGCGCCTTGCCGGACCGCAGCCGGAACGGCACGCCCGCCCACCGGTCGGTCCGGACCTCCAGCTCCACCTCGGCGAGCGTCTCGGTCCCGTTCTCCGGGTCCACGCCCTCCTCGGCGACGTAGTCGGGCACGTCCTGGCCTCCCACCGTCCCCGCGGTGTACCGGGCCCGGCGCGAGGAGGCGAGCGCGTCGTCGTCGCGCACGCGCGTGGCCCGCAGCACCTCGACGGCGGCGTCCTGCAGCGCGTCCGGGGTGAGACGCCGCGGGGGCTCCAGGGCCACCATGGCCAGCACCTGCAGCAGGTGGGACTGGAGCATGTCCTCGAGAGCCCCGGTGCCGTCGTAGAATCCGGCGCGCCCCTCCAGGGCCAGGGACTCGTCCGCCACGATGTCCACGTGCTCGACGTCGGCCGCGCTCCACACGCGCTCCAGCACGCGGTTGGCCGTGCGCAGGGTGAGCAGGCCCGAGACCATCGACTCCCTGAGGAAGTGGTCCACGCGGAACACGTCCTCCTCCTCGGCGATCCGCCCCAGCAGCGCGTTGAGCTCGCGCGCCGACCGCTGGTCCGAGCCGAACGGCTTCTCCAGCACGATGCGCAGCCCCGTCGGGCGGTCCTCCACCTGCTCGAGCGCCGCGCACGCCTCGGCGGCGAGGTCCGGGTCCAGCGCCAGGTACAGCACGACGACGGCCTCCTCCCCGGCGGCCTCGCGGGCGGCGACGAGCAGGGCGCCCAGGTCCTCGGGGTCCGAGGCGTCGGCGGTGCGCCAGACGGCGCGCTCGACGAGGCCCGCCCGTGCGTCGGCGTCCAGATCCGTCTCTCCCACGGCCTCCTCGATGACGCCGCGCCACTCCTCGAGCGAATGGCCGTCCGAGTGGGCCGAGCCCACCAGGGTCACCTCCGGCAGGTCGTGGACGGTGAGGGCCCGGGCCAGCCCCGGCAGCAGGAGCCGTCGGGTCAGGTCACCGGTCGCGCCCACGATCACAAGCGCCACGGACGCGGCGGCCCGGTCGTCGTCGGGTGCCGGGGATGCTCCGGCGGGGCAGGGGTTCTGGACGTCGGGCATGGGTCCTCCTGGACGGGGCGGGCAGACGGAACGGGGGAGCGGGGTGGGTGCGCGGGCGGCGGCCGGGAGGGACCCGGCCGACCACGCCATTCTCCCGGTGACGTCGTCGTGGGTCCACGCCGCGCCCCCGGCTGGCCCTGCCTCCCCCCGGGGTGATGGACTGCCCTGCATGAGCGCCCAGCCCCGCATCGACGACCACGCCTTCCTGTCCCACCAGCTCAGCGGGGCACTGGTGTCCCGGGAGGGGGCGATCACGTGGCTGTGCCTGCCCCGCTTCGACTCGGCCTCGGTGTTCACCTCGCTCCTCGGCACGCGGGAGCACGGCGAGTGGAGCCTGGGGATCGAGGACGGCGAGGTCGCGGAGCGCGCCTACCTGCCGGGCACCCTCGTGCTGCGCACCCTCTGGCGGTCGCCGTCCGGGGAGACCGAGGTGCTGGACTTCATGCCGCTCATGGACGCGGACGGCGTGGGGGACGCCCAGGGGGACGACGGCGGCCCCGACGGGACCGGGGCGTCCGAGGCGGCGCCGCGGGCCGACGTCATGCGGCTGGTCCGCTGCCTCGCGGGACGCGTGCGCGTGACACAGTCCGTGTTCGCCCGCCTCGACTACGGCGAGGTCGAGCCGTGGGTCTCGCGTCAGGAGGACGCAGACGGGGAGTCGTTCCTGGCCGTCGTCGCCGGCGGGGATGCGCTCGCGGTGCACGGGCCGGACCTGGAGCCGGTGGACGGGCATCACGAGGGCACGACGGAGCTGGTCGCCGGGGAGTCCGCCCAGTGGTGCCTGACCTGGTACCCGGCGTGGGGCATGGCCCCCTCCGCGCCCCGCGCCGAGGACGTGCTGGAGGCCACCGTGCGCAGATGGCGCGGCTGGCTGGAGGAGTCGACCCGACAGGCCCCGCGGGCGGACGACCCGCTCGCCGATCGGGTCCAGCGATCCCTCCTCGTGCTCAAGGGGCTCACGCATCGGGCCACGGGCGGCATCGTGGCGGCCCCGACCACGAGCCTGCCGGAGGACATCGGCGGGGTCCGGAACTGGGACTACCGCTATGTGTGGCTGCGGGACACGGCGCTCGCACTGGAGGCCCTGCTCGCGTACGGACACGTGGAGGTGGCGACGGCCTGGCGCGACTGGCTGCTGCGCGCCATCGCGGGGGAGCCCCACGAGGTGCAGGTCATGTACACGCTCTCGGGGGAGCGGTACATGCCCGAGCGCGAGCTCGAGCACCTCCCCGGCCACGCGGACTCCCGGCCCGTGGTCGTGGGCAACGGCGCCGCGGACCAGTGGCAGGCGGACGTCATCGGCACCGTGATGATGGCGCTGTGCGCCCTCCGGGACGCCGGCGTCCCGGAGGACGAGTGGTCCTGGCCGCTGCAGAAGCGGCTCGTGGAGCGCGTCGTCGCGCATCGGGAGGACCCGGACCACGGGCTGTGGGAGATGCGCGGGGAGCCTGCCTTCTTCACGCACAGCCGCGTCAAGATGTGGGCCGCGCTGGACCGTGCGCTGCACGCCGTGGCCACCCACGGCGTGCCCGCCACGGAGGCGGAGACCGCGGCGTGGGAGCGCCACCGGGACGAGCTGCGGGAGGAGATCCTCACCCGCGGCGTGCACGCGGACGGCCACTTCACCCAGGCCTACGGCTCGGATGCGGTGGACGCCTCCCTCCTCCAGATCCCCCACACCGGGTTCCTGCCTCCGGACGACCCGCGCATGCTCGCCACCGTGCGGCGGATCGAGGAGGAGCTCGTCACGGACACCGGCCTGGTGCTGCGCTACCGCCCGGACGGCTCCGACGGGTTGCCCGGTGAGGAGGCGCCGTTCCTCGCGTGCGCCTTCTGGCTCGTGGAGCAGTACGCGCGCACCGGCCGCCTGGACGACGCCGACGCCCTCATGGAGCGGCTCGATGCGTGCGCGAACGACCTCGACCTCATGGCCGAGGAGTACGACGACGGCCAGGACCGCATGGCGGGCAACTTCCCCCAGGCGTTCAGCCACCTGGCGCTGCTGCGCGCCGCCGACGCGCTGGCCCTGGTCCGCGCGGGCGACGGGGCCGGGGAGGCCGGAGACTGACCGGTTCCGGGCGAACACCCCGCCCCCGTCACACCACGCGGCGGGTCGCCCCCAGCGCGGTCAGCAGGAACGCGTACTCCCACGCGGTGTCCTCCCAGCCCTGGTACCGGCCGGACGCGCCGCCGTGGCCGCCGTCCATCTCGGTGCGCAGCAGCACGGGCGCGCCGCCGTCGGCCAGCGGCCTCGCCTGGTCCGAGGTGACGGTGCGGCGCAGCTGCGCCACCCACTTGGCGGGCTCCACGTAGAGCACGCGGGTGTCGTGCAGGCTGGTGACCGCGGCGATCGCCGGGTAGTCCACCGCCCGCACGTTCTCGTACGGGGTGTAGGCGCGCATGGCCTCGTACACGGCCGCGTCCTCGATCGGGTTGCCCCACTCCTCCCACTCGAGCGCGGACAGCGGCAGCTCCGGGTCGAGGATGGTGGTGAGCGCATCCACGAACGGCACCACCGCCAGGCACGCCCGGTACAGCTCCGGCGCGAGGTTCAGTACCGCGCCCATGAGCAGGCCGCCGGCCGAGCCGCCCATGCAGGCCACACGCGCCGGGTCCGCCCAGCCGAGGTCCACGAGGTGCCGGGTGGCGTCCACGAAGTCCGTGAAGGAGTGCCGCTTGGCCAGCTTCTTGCCGTCCTCGTACCAGCGCCGGCCCAGTTCGCCGCCGCCGCGCACGTGCGCGACCGCGAACACCACGCCCCGGTCCAGCAGGGACAGCCGGGCCACACCCAGCACGGGGTCCATGGACATCTCGTAGGAGCCGTAGCCGTACACCACGCACGGGGCCGTCCCGTCCGGCTTCACGTCGCGGCGCCGGATCACGGTGACGGGGATCCGCACGTCCTCCCCGGTCACCGACGACGGCTCGGACGCCGGCGCCCACACGCGCTCGGCCACGTAGTCGGCCGGGTCGTAGCCGGGCACCTCCGTCTCGCGGCGCAGGTGCACCTCGCCCGTCGCCGCCGAGACGTCCAGCACGCGCGCGGGCGTGATCCAGGACGTGTAGGCCAGCCGCAGGAACGGGGACTCGGCCGCCGTCGCGGACAGATGGCACGCGTAGAGCTCCTCGTCGAACGCGGGCTCGCGCCAGTGCGCGGCCTGCCCGGCCAGCACGGCGTCCAGCTCGGTGACGACGACGCGCGGGGTCGTCTCCCGGCGCACGGCCAGGGCGGCGTGGGTCAGGGTGACCATGACACCGTCGACCTTCACGTCCTCGCGGTGCGGCACGACGGTGCGCCAGGCGCCGCGGTCGGCGACGTCCGCCTCGGCGACCACCGAGAGCATCCCGTTGGGCGCGGCGACGGGGGCGCCGTCGTCGTCCAGGGCGCGGTCGTGGACCACGAGCAGCCGGCGGACGCCGTCGGCGTCGGTGACGGGCTCGACGTCGGCGAGCATCCGCCACGCGCGGGGGATCAGCACGCGCGGGGCCGGCAGGGGCGCGGCGGGGTCCTCCGGCAGGTCGACCACGAGGGTCTCGGAGACCTCCGAGTTGCCGACGCCGATCAGCAGCTGGGTGCGGTCGGCGACGCCCTCGAAGCCGGTCCACATGCCCGGGTCGGCCTCCTCGTGCAGGAGCACGTCCTCGGCCGGGTCGGTGCCGAGCACGTGGGCCTTGACCTGGTACGGCCGCCACGAGTCGTCCCACACGGTGTAGAACACGCGGGTGCCCGAGCGGTCGAAGCGGACGCCGTGGGCCACGTTCTCGACCGCGTCCGGCAGGTCCTCGCCCGTGGCGATCTCGCGCACGCGCAGGGTGAAGCGCTCGTCGCCGGTGTGGTCCACGGCGTAGGCCACCCGGGTGGCGTCCGGGCTGATGTGCAGGCCGCCGAGCGCGAAGAACGGGTGGCCCTCGGCCTCGGCGTTGCCGTCCAGGATCACCTGCTCGCCCGGCAGGGCGGCGTCCGGGGTGATGACGGGCGGGGTCCAGTCGGCCTCGAGGTCGCCGGTGTCGCGTGCGGGCACGCGGCAGTGGATCGGGTACTCGGCGCCCTCGCGGGTGCGCACGAAGTACCACCACCCGTCCCGGCGGGCGGGCACGGAGCGGTCCGTCTCCACCGTGCGGGCCTTGATCTCGCCGACGATCGCCTCGCGCAGCGGCGCCTGGTCCGCGGTCACGGCCTCGGTGTACGCGTTCTCGGCGGCCAGGTGCTCGAGCACGCGGGGCTCCGCCTTGCCGCGCAGCCACTCGAAGTCGTCCTGGAACGTGTGGCCGTGGTGGCGGCGGGTCACGGGCTCGGCGGAGACGGACGGCGGGACGGGGGCGTGCGACGTGGTCTGGGGCATGCGGCCCATCCCATCACGTCGCGCGGGGCGGGGCCGACACCCCGCGCCGCACACGACGACGGCGGCGCACCGGTCCGGTGCGCCGCCGTCGGGGGTGGCGGGTCAGTTCAGGCCGAGCGATGCCCGGACCACGCCGAGCCCGAAGTACGCGACGAACGCGAGCGCCACGAACCACAGCAGCGGGTGCACCTCGCGGCCGCGGCCCTGGCCCGTGCGGATCACCGCGTAGGCCACCACGCCGGCGCCGATGCCGTTGACGATCGAGTAGGTGAACGGCATGAGGATGAACGTGAGGAACGCGGGGAAGGCCGCGCCCGGGTCGGACCAGTCGATCTGCACCACGTGCTGGCACATCATGAACCCGACCACCACGAGCGCGGGGGCCACGGCCTCGAACGGCACGAGGTGGATGAGCGGGGAGAGGAACACGGCTGCCAGGAAGAAGAGGCCGGTGAACACGGAGGCCAGGCCGGTCCGGGCGCCCTCGCCGATGCCGGTGCCGGACTCCACGAAGATCTGGTGTGCCGAGCCGGAGGCGCCGCCGCCCACGGCGACCGCGAGCGCGTCCGCGGCGAGCACCCGGTTCAGGTCGGGGATGGAGCCGTCCGGGTTCACGGTGCCGGCCTCGCGGGCCAGGCCCACGGAGACGCCCATCGCGTCGAAGAACACGGAGAGCAGGATCGCGAACACGAGCAGGGAGGCCATCAGCCCGCCCACGGAGGTGAAGGCGCCGAACAGGTCCACGCTGCCGAGCAGGTGCAGGTCCGGGGCGGTCCACTCGGGCAGGGAGGGGGCGATCAGGGACCAGCCGGTGGGCACGGCGTTCCCGTCGGCGTCCACGGAGGGGCCGATGTGGAACACGGCCTCCAGCACGTTGGCGAGGATCGTCGCCGCGACGATGCCGATCAGGATGGCGCCGCGCACCTTGCGGATCACGAGGACCGCGGTCAGCAGCAGCCCGACGACGAAGACCAGCACGGGCCAGCCCTCGAGCTCGCCGCCCGTGCCCAGGCCCACCGGGACCGTGGTGTCGGCGGCGTCCGGCAGCCGCCGCACGAACCCGGCGTTGACGAGGCCGATCAGTGCGATGAACAGGCCGATGCCCACCACGATGCCGGACTTCAGCGCCTCCGGGACCGCGTCGAACACGGCACGGCGGAAGCCGGTCACCACGAGCAGCAGCATCACGAGACCGGCGAGGGTGACGAGGCCCATCAGCTGGGGCCAGGTGAGCCCCGGCGTCGTGGCGATGGTGATGGAGACGAACGCGGAGACGCCCAGGCCCGCGGCCACCGCGAACGGGTGCCGCGCCCACACGCCCATGACGATGGTCATGACGCCCGCCACGAGCGCGGTGACGGCGGCCACGGCGGGGATGCCCAGGGTGTTCCCGGCCGAGTCGGGCCCGGACAGGATCAGCGGGTTCAGCACCACGATGTAGCTCATCGCCAGGAACGTGGCGAGGCCGCCGCGGAACTCCTGGCCCACCGACGAGCCGCGCTCGGTGATGCGGAAGTACCGGTCCAGGGCGCCGCGGGCAGCGGCGGGGGACGGGGCGGGCGAGGGCGGTGGAGAGGCGGTGCGGGAGGCCATGGCACCAGCGTAGTGACCCGGTCCCACGACGATCGCGCGCGTGCCGTCCCGCTACGCTCGCGGGCATGCGTCCCCGCTCCGCCTCCGCCGCCCGCACCCGGGAGGCGCTGCGCGACGCCGTGCAGATCTACGCCCCCTCCACCGTCTACGCCGTCGGCCTGGGCGCCATGACGCCCGCGCTCGCGGTGGCGGCGCTGGCCCTCGGCCTGGACGCGGCGCGGGCGGCTGCCGTCGTGCTGCTGGTGGGGCTCGGCTCGCTCGTGGCCAACGGGCCGGTCTCGGCGCTCGCGGCCCGGGCGGGGGAGCGGGTCACCATGGTCGTCTCCGCCGTGCTCGGCACGGCCGGCGCGGGCCTGGCCTGGGCGACGACGGCCGGGGTGTCCTCCGGGCCGTCGGCGGCGGGGGTGGCCGAGCCGGGGCGGCTGGCGCTGTTCCTGGCCGCGGTGCTCGCCGTGGGCATGGCCGGGGCCGGGTTCAACCTGGCCCGGCAGGCGTACCTGGCGGTGGCGGTGCCGGCCACGCACCGGGCCCGCGCGATGTCCACGCTCGGCGGGACCGTGCGGATCGGGACGTTCCTGGGCCCGTTCCTGGGCGCCGCCGCGCAGGCCCCGCTCGGGCTGGACGGCGCGTTCGCCGCGGCCGCCGCGGCCATGGCCGTCGGCGCCCTGCTGTGCCTGCGGATCCGGGATCTGCCGGTGCCGGCGTCCGATCCGGTGGCGGGGGAGGAGCCCGGCCCGGCCGGTCGACCCCGGCTGCTGGACGTGGCGCGCGCCCGGCGCGGGGCGTTGCTCACGGCCGGCTTCGGTGTCGTGGCCGTCTCCGCCGCCCGCGCGGCGCGCAACGCCGTCATCCCGCTGTGGGCCACGCACCTGGGCCTGGACGCGGCGACGGCGTCGCTCGTCTTCGGCCTGGCCGGCGCGGCGGACCTGCTGCTCTTCTACCCCTCGGGCCGGCTCATGGACCGCTTCGGCCGGCGCGCTGTGGCGGTGCCGTGCCTGACCCTGCTGGGGGCGGGGTTCCTGGCGATCAGCCTCACCCGGGAGCCGACGGCGTTCGCGGCGGCGGCGGTGCTGCTGGGCATCGGCAACGGCTTCGGCGCGGGGATCGTGATGACCCTCGGGGCGGACCACTCGCCGCCGAACGCGCGCGCCCAGTTCCTCGGCCTGTGGCGCTCGATGTCCGACGCGGGGATGCTGGCCGGGCCGCTGCTGCTGTCCGGGGTGACCGCCGCGGCCGGGCTGGCCGTCGGCGTCGGCTCCCTCGCGGTCGTCTGCGGTGTCGGAGCGGTCGTGTTCGCCGCGGTGCTGCCGCGCGGGCCGGGGGCCGTGGCGGACCCGCCGGCCGTCGTCGTGCGCCCCCGCTGACCGGGGCGCCGGACCGTCGGCTCAGTCGGCGGTCTCGTCCGGGGGGATGGTCTGCCCGGAGGCCTGGTCGTCGAAGACCATGTACGTCTGCGTGTCGACGACGCTCGGCAGGGTCTGCAGTTCGTCGAAGATCACACGGCGCAGGTCGGCGGTGTCCCGCGCGCGGACCAGCAGGATCACGTCCATGTTCCCGCCCACGAGGGAGACGTGGGAGACCTCGGGGATGGCCAGGAGCGTGGCGCGCAGCTCTCGCCAGTCGTGCTGACGCAGCTTCATGGTCACGTGGGCGGAGGCCCCGAAGCCGACCTTGACGGGGTCGACCCGCACGGTGAAGCCTGTGATCACGCCCGCGTCCTGCAGGCGGTTCAGGCGCGAGTAGCAGTGCGCGCGGGAGATGTGCACGCGCTCGGCCAGGGCCGCGACGGACATCCGCCCGTCCTGCGTCAGTTCGCGGACGATCGCGCGGTCCACGCGGTCCAGCGGCTCGGCGGCCATGGCTCCTCCTGGGGCGGGCGGACGGGTCGGCCACGCGGCGGCGGACCGTCTACGTGGCACGAGTCACCATAGCAGTTCGTCTGATGGAGTGCCTGGTTTGCATTCGATTGTCTCGTGATCCCGGGCGGGCGAGCGACACATTGACCCTCTTGGGCACACTGAAGGCCACAGATCGAGAGGACCCGCCATGAGTGACCCCACCCCCGCCGTGCCCGGGGCCGTCCGGACCGACGAGGCCGAGACCCGCCCGAACGCCGGCGCCGCCTTCGGCATCTCCCTCGAGGAGTACCTGCTCCCCGCCGCCCGCCGCATCCAGCTGATCGGCGAGGACGGCACTCTGCTGGCCCCGGAGGAGCAGGGCACCGAGCCCGGCCACGAGTATCCCCTGCCCTCCGACGAGGAGCTGCTGGCCGCCTACCGCCACCTCGTCATCGGCCGCCGCGTCAACGACCAGGCCTACGCCCTGGTGCGCCAGGGTCGCATGGCCGTCTATCCGTCCTCGCATGGCCAGGAGGCCTCCGAGGTCGCCGCCGCCGTCTGCCTGGGCGAGGACGACTGGCTGTTCCCGACCTACCGCGACACCGTGGCCGTGATCGCCCGCGGCGTCCCGCCGCTCGAGGTGATGGTGGCCTACCAGGGCACCTGGCATCAGGGTTACGACCCCCAGAAGCACCACGTCTCCATCCAGTCCACGCCCCTGACCACCCAGATGCTGCACGCCGTCGGGATGGCCAAGGCCGCCCGCCTGCGCGGCGAGGAGGTCGTGTGCCTGGCCATGGTCGGCGACGGCGGCACCTCCGAGGGCGACTTCCACGAGGCGCTGAACTTCGCGGCCGTGTTCAAGCTGCCGGTGATCTTCTTCGTGCAGAACAACAAGTTCGCCATCTCCGTGCCGTTCGCCAAGCAGTCGGCCGCCCCGTCCCTGGCCCACAAGGCCGTGGGCTACGGCCTGGCCGGCGAGCGCGTGGACGGCAACGACCTCGGCGCCCTGCTGGCCGTGCTGGGCCGCGCCGTGGAGCTGTGCCGGCAGGGCCAGGGCCCCTTCCTCGTGGAGGCGGACACCTACCGCATGCAGGCGCACACCAACACGGACGACCCCTCGCGCTACCGCGACGACGCCGAGGTGAAGGAGTGGGAGGCGCGCGACCCGCTGCGCCGCATGACCGCCTACCTCGAGTCCACCGGCGCCCTCACCGAGGAGGTCTCGGCCCAGATCGCCCGCGACGCCGAGGACGTCGCGCAGCAGCTGCGTGACGCCATGAACGCCGAGACGGAGCTCGATCCGCTCGAGCTGTTCGACCACGTCTACTCCGTGCAGACCCCGCAGCTCGCCGCCCAGCGCGCGCAGCTGGCCGAGGAGCTGTCCCGTTCCGAGAACCAGGAGGCCTGAGCATGGCGACCCTGACCTTCGCCGCCGCGCTCAACGCGGCGCTGGCCGACGAGATGGCCGCCGACGACATGGTGGTGGTGTTCGGCGAGGACGTCGGCACCCTCGGCGGTGTCTTCCGCATCACGGACGGGCTGACCGCGCGCTTCGGTGAGGAGCGCTGCTTCGACACCCCGCTGGCCGAGTCCGGCATCGCGGGCATGGCCGTGGGCATGGCCCTCGGCGGCGCCCGCCCCGTGATCGAGATGCAGTTCGACGCGTTCGCGTACCCGGCCTTCGAGCAGATCGCCTCGCACGTGGCCAAGATGCGCAACCGCACCAAGGGCGCCACGCCCATGCCGATCACCATCCGCATCCCCTACGGCGGCGGCATCGGCGGCGTGGAGCACCACTGCGACTCCTCCGAGTCCTACTACGCGCACACCCCGGGCCTGAAGGTGTACACCCCGGCCTCGGTGAAGGACGCGTACATGATGCTGCGTTCGGCCATCCGTCTGGACGATCCGGTGGTCTTCATGGAGCCCAAGAAGATGTACTGGACCAAGGCCGAGCTCGACCTCGACCAGCTGCGCGAAGAGTTCGAGGAGGGCTGGGCCCGCGTCGAGGACAAGAAGGAGCACGGCGAGGCCTGGGCGCGCGCCGCCGTCGTCCGCGAGGGCACGGACGTCACCCTCGTCTCCTACGGGCCCTCCGTCCCCACCTGCCTCGCCGCCGCCCACGCGGCCGCGGAGGAAGGGCTCTCGGTGGAGGTCGTGGACCTGCGCACCGTGAACCCGCTGGACGAGGACACGATGACCGCCTCGGTCGCCAAGACCGGCCGCGCCGTCGTCGTCGCCGAGCCGCAGGGCTTCGCGTCCGTGGCCTCCGAGCTGGTGGCCCGGATCCAGCAGCGCTGCTTCCACTCGCTGGCGGCGCCCGTGGGCCGCGTGACCGGCTTCGACATCCCGTTCCCCGCGCCGAAGCTCGAGGAGCACCACCTGCCGAACATCGACCGCATCCTGGACGCGATCGACGACCTGAACTGGGACCTGGACGCCGAGGAGGCCCGCGCATGAGCAACACCTTCCTGCTGCCCGACCTGGGCGAGGGCCTGACCGAGGCCGACATCGTCCGCTGGCTCGTCGCCGAGGGCGACACCGTGGCCGTCGACCAGCCCATGGTCGAGGTCGAGACCGCCAAGGCCCTCGTCGAGGTGCCGAGTCCGTACGCCGGCACCGTGCTGACCCTGCACGGCGCCGAGGGCGAGACGATGGACGTCGGCAGCCCGCTGATCACCGTCGGCGAGGCCGGCGAGTCCGGTGAGGGCTCCGCGCCCGTCGCCGGCACCGAGGCCCAGGCCGTCCCGCCTTCGACCGGTGCGGCCGCGGCCGAGGCCGCCCGCCCCGGCGCGCTGAGCTACCGCGAGGAGGAGATGGCCGGGGTCCAGCCGAAGCCGGACAAGGCCCGCGGCGGCGACGGCGACGTCGCCGGCTCCGACGACGAGGCCTCCGGCGCCGTGCTCATCGGCTACGGCACCTCCGGCCACAGGGCCACCTCCCGCAGCCGTCCGTCCAAGCGCGGCCGCGGCGCCGCCCGCCCGACACCGGCCCCCACGGCCGAGGCCGGCGCCCCGCGCGTGGCCTCCCCGATCGTCCGCAAGCTCGCCCGCGAGAAGGGCGTGGACGTGGCCGCGCTGACCGGCACGGGCCCGGACGGCCTGATCACCCGCGCCGACGTGCTCGCCGCGGCCGAGGGCTCCACCCCGCAGACCGCCCCGACCCCGGCCCCGTCGGCCGCGGCCGCCGCGCAGGCGGGCGCCGTGGACGGGCGGACCGGCCTGGCCGTCGTCGCCCGCACCCCGATCTCGGGGGTGCGCAAGGTGATCGCGGACCAGCTCTCCCGCTCGCGCCGCGAGGTCCCGGAGGTCACGGCGTGGCTGGACGTGGACGTCACCGCCCTGCTCGAGCTGCGGGTCGCGCTCAAGGCGAAGGACCCGGAGAACGCGCCCTCGCTGCTCGGCCTGATCGCCCGTTTCACCCTGGCCGGCCTGCGCCGGTACCCGGTGATGAACGCGCGCATCGAGGCCGGGGCGGACGGCCAGGACGAGATCGTGGAGGTCGACGGCGTCCACCTCGGCCTGGCCGTGCAGACCGACCGCGGCCTCATGGTGCCCTCCGTCGAGCACGCGGAGAAGCTGTCCGCGGACGAGCTCACCGCCGCGATCAACGACACCGTCAGCCGTGCCCGCGCGGGCAGGGCCGCCCCGGCCGAGCTCACCCGCGGCACGTTCACGCTGAACAACTACGGCCCGCTGGGCACGGACGGCGCCACGCCGATCATCAACGTGCCCGAGGTCGGGATGCTCGGCATCGGCCGGATCATCGACCGCCCGTGGGTCGTGGACGGGGAGATCGTGGTCCGCAAGGTCACCGAGATGACCGTGACCTTCGACCACCGCGTCACCGACGGCGCCACCGCGAGCGCGTTCCTCACGTTCGTGGCGGACTGCCTCCACGACCCGACGGCGGCCCTCGCCCGGATCTGATCCGGACGATCCCCGCCCGCCCCGACCCCGGACGAGCCCTGCGATGTGGCGGCCATACCTCGCGGAAGGCCGCCACATCGCAGGGCTCGTCGCGTGGTGGGGGTGCGGTGAGCGTGCGGGGAGGGGTCAGTCCGCGCGGCCGCGGCGAAAGGCCGTGCCGAGCGCGCCCCACAGCAGGACCGCGGGGGAGGCGCTGAGCAGGATCCCGGCCGGCTCGGCCGCCGGGTGGGGGCCTGCGCCGCTGGTCGCGGGGGTGTCGAGGGTGAGGGCCAGCAGCGTCAGCCCGGCCGCCAGGCCCGCGACGCCCAGGGACCAGAGCGTGGCCTCCACGCCGCGGGCGCCGCGCGGTACGGGCCGCGGTGCGCCGTCGTACCGGGCGAACGGCACGGCGAGCAGGCCCCAGGCGGCGGAAACGAGCGCCGCGGCGGCCATGTCCGACGGCCGGTGCCAGGCCTCCGTGTAGGCGACGGCGCCGGTGCAGGAGCTCACCACGGCGCCGAGGACGGTGGTGAGAGGTCGCCACCGGGCGGGCACGAGCAGCAGCGCGGCCACCGCGGCGCCCGTCGCGAGCGTCATGTGGCCCGAGGGCAGTGAGTTGCCGCCGGACCACGGGACCCCGTCGGCGTGCTCGGGCCGCGGAAGCGCCGCCTTGAGCAGCTGCGTGGTGAGGTTGGACCCGGCCAGCACGAGGAGGGCGAGCAGCCCCCGCCGCCGCCACCGGGCCACGGCGAGCGCGCCGAGCGAGGCCAGCGCCATGCCGACCGCCAACGCGAGCGGCAGGATCCGCACCACCTGGGAGGTCACGTCCGGCACGGTGTCCGCGTAGCGCTCCTCGACGGCGCGGAACACCTGGTACTCGAGCACCTGGCCGGCGGAGGACCACACCAGGGCGGCGTAGACCAGCACGACGCCGGCCACGCACGCGGCCAGCGCCAGCCACCACGTCCACGAGGGGAGGCGGCGGGGGGCGCGGGCGGTGGGGGGCATGGGTTCCATTGTGTCGGACGCGCAGCCGTCATGCAGGCTTCATCGGACGGTCACGCCCCCGTCGCCGTCCCGTCCTCCGCGCCTCTGAGCCGCCTGCCTAGCCTGGGGCCATGACCCGCGTGCCCCCCGCCCACGGACATCGCCCGGCCCTCCGCGACTCCACCGGCTCGGCCCCCGGCCCGGGTGCCGAGCCGGGCCCCCGGCCCCGTCTCTCGGCCGAGGACCTGCTGGCCGCCCGGGACGCCCTGGCCCCCTTCGGCCGGCTGAGCCGGCAGGAGCCCATCGAGTGGGCCGCCGAGGAGCCCCTCGCCCCGGACCTGGCCGACTTCTACCGCTACGTGGGACCGGAGTGGCTGGAGATCGACACCCTCGGCCTGCCCGTGATGTTCTTCCCGCTGGACCGCCTGTGGGACGAGCAGGCCGGCTACCGGTGGAACCCCCGAACCGGTGCGCTGCTGGTGGACTGGAACGACGACTGGACCGTGGTGGCCAAGCAGGGCGCCGACCCGTTCATCCACGCGGCCTCCACCGGCCAGGTGCTCATGGCCCCGGGAGACGAGGGCTGGGAGGACCGCCTGGACGAGCCGCGACCGGTCTTCCGGGACCTCACCGAGATGACCCGCGCGCTCGCGGCCGTGGGCACGGCGTGGGCGCGCTTCGACGACCCGTTCACCGCCGACTGGCATCTCACCGAGGAGGTGACGGCCGCCGTCGTCGCCGGCCTGGAGGGGGTGCTCGGCGCCCACGACCGCGCCGTGGACCTGGCCCGAGCCCTCGGCTACCTCCGCGCCGTCTGAGCGTCGGCGCCGACACAGACAGTCCCACCCCGCCGGCGCCCGTCGGAACGGGAGCCGAGCGCCCTTCCTACACTGGCCGCATGAGCACCGCCCCCGCCCTGCCCCCGCTGCCCGGCGCGCCGGGCGGTCCCGCCCTGCCGAGCGTCGAGGAGCTGCTGGCCGACGCCGTCGCGGTCGCCCTGCCGATGCGCGTGAGGTTCCGCGGCACGGACCTGCGCCACGCCCTGCTGCTGCGCGGCCCGGCGGGCTGGGCCGAGTTCTCCCCGTTCCCGGAGTACGGTCCGCACGAGTGCGCCGCGTGGCTGGCCGCCGCGATCGAGGCCGGCTGGCAGGGCTGGCCCGCCCCGGTCCGCGAGACGGTCCCCGTCAACGCCACCGTGCCCGCGGTGGCCGCGGACGACGTCGAGGCCGTCCTGGCCCGCTACGGCGACGGCATCACCGCGGTCAAGGTCAAGGTGGCGGAACACGGCCCCGAGGGCGGGCTCGTCCCCGGCAGCCGCGAGGCCGACCTGGCCCGCGTACGGCGGGTGCGCGCGCTGCTGCCCCACGCGCAGGTCCGCGTCGACGCCAACGCCGGTTGGACGCCCACCGAGGCCGTGGACGTGCTCACCGCGCTGGCCGACGTGGGCCTCGAGTACGCGGAGCAGCCCGTGCCCGGCATCACCGACCTCGCGGAGGTCCGCGCGGAGCTGCGCGCCCGGGGCGTCCCCACCCCGATCGCCGCGGACGAGGCGGTCCGCAAGGCCGAGGACCCGCTCGCCGTCGCGGCCGCCGGGACCGCGGACCTGATCGTGGTGAAGGTCCAGCCGCTCGGGGGCGTGCGCCGCGCCGCGGCGATCGTGGCGGCCGCGGGGCTGCCCGCGGTGGTCTCCTCCGCGCTGGACACCTCCGTGGGCATCGCCGGCGGCGCCGCGCTGGCCGCCTGCCTGCCGTCCCTGCCGCACGCGTGCGGGCTCGGCACCGCGGCCCTCTTCGAGCACGACGTCGTCGCCCCGGCCTGGCGCCCACGCGCGGGGGCCCTCCCGGCGCCGGGGGAGCGGGCCCCCGCCCCCGACCCGGAGCTGCTCGACCGCGTCCGGGCAGACGGGGCGCGGCAGGCGTGGTGGGCCGACCGCGTGCGCGCGGCCCACGCGGTGCTGGCCGCGCAGGGCTGACGGGCCCGCCCGGTCCCCGTCGGCGCGGGGCATGTGAGTCGGATTACAGCACGTCGACGGGACGAAATCCGGCGGCCGGGAAGAGTTCAACTCGCGGCCACCTGGGCGTGGCTCGCCGCTCGGAGTGAGGGGCCAAGGTGAGGGCGGCCCCGGCCGGTCTCACCCCCGGGGTCGCCTCCGGCCCGGCACCGGACCCCGGACCATCCCCACGACGCGAAGGACCCCGTCATGCTGAAGCGCCTCCTCCCCATGGCCGGCCACACCCGTGGCAACCGCTCCGCCGTCACGTGCGAGCTCAAGTGCGGCAACGCGTGCGCCCACCCGGTGCCCAACACCTCGGCGAACCCGACCTTCCAGCAGATCGCGGAGACCGCCATCTCCCGCCGCTCCGCCCTGGTCGGCGGCACCGGCCTCGCCGCCGCCGTCGTCATCGGCTCCCAGGTGGCCCAGGCCCCCGAGGCGCTCGCGGACAACGGTCGGCGCCCGACCGGCGGCGGCAAGCTCCCCTTCGAGCCCATCGCCCCGGTGACCCGCACCGTGGACACCATGACCGTGCCGGAGGGCTACGACTGGGGCACCGTGATCCGCTGGGGCGACCCGCTGTTCGCCGACTCCCCGGAGTTCGACATCGAGCACCAGACCGGTGCGTCGCAGGCCGCCCAGTTCGGCTACAACAACGACTACCTGAACATCATCACCGACGGCGGCAACGACCGCTCCGGCTACCTCGTCTCCAACCACGAGTACACCAACGAGAACATCATGTTCTCCCCGGAGTACATCGCCTCGAACTTCGAGGACGTCGTCAACGTCGGCCTCCAGGCCCACGGCCTGTCCATCGTGGAGCTCAAGCGCGCCAAGCGCGGCGCCCAGTGGGAGTACGTCCGCGGTGGCCGCCGCAACCGCCGCATCACCGGCACCACCGAGTTCGAGGTCCGCGGCCCGGCCGCCGGCCACGCGCTGCTCACGACCGTCGAGGACCCGACCGGCACCCGCGTGCTGGGCACCCTGAACAACTGCGCCGGCGGCACCACCCCGTGGGGCACCGTGCTCTCCGGCGAGGAGAACTTCAACCAGTACTTCAAGGGCCGCGGCACCGCCGAGGAGAAGCGCTACGGCATCTCCACCTCCGCCACCCGCCGCGGCTGGGAGAAGGTCCACGACCGCTTCGACCTGACCAAGCCCGGCTACGAGAACGAGGCCAACCGCTTCGGCTGGGTCGTCGAGATCGACCCCGAGGACCCCACCTCCACGCCCGTGAAGCACACCCTCCTGGGCCGCTTCAAGCACGAGGCCGGCACCGCCGTGATCTCCCCGTCCGGCCACGCCGTGGTCTACTCCGGCGACGACGAGCGCCACGACTACCTGTACAAGTTCGTCTCCGCCGAGAAGGTCCGCGAGGGCGACAAGAAGCACAACATGCGCCTGATGGACAAGGGCACCCTCTACGTGGCCAAGTTCTCCGGCGACTCCCCGGCCGCCCAGATCGACGGCAGGGGCACCCTGCCCTCGGACGGCGCCTTCGACGGCTCCGGCGAGTGGATCGCCCTGGCCGACGAGAAGACGTCCTTCGTCCCGGGCATGTCCCTGGCCGAGGTCCTCGTCTACACCCGCCTCGCGGCAGACAAGATGGGCGCCACCAAGATGGACCGCCCGGAGGACGTCGAGACCAACCCGGTCACCGGCAAGGTCTACGCGGCCCTGACCAACAACACCAAGCGCACCGCCGTGGACGAGGCCAACCCGGTCATCGGCAACCGCGACGGCCACGTCATCGAGATCACCGAGCGGGGCGGGGATCACACCTCCACCACCTTCACCTGGGTCATCCTGCTGCTCGCCGGCGACCCGGCGGTCTCCTCCTCGGCCTACTTCGCCGGCTACCCGAAGGAGAAGGTCTCCCCGATCTCCTGCCCGGACAACCTGGCGTTCGACTCCGAGGGCAACCTCTGGATCTCCACCGACGGCCAGCCCGGCACCATCGGCTACGCCGACGCGCTGCACAAGGTCACCCTCGACGGCGCCGAGCGCGGCCGCGTCCAGCAGTTCCTCGCCGTCCCCCGCGACGCCGAGACCTGCGGCCCCGTGATCCACGACCGCGACAACTCCGTGTTCGTCAACGTCCAGCACCCGGGCGAGGACGGCACCTGGGGCGCGCACACCTCCTCCTTCCCGGACTTCCTGAGCCCGACCGGCCCGGTCCAGGTGGGCGACAAGGTCGCGGCCCCGCGTCCGTGCGTCGTCCAGGTGTTCAACGCCACCGGGAACAACGGCATCGGCAAGGGCGCCGGCAAGGAGAAGGGCAACAAGGGCAAGGGCAACGGCAACGGCAACGGCAAGGGCAACGGCAAGGGCAACGGCAACGGCAAGGGCCCGAAGGGCTGACCCCCGCCTCCGCGAGGACCCTCGACGAGGCCGTCACGGCCGGCGCCACCGCGTCACCGTGGCGGCCTCGCCGCGTCCGGGGCCCGTCCGCGCCCGGGCCTAGACTGGTGGCCACCATGACCTCCGTCGACTCCCTCTCCGTGGCACGCGCCGTCGCCACCGCCCTGATCGACGCCGGCATGCGGGACGCGGTGGTCTGCCCCGGCTCCCGCTCCGCCCCGCTGGCCTACGCGCTCGCGGCCCTCGAGCGCGCCGGCGAGGTCCGCCTGCACGTGCGGGTGGACGAGCGCTCGGCCGGCTTCCTCGCCCACGGGCTCTCGCTGGCCTCGGGGCGCCCGGTGGGCGTGCTGACCACCTCGGGCACCGCCGTCGGGAACCTGCTGCCCGCCCTGATGGAGTCCATCCACGCCGGCACGCGCGTGATCGCGCTGACCGCGGATCGTCCGCCCGAGCTGCACGGCACCGGCGCGAACCAGACCACGGACCAGAGGGGCGTGTTCGGCACGCACGTCCGCCATGCCGCCTCCCTCGGCTGCGACGCCGCCGACGGCGTGGATGCCGAGCAGCATCTGCGCCACGTGCGGGCCACCGTGCGCCGGGCCCTGCTGGCGGCCGAGGGGGTCGTCGCCGAGGCCGGTTCCGACGACGGCGCGCCCGGTCCGGTGACGATGGCAGAGGCCCCGGCCGGGCCGGTCCACCTGAACCTGCACTTCCGCGACCCGCTCGTGCCGAGTCCTGAGGAGGCGGCCGCCATGGGCGCCGCCGCGGCGCCGCACACCCCTGCTCCGGCCGTCGCCCCGACCGGCGCGAGCCCGGCCGCCGCCGCGTCGGCCTACCGGGCGCCCGGGGCGGTGCTCTCGGGGCTGCCCGAGCTGGACGTCGCCCGCCTGGACCAGCGGCGCACCGTCGTGCTGGCCTGCCACGGCGCCGGCCCCGTGGCCGCGGCCTTCGCGCTGTCCCTGGGCCTGCCCCTGCTGGCCGAGCCGTCGTCGAACGCGCGGTTCTCCGCCAACGCCATCGCCGCCTATCCGCTCCTGCTGGGCGCGGCCGGCGGGCGCGACGCGGACGCACACCCCCTTGCCGCCCGCATCGAACGGGTCGTGCTGTTCGGCCGGCCCACGCTCACCCGGACGGTCAACGCCCTGCTGGCCCGCCCCGACGTCGCCACGGCCCTGCACGCCCCCGAGCCCGCACCATGGTTCGAGCCGGGCCGGCGCCGGGAGACGCCCGTGGAGACCCTCGAGGAGCTCGCCGCCTTCGCCGGGCAGGGCGAGCCCGGCTGGCTCGCCGCGTGGCAGCACGCCTCGATGCGCGCCCAGGCCGCCGTGGAGGACGCGCTCGTCACCACCGACGCCGGCGACCGGCTCAGCCCGCAGACGGTGGCGCACGTGAGCGCCGCCATGGTCCGGGGTCCGCTCGTGCTGGGCTCGTCCTCGGTGATCCGGGACGTGGACCTGACCTGGCGGCCCCCCTCGGCGCCGGACGCGGAGGTGTACGCCAACCGCGGGCTCGCCGGGATCGACGGGACCGTCTCCACGGCCGCGGGCGTCGCACTGGCGCGCGGACGGCGGACCGTGGCCCTGCTCGGCGACCTCACCGCCCTGCACGAGGCGGGCGGCCTGCTCGTGGGCCCCACCGAGACCGAGCCGGACCTCGACCTCGTGGTCGTCAACGACGACGGCGGGGCGATCTTCGCGAGCCTCGAACACGGGGCCGTGGCCGAGGCGCCCGGCATGGCGGACCCCGTCGAACGGCTCTTCGGCACCCCGCACGGCGTGGACCTGGCCGCCCTGGCCGCCGCGTACGGCCTCCCGCACACGCGGGTCACCGACCGCGTCGACCTCGTCCGGGCCCTGTCCGACCCGGTGCGCGGCCGGCGTCTGCTCGAGGTCCGCTGCGACCGCGCCGACCGCCCGCGCGTCGCCGCCGCCCTGGCCGCGGCGGTGCGCGCCACGTTCCCGCCCGCGTGCCCCGTCCCGGACCCCGCGCCGGACGCCGGCCCGGCCCCCGCCCCGCCCACCGCCGAGCTCGCCGCCGAGGAGGCCCCCCAGTGACCGGCACGCCGACGTCGCCCGCGCCCGCCTCGACCCCCGCCGTCGTGCGCCGTGCCGACGTGCTGATCTCCGGCTGCGGCCCCGCCGGCGCCACCGCCGCCGCCCACCTCGCCGCGGCGGGGCTGGACGTGGTGGTGCTCGAGAAGACCGCGCACCCGCGTGAGAAGGTCTGCGGCGACGGCCTGACCCCGCAGGCGGTCCGGGAGCTGCAGCTGCTCGGCGTGCCCCACCGGGGTGAGCCCGGCGACGACGGCGGCTGGCGCGTCATCCGCGGCCTGCGGCTGCGCGCGGGCGAGCGCAGCGTGGACGTGCCGTGGGCGCCCACCCAGACGTGGCCGGACTACGCGCTCACGCGCACCCGACGCGATTTCGACGCCCTCCTGGCGGACCTGGCGCGCACCCGCGGCGCCGAGGTCCGCGAGCGGCACGCCGTCACCGGCGTCGTGCGGGACGAGGCCGGACGCGTGGTCGGGCTGGACGCGGAGCTGATCGCGCCGAACGGCCGCAAGACCGGGGAGACCGCCCGCTTCACCGCACCGATCGTGCTCGCGTGCGACGGCGTCTCCGCCCGCGCCGCCGTCTCCGCGGGCCTGCACCGCCGCGAGGACCGGCCCATGGGCGTGGCCGTGCGGGCCTACTACACCGCCGGCGCCGCCGTCGACGGGGCGATCCCCGCCCCGCCCGGCGACCGGGGGGAGTGGATGGAGTCCTGGCTGCGCCTGCCGGATGCCGAGGGCAACCCGCTGCCCGGCTACGGCTGGCTGTTCCCGCTCGCGGACGGCACCGTGAACGTGGGCCTGGGCATCCTGGACACCTCCCCGCAGTTCGGGAAGCTGGACTACCGCGGGCTGCTGAAGTCCTGGACCGGGGCGCTCACCGCGGACTGGGGGATCGCCGAGCAGACGCGCACCTCGCGGATCCTCGGCGCGGCCCTGCCGATGGCGTTCAACCGCACCCCGCAGCACGT
The DNA here is from genome assembly GCF_040546065.1 of Micrococcus sp. UYEF5. NCBI lineage: Bacteria > Bacillati > Actinomycetota > Actinomycetes > Micrococcales > Micrococcaceae > Micrococcus > Micrococcus sp. UYEF5. Next base: position 199,525 of record NZ_JBEPNB010000003.1, read on the forward strand.
GCCGGGCATGCTCCTGGTGGGCGACGCGGCCGGCATGGTGTCCCCGTTCAACGGCGAGGGCATCGGGTTCGCGATGGAGGCGGCCCGCCTCGCCGCGGACCTGGCGGTGCAGGCGCACGCGGCCGGGACCGACGGCGCCGCGGACGCGATCCTGTCCCGTTACCCGGTGATCACCCAGCACCTGTGGGGCCGCCACTTCGCCCTCGGCGCCCGGTTCGCCCGCCTGATCGGCGATCCGCGGGTGATGAAGGCGGCGCTGGGCGCCGGGATGGCCGCACCCCCGCTGCTGCGGGCCGCGGTGAAGGTCATGGGCAACACGGTGGACGCGCGGGGCGGCGACGCCGTCGACCGGGCCGTCCGCGTCCTCGAGGCCCTCACCCCCGCGCTGACGACCGCGGGCGGCGCGCCGTTGGGTAGGCTTGCCCGGTGACCACCGCAGACCCCGGCTTCGCCCTGCCCTCCGGCTTCGAACCCCTCGCCGAGCACGGCCGTGTCCTGGAGGTCGTGCTGACCGCGCTCGAGCAGGTCGAGGAGCAGCTGGACACCGCCCTCGGCTTCGACGACCTGTTCTCCGACACCGCCGCCCACCACCTGATGGCCGCCGGCGGCAAGCGGGTCCGTCCGGTCCTGACGGTGCTCGCCTCCCTCCTGGGCGACCCCGCCCTGGCCTCCGGCGAGGTCGCCGACGTGGACGCGCCCGCCCGCCAGGCCGCCGTCGTGATGGAGCTGACGCACCTGGCCACGCTGTACCACGACGACGTGATGGACGAGGCCCCCGTGCGCCGCGGCGCCCCCGCCGCCCACCGGCTGTGGGGCAACTCGGCGGCGATCCTGGCCGGCGACCTGATCTTCGCCCGCGCCTCCCAGCTCATGGCCGAGCTCGGCCCGCGGCCCGTGCAGATCCAGGCGGACACCTTCGAACGCCTCGTGCAGGGCCAGCTGTGGGAGACCCGCGGCCCGGCCGAGGGCGCGGACCCGATCGAGCACTACTACGCGGTGCTCTCCGGCAAGACCGGCTCGCTGATCGCCGCGGCCGGCATGCTCGGCGCGCTGCTGGGCGGGGCCGACGAGGCCGCCGTCCAGGTGATGCGCGCGTACGGCGAGAAGGTGGGTTTGGCCTTCCAGCTCGCCGACGACCTGATCGACCTCACCGGCGACGCCGAGCGGATCGGCAAGGTCCCCGGCACGGACCTGCGCGAGCGCGTGCCCACCCTGACCACGCTGCTGCTGGCCCGCGCCGCGCAGGGCGAGGGGCCGGAGGCCGAGGACGCCCGCCGGGTGCGCGCGCTCGTGGACGGGCCGCTCGACACCGACGAGCAGCTGGCCGCCGCCGTCGCCGCGCTCACGGGCCACCCCGCCATCGACGAGGCGTGGGAGATCACCCGCGGCTGGGCGGAACAGGCCAAGCAGGCGCTCGCCCCGCTGCCGGGCTCCGCCGTGAAGGCGGCGCTCGAGGCGTTCGCCGACTACGTGGTCGGGCGCTCGGCCTGACGCCGTGGTCCGCGGCTCCGCGGCGTCGCCGCCTCGATCCGGGGAGGCCGCTCAGTCCAGGCGGGTCGGGGCGGGGTCCAGCGCGGCCGCGAGCTCCCGCGCCTTGCCGGCGCGGACCTCCGGGGCCACCGGGTGGCGCAGCTGCCGGTAGAGCATGTCCCCCTCGAAGCGGGGGAACACGTGCAGGTGGTAGTGCCACACGTGCTGGTTGCCGGCGGGCTCGTTGTGCTGGCGTGTGGAGACCCCCTCCGGGGCCCACGCGCGCTTCATGGCCAGCGCCACCTGCTGGGCCATCAGCGCGATGCGCTGCAGCACGCGCGGGGGCAGGTCGTAAAGGTTCTCGTAGTGCTCGGCCGGGCAGACCATGGCGTGGCCCTCGTGGTCGCCGAACCCGTCCACGGCGATCAGCACGAGCAGGTCCTCGTCCTGGTAGACGGTGTCCCCGAGCTCGCAGCGGTTGCCCGGGTCGGAGACGTCGCCGGCCACGAGCCCGCAGAACGGGCAGACGTAGCCGTCCGGGGCGTGGGAGACCGAGGCGGGCGCGGTCACCGGTCCCGCCCCTCGCCGTCGTCCTCGGGGTCCTCGAAGGTCCACGCGAGCAGGTCCGTCAGGAACTCGCTGAAGGTGCCGCCCTCGTCCTGCCACTCGCCCTCGGGCGCGTCGGCACCGGCGGAGCGCCGCCACACCAGCGGGTCCGGCAACGCCAGGTTGTCCACCGGCAGGCCCCACACGACCGTCTCGTCCGCGTCCTCCAGGAACATGAGGAAGCCGTCCCGCACCTCGAGGTCCTCGGGGTCCCACACGTAGTGGTCCGTCTCCATGAGGTCGCCGCAGTTGCCCAGGGCGAGGTAGAACTCACGCAGGGCGGCCGGGATCGTGAGTCCGGCGCCGAGCTGCTCCGCCGCGGGGGACTGGGCCAGCCGGGCGTCGACGTCGGCCGGGGAGAGGCCGTCGTCCTCGGCCCAGGCGTCGCCCAACAGGTCCGGGACGAGCCGCTGGAAGGCCGGGAGGTACACGGGGGCGGGGGGCTTGGCGGGCATGTCGTCAGTCTAGGCGTGCGCGCCCTGCCCGGCCCGGACCGCCCGACGCTGCAGGCGGGAGGCGTTCAGCTGGTCCACGGTGAACACCGCCAGGGACAGCCAGATCAGCCCGAAGCCCGCCCAGCGGGCCGCGGGCATCTGCTCGCCGAGCACCGTGACCGCCACGAGGAACTGCAGGATGGGCGCCGTGTACTGCAGCATCCCGAGCGTGGTCAGCGTGAGGGAGCGGGCCGCCGCCGAGAACAGGATGAGCGGCACGGCGGTGAGCACGCCGAGCCCGGCCATGAGCCAGAAGTGGCCGGGCCCCTCGGTGACCGTGGTGAGCAGCCCGGCCTGCGCCAGCAGCACGCTGCCCACCACGAACACGGGGATCAGCACCACGGTCTCGGCGGTCATCGCGGTCACTGCGTGCACGGGGGAGGGGAAGCGCTTCTTCACGAAGCCGTAGAGCCCGAACGAGGTGGCCAGCCCGAGCGCGATCCACGGCACCTGCCCCATCGCCGCGGACATGACGACGACGGCGGCCACCGCGATCCCGACGGCCACCCACTGGCCCCGCCGCAGCCGCTCCCCGAGGAAGAGCACGCCGAGCAGGACATTCACCAGCGGGTTCATGAAGTAGCCCAGCGAGGCCTGGAGCACGTTGCCCGTGGTGACCGAGACCGCGTACAGCAGCCAGTTCACCGCGATGATCCCGGCGGCCAGACCCGTGGTGCCCCAGCGGCCGGGCGTGGCCAGCGCCGTCCCCAGCTCGCCCAGGCGGCGCATGAGGCCGAGCAGCACGAGGCAGAAGATCAGGGCGAACCCGATGCGCACCACCACGATCTCCAGGGCCCCGGCAGGTGCGAGCATCGCCATGTAGAGCGGCAGCAGGCCCCACACGAAGTAGGCGGTGAAGCCGAGGGCCAGCCCCCGCGGGTCGTCGGCCGGGGCGGGCGAGACGGTGGGCAGGGCACCGGTGTCGGGGGCGGCGCCGTCGGGGGTCACGCCGGGCCGGGCAGAGGGGGAGGAGGGGCTCACGCGGACCACTGTACGGTCCGGGTGAGCACTCTCACCCAGGTTCCTCCCGGTCACGGCGGTAGACTGGGGGGTCGATCCCGCGCGCCGGTGCCGGGCCTTGCCCCGCGCTCCGCCGGCGTGCCCCGCCGTCGTCGAAAAGGACCCACCCGCCGTGACCGTTCGCCCTGACCGCCCGTTGCGCATCGCCATCATCGGTGCCGGACCCGCCGGGGTGTACACGGCGGACATCCTGACCAAGGAGGAACGGGACTTCCCTGTCAGCATCGACCTGTTCGACCGGTACCCGGCCCCGTTCGGTCTGATCCGCTACGGGGTGGCCCCGGACCATCCGCGTATCAAGGGGATCGTGACCGCCCTGCACAAGGTCATGGACCGCGGGGACATCCGTTTCCTGGGCAACGTGGACTACGGCACGGACCTGAGCCTGGCGGATCTGCGTCGGCATTACGACGCGATCGTGTTCTCCACCGGTGCGGTGCGGGACGCGGCCCTGGACGTGCCCGGGGTGGAGTTGGCCGGCTCGTTCGGTGGCGCGGATTTCGCGTCCTGGTATGACGGGCACCCGGATGTGCCGCGGCACTGGCCGTTGGAGGCCACGCAGGTGGCGGTGATCGGCAACGGGAACGTGGCCCTGGATGTGGCCCGGATCCTGTCCAAGCATGCCGAGGACCTGTTGCCCACCGAGATCCCGGACAACGTGTACCGGGACCTGGCCGCCTCCCCGGTCACGGACGTGCACGTGTTCGGTCGGCGCGGGCCGGCGCAGGTGAAGTTCACCCCGCTGGAGCTGCGGGAGCTGGCGCATTCCCGGGATGTGGACATCGTGCTGTACGAGGAGGACTTCGACTTCGATGAGGCCTCGGAGCAGGCGATCGAGGAGAACAACCAGGTCCGCACCATGGTGGGCACGTTGACGAACTGGCTCATGGAGCAGGAGGACCGTCAGCAGAGCGCTTCCCGTCGGCTGCACCTGCATTTCCTGCAGGCCCCCGAGGAGTTCCTGGACGAGGACGGGGACGGCCGGGTGGACGGTCTGCGGATGCGTCGGATGGAGTTGGACGGTTCCGGTGGGGTCCGTCCGACGGGGGAGACCGTGGACTATCCGGTGCAGGCGGTGTACCGGGCCGTGGGGTATTTCGGTTCGCCCGTGGAGGGGGTGGAGTTCGATGAGGTGCGCGGGGTGATCCCGAACGCGCAGGGCCGGGTGCTGGACGCGGACGGCGCCCCGGTGCCGGGGCTGTACGCCTCGGGGTGGATCAAGCGGGGCCCGGTGGGCCTGATCGGGCACACCAAGGGTGACTCCCTGGAGACGATCAAGCATCTGATCGAGGACGAGCCGGGGCTGTGGACGGCCCAGGAGCCCTCCGAGGAGTCCGTGATCGAGCTGCTCGAGTCCCGTGAGGTGCCGTACACCACGTGGGCCGGCTGGCATGCTCTGGATGACCACGAGAAGTCCTTGGGTGCGCAGGCGACGGAGGCCGGTCCGGTGGCGCGGGAGCGGGTGAAGGTCGTGGACCGGGAGGAGATGACCCGCATCTCCCGCGACGGGGGGTCCGTCCCGTCCGTCTGATCCGGGGCGGGCCCTGGCCGCCCCGGCGCTAGGCTTCCGGGGTGGCCCGCCTCCTCGTCGACATCACCCCGCTGCGGGTCTCACCCGCCTACCGGCGGCTGTGGCTCGGCAACACGCTCTCGTACGTGGGCACGCAGCTCACGCTCGTGGCGGTGTCCCTCGAGGTGTTCGCCCTGACCGGCTCGTCGTTCGCGGTGGGCCTGCTCGGCCTCGCCGCGCTCGTGCCCCTCGTGGTCGCGGGCCTGTACGGCGGCGCGATCGCGGACCGGCACGACCGCCGCCGTGTCGCGCTGACCTCGTCGGCCGTCATGTGGCTGACCACGGTCGGCATCGCCGCGCAGGCCTGGGCCGGGCTCGAGTCGGTGTCGGTGCTGTACGCCCTCGTGGCCCTGCACTCCGGCGCGTCCGGCATCAACCAGCCCACCCGCGGCGCGATCATCCCCGCGCTCGTGGGCCTGCCGCTCGTGCCGGCGGCGAACGCGCTGAACATGATGACGTTCTCGGTGGCCCTGATGGTCGGCCCCATGCTGGGCGGCGTGCTCGTGGCGGCGGTCGGCTACGCGTGGACCTACTCGATCGACGTCGTCACCTTCCTCGCCGCCCTGTACGCCGTGTGGCGGCTGCCGTCCCTGCCGCCGCAGCGGGGCGAGGTCGCGGCCGCCTCGGGGACGCGCGGGGGCCTGGCCTCGGTGGTCGAGGGCCTGCGCTTCCTCGGCTCGCGACCGAACCTGCGGATGACCTTCCTCGCGGACATCGTGGCCATGACGACGGCGTTCCCGCGCGCCCTGCTGCCCGCCATCGGCGCCGTGGTGCTCGGCGGCGGTGAGGCCGCCGTCGGCGTGCTGCTGGCCGCGATGGCGGCGGGCGCGTTCCTCGCGGGACTGTTCTCCGCCCCGTTCACACGCCTGCATGCGCAGGGCTGGGGCGTGTACGTCTCGATCCTCGTGTGGGGCGCGGCGGTGGCCGCGTTCGGCGGCGTGGTGTGGTGGGCGCAGTCCCTGCCCGACGGCGATCCCCGCCTCACGCTCGCGTTCGCCCTCGCCGCGCTGTGCATGGCGGTGGGCGGGGCCGCGGACTCGCTCTCCGGCGTCTTCCGCGGCTCGATCCTGCAGTCCGCGACCCCGGACCACCTGCGCGGCCGGCTGCAGGGCGTGTTCGTCGTCGTGGTGGCGGGCGGGCCGCGCCTGGGCGAGTTGATCACCGGCGGTGTGTCCGTGGGCCTGGGGGAGGGGCCGACTCTGCTGGCCGGCGGTGTGCTGTGCATGCTCGGCGTGAGCGCGCTGATGCGGTGGCAGCCCGGCTTCCTGCGCTACGACGCACGGAACCCCACGCCCTGAGCGGGCGCGGGGTTCCGTGGTGAGTGCGTGGCGGGACGCTGTGAGCCAGCGAGCGCCGAGGATCACCAGGGAGCGCCGAGCCCGACGTTTCTGCCCGTGAGCCAGATGATTCTGCTGCAGATCGGGCCGCGAGACCGCCGAAACGTCTGGCTCGCGGCGGCCTGAGCCGCCCTCCGCGGGAGCCTCCACGACGACGGCGGCCGGCGGGTCAGCGGTCGCGGTCGGCCTGGAGCGTGGCCGGCACCGTGCCACCCAGGCGCGTCCAGTGGCGGACGAGGTCCTCGTCCGGGGCTGCCTGGAGCGTCTCGCGGGCCGCCTCCTCCGCCTTCTTGATGCGGCGCGCCAGACTCTGGTCCGCGCCCTCGTAGACGGCCGCGTGCCGGTGGGCGCGCAGCGATCCAGCGTCCTCCGTGCGACGCTCCACCGCCGCGAGCTGCTCGGCGATCGCGTCCTGGTTGGCGCGCTGGGCCTTCAGGTTCGCGGGGGCGAGCACCTGGGCCACGAACCCGTGGTCGAGGAGGAGGCCGCGCGGGGCGGCGACGCCGTGGCGCAGCGCGAGGTCCACATGGTCGTCGAAGGTCAGGAGCATGGCGGCCTTGGCGAACTTCAGGTCGTCGACCGGGCGGCCGTCCACGCGGGCCCGGGCCCGCGCCCGGCCGATCGTGGTGTCGGCGGACCACACGGCCCCGCGAGGGTCGATCAGGTACAGCATGGGGACTCCTGGTGGGATCGGAGGGGAGACGGCGTGCGGATCAGCGGAAGTTCACGAACTGCAGGTCCGCGTCCTCGAAGTCCTTGAGCATCGCGATGACCGACTGCAGGTCGTCGCGGGACTTGGAGGACACGCGCAGCTCGTCCCCCTGGATCTGGGCCTTGACGGACTTGGGGCCCTCGTCGCGGATCAGCTTGGTGATCTTCTTCGCGGTGGGCTGGTCGATGCCCTCCTTCATGGTCGCCTCGATGCGGTACTCCTTGCCGGAGGCGAACGGGGCGCCGGCGTCGAGGGACTTGAGGGAGATGCCGCGCTTGACGAGCTTGGACTCGAACACGTCCTTGACGGCCTTGACGCGCTCCTCGGAGGAGGCCTTCATGAGGATCTTCTCGCCGGAGAAGTCGATCTCGGCGCCGACGCCCTTGAAGTCGTAGCGCTGGGCGATCTCCTTCTGCGCCTGGTTCAGGGCGTTGGACACCTCCTGGCTGTCCACCTTGCTGACGACGTCGAACGTGGAATCGCTGGCCACGGGTGCTCTCCTTCAGGGTCTGCGGACGGGGCGCGCCCGTCGTCGACGGCCACTGCGGGGCCGCGCGGAGCGCTCTGCGGGCCAGCCTACCGGGGACGACGGACGCGGTCCCGGGCCGATTGGCGGCGTGGCGCGGAGATGCTGTACAGTGGACTCTCGCCCGACCGGTGCGGTCGTCCTCGAGACGTCCGGCAGCCGCCGGGTGGCAGGGCAGATTTCCCGAGCGGCCAAAGGGGGCTGACTGTAAATCAGCTGGCACTGCCTTCACTGGTTCGAATCCAGTATCTGCCACCGGAACGAAGACCCCGGGACCGTACGGTCCCGGGGTCTTCTGCCGTCCGGGGCCGTGGCACACCCCGCGTCCCCGCCCCGGGAGGTGGCGGCCTCCCGCCAGGCGACGTAGCCTGCCTGTGGTCCGTGTCACACCCGATGCCCTCCGCGGTCCGGCGGCGGCACGGCCGTGCATCGTGACGCCGTGCGGCGTCGCCCGACCGTCCGCGAGGAGCGCCCGATGACCGAGTCCACCGCCCCCGAGTCCTTCACCCAGGGACCGACCGACGTCGAGCTGCTCGAGCAGACCCTGGCCCAGAACCTCGACGACACCGCCCGCCGGTTCGCCGACCGCGCTGCCCTCCTGGAGTGTGGACCGGACGGGGACCCTGCCACCGGACGCACCTGGACCTACGGGCAGCTGCGGGAGGAGTCCGTGACGGTGGCCAAGGCGCTCATGGCTGCGGGCTACGAGGCGGGGGACCGGATCGGGATGTGGAGCCCCAACGTCGCCGAGTGGGTCTCGCTGCTCTACGGCGCGGCACGCGCCGGCGTCATCCTCGTGAACCTCAACCCGGCGTACCGCGCCCACGAGCTGACGTACGTGGTCGAGCAGTGCGACATGCGCGGGCTGGTGGTGGCCTGCGCGGACGCACGCATGGACCCGCCCGCCACCGCGCGGGCCGTGACCCGTGAGTCGGCGCCGCACCTGCGGCAGCTGATCATGCTGCCGGCCGGGAGCGGCGAGGACGCCTACGCCCACGTGCAGGACGGTGACGTGGCCGGCCGGCACGCCGCCGATCCCGTGGCCGAGGGCACGTGGGCCGCCTTCCTGGCCGGGGCCGCGCGGGTCTCGGACGAGGACCTGGCCGCGCGCGAGGCCGCCACCCGGCCGGCGGACCCCGTGAACCTGCAGTACACCTCGGGCACCACCGGCTTCCCCAAGGGCGTCACGCTGACGCATCGCAACGTGCTGAACAACGGCTTCCACATCGGCGAGCTGCTGGGCTACACGGAGGAGGACACCGTGGTGATCCCGGTGCCGTTCTTCCACTGCTTCGGCATGGTGATCGGCGTGATCGCCACCGTCTCCCATGGCTCGCTCGCCGTCATCCCGGCGCGCAGCTTCGAGCCGGTCTCGGCGCTGCGGGCCGTGGCCGCCACCGGCGCGACGAGCCTGTACGGCGTGCCGGCGATGTTCATCGCCATGCTCGCCCGGCCCGAGGCGGACGAGCTGGACCTGACGACGCTGCGCACCGGCGTGATGGCCGGCTCCACGTGCCCCGTCGAGGTGATGAAGAAGGTCATCGACCGGTTCCACATGTCCGAGGTCGCCATCTGCTACGGCATGACGGAGACCGCGCCCGTGTCCACCATGACCCGCCGCGACGACTCCCTGGAGGTGCGCACCCAGACCGTCGGCCGCACCATGCCCCACGTGGAGACGAAGATCGTGGACCCCGCCACCGGTGAGGTCGTCCCGCGCGGGGCCACGGGCGAGCTGTGCACCCGCGGCTACTCCGTGATGCTCGGCTACTGGGACGCCCCCGAGAAGACCGCCGAGGTGCTGGACGCCGACGGCTGGATGCACTCCGGCGACCTCGCCTCCATGGACGAGGACGGCTCCGTGCGCATCGAGGGCCGCATCAAGGACCTCGTGATCCGCGGCGGCGAGAACATCTCCCCGCGCGAGGTGGAGGAGTTCCTCTACACCCACCCGGACATCCAGGACGTCCAGGTGGTGGGCGTGCCGGACGAGAAGTACGGCGAGCAGCTCATGGCCTGCGTGATCATGAAGGACGGCGTCGAGCCGCTCACCGTGGACGCCGTCCGCGAGTTCGCCACGGGCCGGATCGCGCACTTCAAGATCCCGGCCTACGTCCGCGTGCTCGACGCCTTCCCCATGACCGTCTCCGGCAAGGTCCGCAAGGTCGAGCTGCGCGAAGAGGGCGCGAAGGTCGTCCAGGCCCAGGCCCAGGCCCACGCCCAGGGTGCGGGCTGACGACGACCGTCACCCTCAGGCGGCGGGCAGCGGGAACACGTCCCAGATGGTGCAGACCGCCTCGGGGGCGGCGCCCAGGATCGTGGCACGGTACGTGGTCGACCACGCCCGCGGGTCGGCGTCGCGCAGGCGCCACGTGCCGTCCGCGAGCACCGCGTCCACGAACGCGGAGGTGTCGGCGGGGCTGCCGTCCTCGTGGACCAGGGGGCCGCGACGCAGGGCTTCACCCAGGTCGCCCGCTCGGCCGACGGCGTAGAGCGCGGTCTCGTCCGTGTCCAGCACGAGGCCGCAGTCCTCCTCGAAGGCGGTGATCCAGGCCATCGCGTGCCGCATGGCCTCGTCCGGGTCGGGGTGGCGGGTCACGATGAGCACGGAGCCGCGCTCGCCCGGACGCAGGGAGCCGGGCGTGCCGGGGCCGTGCGGGTCGGGTTCGCGCGGGGCGGCGGCGGTGTGCGGGCGGGGCTCGAAGGCGGTGGTCATGGCGGTCTCCTCCCGGGTGGGGACTCATCAGGGTCCCGGCGGCGCCGCACCGGTCGGAGCGGCATCGCCCACGCTAGGAACCCGGGGCGGGCGGCCGGCCGGACCCGGCCGGGGCTGGGGAGGACACGCCGGGAGCAGCGGCCTGTGCAGGAGCGGAGGGGTCGCGCGGACGCGCCGGCACGGCCTCGGCCGGCCCGGCGTCGCGTCAGTGGGCGCGGTGGTCGGCCGGGGCGAGCTTGGGCCCGAACGCCTGCTTGCGCTCTCCGGAGAGCCCGATCATCCGCACCACCCGCTGCCGGTGCCCGGCCCATGGCGCGAGCAGGCGGAGCATCCCGGCGTCGTCGGTCCGGCGTCCCGTGAGGACCTGCCCCACGTACTGCGCCAGGTGGTAGTCGCCCACGGAGACGAGGTCCGCCGCCCCGTGGCTGCGCTGCAGCGCCTCGGCCGTGGTCCACGGCCCGATCCCGGGCACCGACTCCAGGCGCCGGGCCAGCGCGGCCACCCCGGCCGTGTCCCCGGGGGCGACCGCGTCGCCGAGCCGGTCGATGCTCGCGGCCCGCCGGGCGACCTCCAGCATGGTCCGCGACTGGGAGGGCTGCACCCGGGCCCGCGCATGCCAGTCCCACGAGGGGATCCGCAGGACGGCGGCCGGGGTCGGCGGCGGCAGCATCCCCGGCGGCACCGGGCCGGGGGCGGGCCCGTCGTCGTCGATCCGGGCGGCCAGCCGCACGAGGGTGCGCCAGCCGTGCCGCGCCTGGTCGTGGGTGACCTTCTGCTCGAGCACGGCGGTGAGCAGCTGCCGGGACAGCGCGCCCGCCGCTGGCAGCCGCAGCCCGGCCCGCATCCGCCGCGCCTCGCGCACGTGCGGCGGCAGCGCGGGCGCGCCGGAGTCCGGCCGCAGCAGGGCGTCGAAGGCGTCCCAGCCGTCGTCGTGCAGGCCGAGCAGGCGTTCCACGCCGGCGACGGCGGCGCTCGCGCCCGCGCCCCACGCGCGGGCCGTCACCGCGGTGCCGCCCCCTGCGGCCTCCCGGACGCCGGAGACCAGCAACGACGTCGGCCGGCCCGGGCCGCCCGACGCCACGTCCGGGGCGGGGGAGCGCAGAGTGAGCCAGACGCCCTGCGGTGTGGCGCGGACCGTGGGGTCGGCCGCACCGCGCTGCAGGGGGCGCAGGGTGAGCGCGACGTCCACGGGGACGGGCACGCGCACGCGGCGCTCGGCGTCCGGGGCGGTCATGCCCGCACCGTACACCCGGGCCCGGACAGGACGACGTCGGCCGTGACGGCGCGCACGCCGGGCGTTGCCCCGCGTGTCCGGAGCCCTCCTTCGGCGTCCGGCCCCTGGCGTAGCGTGGGGTGCGTGAGTGAAAAGACCCCCGCGCCCACCCCTGCGCAGCCCATGCAGTACGCCGAGAACGTCCTCGAGCTGATCGGGCACACCCCGCTCGTGAAGCTGCACTCCGTGACGGAGGGCATCGAGGCCACCGTCCTGGTGAAGGTCGAGTACCTGAACCCCGGCGGCTCCGTGAAGGACCGCATCGCGCTGAAGATGATCGAGGAGGCCGAGCGCGAGGGCCTGCTCGGCCCGGGCGGCACCGTCGTGGAGCCCACCTCGGGCAACACGGGCGTGGGGCTGGCCCTGGTCTCGCAGCTCAAGGGCTACCGCACCGTGTTCGTCACCCCGGACAAGGTGGGTCAGGAGAAGCGGGACGTGCTCAGCGCGTACGGCGCCGAGCTCGTCGTCACGCCCACCGCCGTGGACCCGACGTCCGAGGAGTCCTACTACGGGGTCGCCGACCGCCTCGTGCGGGAGATCCCCGGGGCCTATCAGCCCAACCAGTTCTTCAACCCCGCCGCCCCGGCCTCCCACTACGAGACCACCGGCCCCGAGATCTGGGAGGACACGGCCGGCCGCGTCACCCACGTCGTGATGGGCGCCGGCACGGGCGGCACCATCACGGGCACCGGCCGCTACCTCAAGGAGGTCTCGGCGGACCGCCCGTCCGGTCCGGTCCGCGTGATCGGCGCGGACCCCAGCGGCTCGGTGTACTCCGGCGGCGCCGGCCGGCCCTACTTCGTCGAGGGTGTCGGCGAGGACATGTGGGTGGACAACTACGACCCCGCGGTCCCGGACGAGGTCATCGCCGTCGAGGACGCCGAGGCCCTGGCCATGACCCGCCGCCTCGCCGCCGAGGAGGGCCTGCTCGTGGGCGGCTCCTCCGGTCTGGCCGTCGTCGCCGGCCTGCGCGCCGCCCGCGAGCTCGGCCCGGAGGACGTCATGGTGATCGTGCTGCCCGACTCGGGCCGCGGCTACCTCGCCAAGATCTTCAACGACCCGTGGATGGACGAGCGCGGCTTCGACTACGACGTCCGCGAGACCGTGCTGCCGGCGTGGGCGCGCGGGCGCACCCGCTCGGCGGTCCCGCAGATGGACGACGACGGCGCCACGGGGGCCGCCGGCGGGGCCGGCACGCCCGTCGAGGTGCTCGAGCACGCCGACGCCGAGCCGGCGACCCGCGCGGGCGCCCCCGCCGAGGCCGACCGCTGGTCCGCGACGGCGGGGGAGCTGCTGACCGAGAAGGCCGACCTGTTCCCGGGCTCCGTGCCCACCCTCGTCACCGCGGCCCCGACCACCTCGGTGGCGGACGCCGTGGCGACCATGAACCGGTACGGCGTCGACGCCCTGCCCGTGATCCTCGAGCCCCGGCACGACCTGCGGATCGGCGAGGTCCGCGGCACCGTCTCCTCCGCCGCGCTCGCGGACGCCCTCGCTGAGGGGCGGGCCACCGCGCAGACCCCCGTGGCCGACGTCATGGGCCCCGTGCTGCCCTGCCTGGGGGCGCGCACCCCGCTGCGCGCCGTGGCCCGGCGCCTCGCCCAGGACCCCGTGCTGCTGGTGCTCGAGGCCGGCCGCGTCCAGGGCGTCGTCACCCTGCACGACGTCCTCGCCCACGTCACCGCCTGAGGCCGGCCGCACCGGCCGCGCCCGCCCCACCCGACCCGATCTCTCCGAGGAGGCTCCCGAGATGACCGAGCAGAACGTCCACGAGGACCCGCACGCCACCACCCCCGACACCGGCGCCGAAGACGCCGCCGCCCACCCCCAGGGGGGAGGCTTCGGCACGCGCGCCGTGCACGCGGGCCAGCACCTGGACGAGGTGTTCGGCGCCGTCGTCCCGCCGATCCACCTCTCGAGCACCTACGCGCCCACGGCCGTCGGCGAGCTGCGGCGCGGCTACGACTACGGCCGCGGCACCAACCCCACCCGGGACGCGCTGCAGGAGCAGCTGGCCGCGCTCGAGGCCGGCGTCGACGAGTCCGGCGCCCCCCGGGCCACCGGCCTCACGTTCGCCTCCGGCCTGGCCGCGGAGACCGCGCTGATCATGGGCGCGGGCCGGCCGGGCATGACGATCGTGCTCGGCAACGACGTGTACGGCGGCTCCTACCGCCTCATCTCCCGCGTGCTCGCCCCGTGGGGCGTGGAGCACGTCGTCGTGGACATGGGGGACGCCGAGCAGGTCGCCGCCGCCGTCGAGCGCGCCGCCGCCGCGGGGCCGGTCATGGTGTGGCTGGAGACCCCGTCGAACCCGATGATGAAGATCTCCGACGTCGCCGCGGTCGCCGAGGCGGCCCACGCGCACGGCGCCCTGCTCGTGGTGGACAACACCTTCGCGACGCCGTACCTGCAGTCCCCGATCGCCCTGGGCGCGGACGTGGTGGTGCACTCCACCACGAAGTACATCGGCGGCCACTCGGACGTGATCGGCGGGGCGCTCGTGATCCCGGACGCCGCACTCGCCGAGCAGGTGAAGTTCCAGCAGTTCGCGGCGGGCGCCGTGAACGGGCCCCTGGACGCGTACCTGACCACGCGCGGCCTCAAGACGCTCGGCGTGCGCATGGACCGCCACCAGGCCAACGCCCAGGCCGTCGCCGAGTGGCTCACCGGCCGCGCCGAGGTCTCCCAGGTGCTGTACCCGGGGCTGCCGGACCACCCCGGCCACGAGCTCGCGCAGCGGCAGATGCGCGGTTTCGGCGGCATGGTCTCGCTGCGCCTGTCCGGCGGCGCCGCGGCGGCCCGCCGCGTGGCCGAGTCGACCCGCCTGTTCCAGCTCGCCGAGTCCCTGGGCGGCATCGAGTCGCTGATGAACTACCCGGCGGAGATGACCCACGCCTCCGTGGCCGGCACGGAATTGGCCGTCCCGGACGACCTGCTGCGCCTGTCGGTGGGCATCGAGGACGTCGAGGACCTCGTGGCGGACCTGGAGCGGGCTCTGGACAGCCTCTGACCCGCTGACGTCCGCCAGAGGTCTAGCGCACGGGTGGGGAGCACGGGGCGGCGTAGTGTGACGGGCATGACCCTCACCGCCTTCGTCAACGCCCATGTCGTCCCCGTCGCCGCCGAGCCGTTCGACGGCGCCCTGCTCGTCGAGGACGGCCGGATCACCGCGCTCGGCCCCGACGTCCAGGCACCCGACGGCGCCGACGTCGTGGACTGCGAGGGCCGCTGGCTGCTGCCCGGCTTCGTGGACGCCCACGTCCACCTCGGCATGCACGCCGAGGGCGAGGTCGGGGCGACCGCGGACGTCAACGAGATGACGGACCCAGTGATGGCCGGGGTGCGGGCGATCGACGCCGTCGACCCGAACGAGCCGGGCTGGAAGGACGCCCTGGCCGGCGGGGTGACCACCGTGAACGTCAACCCCGGCTCGGGCAACCCGATCGGCGGCCAGGCGGTGGCGCTGCACACCCACGGACGCACCGTGGACGAGATGGTGCTGCGCAGCCCCTCGGGCGTGAAGTCCGCCCTCGGCGAGAACCCCAAGAACGTCTACAAGGAGAAGGGCCGCACGCCGTCCACGCGGCTGGGCACCGCCCTCGTGATCCGCGAGGCGTTCCTGCGGGCGCAGGGCTACATGGCCCGCCGTGCGGAGGCCGAACGCGAGGACAAGCCCTTCACCCGCGACCCCCACCTCGACGCCCTCGCCCTCGTCCTGGAGCGCACGATCCCCTGGCGCCAGCACTGCCACCGCACCGACGACGTCGCCACCGCCCTGCGCCTGGCCGACGAGTTCGGCTACGACCTCGTCCTGGACCACGGCACCGAGGCGCACCCGCTGGCCGACCAGCTCGCGGCCCGCGGCGTGCCGGTGCTGATCGGCCCGCTGTTCACCACCAAGTCCAAGCCGGAGCTGCGGGGCCGCTCGATGCGCAATCCGGGGCGTCTGGCGCGGGCCGGCGTCGAGATCAGCATCATCACCGACCACCCGGTGGTGCCCATCGACTTCCTCGTCTACCAGGCCGCGCTGTCGGTGAAGGAGGGCCTGGACCGGGAGACCGCCCTGCGCGCCATCACCCTGCATCCCGCGCGCGTGCTCGGGCTGGACGACCGCATCGGCTCCCTCGAGGTGGGCAAGGACGCCGACCTGGTGCTCTGGTCCGGCGATCCACTCGATGTCATGCAGCGGGCCCTGCGCGTGTGGATCGGCGGCCGTCAGGTCATGGAGTACGACGTCGCCACGGCCCGGCCCGTCGTCGCCTCCGCCCGTCCCGTAGAGGACTGAGCGGCGCCGCCGCCCGGCGACGGGGGCCGGACGCGCGGGCTCAGCGCCGCAGGCGCGAGTGCACGGGCGGCAGCCAGACGAGCGCGGCGCCCAGGAGCATCACGCCGGCGAGGATGATCAGCAGGCCGTTGGCCCGCAGGAACGCGGGGGCGGCCAGCAGGACGGCGATGAACGTCAGGGTCCCGATCGCCGAACGACGGCGGCGCAGCAGACCGATCCAGCCCCACAGGGACGCCGCGGCCAGGAGGGCGACGGCGGTGCCCATCGTGAACTGCCCCGTCGCGCCGCCCAGCACGCCCACCGACTCCATGCCGGTGAGCGGATCGATGACGGGCTCGCCGCTGTCCTGTGCGCGGGCCCCGTTCCAGAGGAACGCGCCCGCGATGCCGACCAGCACCACGGTGACCGCGAGCCAGTAGAGGCGCGCGACCTTCAGGAGCGGGTGGACGAGGCCGGCGTCGGACTCGGCCGCGTCCCGCGCGGCCAGGTCGCGCTCGCGGTCCGCGCGGCGCCGTTCCAGGCGCTCCTCGTCCTCGGCGGTGAGGCGGGCGCGCTCGGCGCGCAGCCGTGCGTCGTCGGCCCGCTGACTCTCCCGGAAGGACTGGGCGGCGCGGCCGGCGGCCCGGCCGAGCCCGCGGGCGAGGGGGCGGTCTTCGCTGTTCTGGGGCACGTGCCGAGCCTATCTCCCCGGCCGGTGCGCGGCCGGGGTGTCCGAGGGCACAGCCCACCCCGCAGCCCGGTGGCGTAGACTGATCAGACCGGATCCGGTCTTTCCCCTGTGATGAGTGAGCGTGGACGCGTGTGCCACGCCGGACTGCAGATGTCTGTGCAGATGTGTGTGCGGGCCACGAACGTCGTGGCCCTCGGGGGCTGCCGGGTGGACGGAATCATCTGACCCAGCTGGCCCCTGCGCCCCACGACGTCGACCCGCGACCGACGTCCTCCGGCGTGCGCCCGCGCATCCCCACAGGAGGACCCATGTCCGACATCCTCGATCCCCAGACCACCGCCGAGGCCGCCCCCGAGCTCGCCGAGGCGGAGCAGGAGGCCACCGGGACCGTCCCGCAGGTCGACGCCGCCGAGCCCGCCGCCCCCGAGGCCCCGGCCGAGCCCGACGCCCCCGAGGCTCCCGCCGAACCGGCCGGCCCCACCTTCCTGGACCTCGGCCTGGACGCCCGCGTGCTGGCCGCCGTCGAGGACCTGGGCTACACCCGCCCCTCGCCGATCCAGGAGGCGACCATCCCGCTGCTGCTGGACGGCCGCGACGTCGTGGGCCTGGCCCAGACCGGCACCGGCAAGACCGGCGCGTTCGCGCTGCCGGCCCTGTCCCGCCTCGCCGAGACCACGGACGTGACCGGGCGCGCGGACACCCCGCAGGTGCTCGCGCTCGCCCCGACCCGCGAGCTCGCCCTCCAGGTGGCCGACGCCTTCGACAGCTACGCCAAGCATCTCGACGACGTCTCCGTGCTCGCGGTCTACGGCGGCTCCCCGTACGGCCCGCAGCTGGCCGGACTGCGGCGGGGCGCGCAGGTCGTCGTCGGCACGCCGGGCCGCGTGATCGACCACCTCGAGCGCGGCTCGCTGGACCTCTCCGACCTGCAGACCCTCGTGCTGGACGAGGCGGACGAGATGCTGCGCATGGGCTTCGCGGAGGAGGTGGACCGCATCCTCGCCTCCACCCCGGACACGAAGCAGACCGCGCTGTTCTCCGCCACCATGCCCCCGACCATCCGCCGCATCTCCGCCCAGTACCTGAACGCCCCGGAGGAGGTGGCCGTCGCCCGTCAGTCGACGACGTCCGCCACGATCCGCCAGCGCTACCTGCAGGTGGGTCACCAGTGGAAGTTCGAGGCCCTGAGCCGGATCCTCGAGACCGAGGAGCACGACGGCGTCATCGCCTTCGTGCGCACCCGTGCCGGTACCGAGGAGCTCGCCCAGAAGCTCACGCGCGCCGGGTTCAAGGCCGTGGCCATCTCCGGCGACGTCGCCCAGAAGCAGCGCGAGAAGACCGTGGAGGACCTGAAGGCCGGCCGCGTGGACATCCTCGTGGCCACCGACGTCGCCGCCCGCGGCCTCGACGTCGAGCGCATCTCGCTCGTGGTCAACTACGACATTCCGCAGGACGCGGAGTCCTACGTGCACCGCATCGGCCGCACCGGCCGCGCCGGCCGGCAGGGCGACGCCGTGCTCTTCATGACCCCGCGCGAGCGCTTCCTGCTCAAGCAGATCGAGCGGACCACCCGCCAGCAGGTCGAGGAGATGGCCGTGCCCTCCGTCGCCGACGTCAACGCGGCCCGCAAGCGCCGCTTCGCCGACGGCATCACCCGCACCCTCGAGCGCGCCTCGGAGGAGGAGCTGGCGGTGTTCGGTGAGATCGTCGCCGCGTACGTCGACGAGCACGAGGTCGAGCCGGCGCGTGTGGCCGCCGCGCTGGGCATGATGGCCCAGGGCGGCCGCCCGCTGCTGGCCCGCGAACAGGAGATCCCGTCCGGCGGCGGCCGGGGCCGCAAGGACCGCGACGGCGGTCGCGAGGGTGGGCGCGACGGCGGCCGTGAGCGCGGCGCGAGCGACGGCCGCGGCTCGCGTGGCCCGGCCCGGGAGCCCGCGGCCGGCAACGCGACGTACTGGATCGCCGTCGGCCACCAGGACCGTGTGCGGCCGGGCAACATCGTGGGCGCGCTGGCGAACGAGGTGGGCCTGCCCGCCTCGGCCATCGGCGCGATCGACCTGCGTGGCAACCACTCGCTCGTCGAGCTGCCGGCAGACCTGACCTCGGCCCAGCTCGAGGCCGCGGCCAACGCCGAGATCAACGGCCGTCGCCTCGACCTGCGCAAGGACACCGGCCGCCCGACCCGCGCCGAGCGCGACGGCGAGGACCGCGGTGAGCGCCGCGGCGGCTTCCGCAAGGACCGCGGCGAGCGCGGCGAGCGCGGCGGCTTCCGCGGGGACCGCGACGGCGGCCAGCGCGGCGGGTACCGCAAGGACCGGGACGACCGCGGCTCCCGCGAGGATCGTGGCGGCTTCCGCAAGGACCGGGACGACCGCAGCTTCCGTGGCGACCGCAGGGGACGCCCCGGCGGCCGCAAGCCCCGCTGGGGCGCCCAGGAGCGCTCGGATCGGGGCGCCCGCCGCTGATTCCGCCGGGGTGCCGACCCCGCCGGAGGCCGTGACCGGGGCCGATTTTGCATCGGCCCCGGGGCCCTGGTAGAGTCTCACCTCGTTGCCCCGATAGCTCAGTGGTAGAGCGCCATCTTGGTAAGATGGAGGTCCCGGGATCGATTCCCGGTCGGGGCTCTGACATGAGAGCCCGCCCTCGCGGCGTGAAAACCGTGAGTGCGGGCGTTCTCGTGTCGTGGCGGCGTAGCTCAGCTGGTTAGAGCGCACGACTCATAATCGTGAGGTCGGGGGATCGAGTCCCCCCGCCGCTACGGAATCGGACGGACCCGGTCACCTCCTCGGAGGGGCCGGGTCCTTTCGCGTTCCGGGGCCCGTCCGTCGCCCCGGTAGCCTGGCGGGCATGTCCACGCGTCGCCCCGCCCACCAGCCCACCCGCGGCACCGCCGCGCCCCGCGGCTTCGTCTCCCCGTGGGAGCACGGCTCCCGGCTGTACCGGACCCTCGTGCTGACCGGCTCCGCGCTGTTCCTCGTGGGCATCGTGCTGGCGGTCGTCGGCGGCACCACCGGACGCCTCGCCGTCTCCGGGACCGCCCTGGGCGTGCTCGGCGCGGGCGTCGCCGTTCACCTGTCCGCCCAGCTCGTGCGCTTCCGCCAGGCCGCCCGCCGGCAGGGGGAGCGGCGCCCCGGCCGTTAGGCTGGACGGCAGTCGAGAACCGTCCCGCAGGAGGCCCGAGTTGAGCGTGAACCCCGACGTCGCCGGGCGGAGCTATCCGCCCGCGCCCCCCTTCCAGGTCGGCCGGGAGACGGTCCGCGCCTTCGCCGAGGCCGTGCAGGCCCAGCATCCCGCGCACCACGACGTCGCGGCCGCCCGGGCCCTGGGGTACGCCGACCTGGTCGCCCCGCCGACCTTCGCCGTCGTCATCGCGCAGCGCGCCGAGGCCGCCGTCGTCGCCGATCCTGAGCTGGGGATCGACTTCTCGCGTGTGGTCCACGCGGACGAGCGCTTCGTCCACCACCGCCCGCTGGTGGCCGGGGACGAGGTCGTGGCGACCGTGCGGGTCGAGGCCGTGAAGTCCCTCGGCGGCAACCGCATGGTCACCACCGTCACCGAGATCGCGGATCTGGACGGCGCTGCCGTCTCCACCGTCACGTCCACCCTGCTGGTCCGGGGAGAGGAGTCCTGATGAGCACCGCCCCCCGCCTGTCCGACCTCGCCCGGGGCGAGGTGGTCGGCACGCGCACCGTCACGTTCACCCGCGCCGACCTCGTCGCCTACGCGGGTGCCTCCGGCGACCGCAACCCGATCCACTGGTCCCCGACGTTCGCCGAGCACGTCGGCCTGCCCGGCGTGATCGCCCACGGGATGCTCACCATGGGCGCGGCCGTGCAGCTCGTCTCGGACTGGGTGGGCGACCCGGGCGCCGTCGTCGACTACCAGACCCGCTTCACCGGCATGGTGCCCGTCGCGGACACCACGGGGCGCACGGACGACGACGGCGCGCCCGTCCCCGGCGCCACGCTCGAGGTCGTCGGCACGGTCGGGGCCGTGGACGAGGCCGCCGGGACCGTGCGGATCGACCTGAACGTCACCAACCCGGACGCGGCGAAGCCGCGCGTGCTGACCAAGGCGCAGGCCGTGGTCCGTCTGGCCGACCCCGCGGGGGAGAGCGCGTGAGCGAGCGGCTGGCGGACCACACCACCACCCGCGTCGGCGGGCCTGCGCGCGCGTGGGTCACCGCGCGCACCGAGGCCGAGGCGATCGAGGCCGTGCGCGCCGCCGACGCGGCGGGCGAGCCCCTGTTCGTCCTCGGCGGCGGTTCCAACACCCTCATGGCGGACGCCGGCTTCCCCGGCACCGTCGTGCGGCTGGCCTTCGAGGGCATCCACGTGCTGGACGGGCCGGCGCCCGGCGAGGGTGAGGCGCCGCCCGCCGGCGACGGGGCCCGGTCCGCGGACCACGAGGGGGAGGCCGTCGACGTGCGGGTCGCGGCGGGCCACCCGTGGGACGACGCCGTCGCATGGACCGTGGCGCACGGGCTCGGCGGGATCGAGGCGCTCTCGGGCATCCCGGGCGCGGCCGGCGCGACGCCCGTGCAGAACGTCGGCGCGTACGGCGCGGACGTCTCGCAGGTGCTCGTCGCCCTGCGCGCGTGGGACCGGGAGGCGGGCGACCTCGTCGAGCTGACGCCCGCGGACCTGCGCTTCGGCTACCGCGACTCCGTGATCAAGCGCTCCATGCTGGAGACCGGCGCGCCGAGTCCCCGGTGGATCGTGCTCTCGATCGACCTGCAGCTGCGCCGCGCCTCCTCCGACGCCGAGCCGACGGCGCCGGTCCGCTACGGGCAGCTGGCGGCCGCGCTCGACGTCGAGGAGGGCGCCCATGCCCCGCTCGCGGTGGTCCGCCGCGAGGTGCTGGCCCTGCGCGCCGCCAAGGGGATGGTGTCCGATCCGGCGGACCCGGACACGTGGTCCACGGGCAGCTACTTCACGAACCCGATCGTGCCCGCGTCCGTGCGGGCCTCCCTGCCCGAGGGCGCCCCGGCGTTCGCCGCCGGGGAGGCCGAGGACGGGACGCCGCTCGTGAAGCTCTCGGCGGCCTGGCTGATCGATCGCGCGGGCTTCGCGAAGGGCTTCGGGCTGCCCGAGGTCGCCCCCCGCGAGGGCGGGCCGGACGGCCGCGGAGCCGACGGCACCGGCCTGGCCGGGGGCCGCGCGTCGGTGTCCACGAAGCACACCCTCGCCATGACCAACCGCGGCGACGCGACCACCGAGGACGTCCTGACGGTCGCGCGCACCGTGCGCGACGGCGTGCGCGAACGCTTCGGCGTCGAGCTGCACCCCGAGCCGATGATCATCGGCACCAGCCTCTGACCCCCCTCCACTTTCGTTCGGGAAACGGCGCCCCCAGGAGTGCTTTCGTTCGGGAAACGGCGCCCCTTGGCGGGGCGGGCGCCGTTTCCCGAACGACAACGACCGAACACCCGCCGTTTCCCGAACGAAAACGGGGGCCGGGGGCGGGGGGCCGGGTACGGGGGCCGGGGCTGGGCCGGGTGCGCGCCGCCGCGCCGGCGTCGCGGCTCAGAGGTTGCCGGTGGCGATCATCAGCATGCGGCGCACGGGCTCGGCCGCACCCCACAGCAGCTGGTCGCCGACGGTGAACGCCGACAGGTACTCGGGACCCATGTTGAGCTTGCGCAGCCGGCCGACGGGGATCTGCAGGGTGCCGGTCGCGGCGATCGGGGTCAGGTCGGTGACCGTGGCCTCCTTGGTGTTCGGCACCACCTGCACCCACTCGTTGTCCGCGGCGATGATCTGCTCGACCTCGTCCAGCGGCACGTCCCGGGTGAGCTTGAGGGTGAGGGCCTGCGAGTGGGAGCGCATGGCGCCGATCCGCACGCACAGCGAGTCGAACGGGATCCGGTCCGCCCCGGTCAGTCCGAGCACCTTGTTGGTCTCGTCGTAGGCCTTGCGCTCCTCGCGGGAGACGCCGTCGCCCAGGTCGGAGTCGATCCAGGGGATCAGCGAGCCGCCCAGCGGCACGCCGAACTGCGTCGAGTCCAGGCCGTCGCGCTGCAGCTCGATCACCTTGCGGTCGATCTCGAGGATCGCCGACGCCGGATCGGCCAGCTCGGCCCGCACCGCGCCGCCCAGCTCGGCGTACTGGATGAGCAGCTCGCGCATGTGCCGGGCACCGCCGCCGGAGGCCGCCTGGTAGGTCATGGCGGTGCCCCACTCGACCAGGCCCGCCTTGAACAGGCCACCGAGGCCCATGAGCATGCAGGAGACGGTGCAGTTGCCGCCGATGAAGTCCTTCGTCCCGTTCGCCAGGGCGGCGTCGATCACGCCGCGGTTCACGGGGTCCAGTGCGATCACGGAGGTGTCCGCCATGCGCAGGGTGGAGGCGGCGTCGATCCAGATGCCGTCCCAGCCGGCGGCGCGCAGCTTCGGGTACACGGCCTGCGTGTAGTCCCCGCCCTGCGCGGTGAGGATCACGGGCAGGGCCTTGAGCGCGTCCACGTCGTACGCGTCCTGGAGCACGCCCGGGTCACCGGCCATGCCCTCGAGCACGGGCGCGGGACCGCCGGCGTTGGACGTGGAGAAGAAGACGGGATGGATACGGGCGAAGTCGCCCTCCTCGGCCATGCGCTGCAGGAGGACGGACCCCACCATGCCGCGCCAGCCGACCAGGCCCACGGTGGGCACGGCGGCCGCGTCGGGGGCGTTCACAGATGCGGGGGCAGCGGAAGTCATGCCCTCCAGGCTAGCGGCCCTGCTGCGCGCGCTTCCGCTTGTTCCACGCGATGAAACCGCCCACGGCGAACACCTGGGTCAGCACGAGCAGGAACACCAGCCCGGCGATGGTCTTGCCCTGCAGCACGAGGATCAGCCCGAACACGGCGCACACGAACGCCAGCACGGGCAGGACGACGAGCGCGAGGAACGAGACCGCCTGCGGGGAGAGCAGACGCTGGTCGGAGTCGGTCGGGGCCATGTCAGTCGCGTTCCCATCGTTCGAAGCGGTGGCGCGGGCCGGAGGCGGAGTCCAGCCACGCGTCGGGGGCGGGCTCGACGGCGGTGCGCCGCCAGCGGGCGTCGAGCAGCGGGGCGTGCGTGTCGCCGTCGACGTCGGCGTCGATCACGGTCACCTCGGCGCGCGAGGCCACGTCGAGGGCCTGCTCGTAGAGCGTCGCCCCGCCGATCACCCACACGGTGTCACAGCCGTCGGCCTCGGCCGCGGCGGCCAGGGCCGCCCCGAAGTCCGGCACGACGACGGCGCCCGCGGCCCGCAGCTCCGCGCCGGCCTCCTCGGTGGCCGTCAGGGTGCGGGAGACCACGATGTTCGTGCGCCCGGGCAGCGGGCGGAAGCGCGCCGGGAACGACTCCCACGTGCGCCGGCCCATGATCACGGGGTGGCCGTGCGTGTGGGCCCGGAAGTGCGCGAGGTCCTCCGGGACGTGCCACGGCATGGTGCCGTCGCGACCGATGACGCGCTCGGGGGTCTGGGCCCAGATCATGGCGATCACGGGCTCGGTGGGACGGGTGGCCCGGCTCATGGGGTCGCTGCGCATCCTCGGCTCAGACGGCGATCGGCGCCGTGATGGTGGGGTGGTGACGGTAGTCGAGGACCTCGAAGTCCTCGTAGTCGTAGTCGAAGATCGACGCGGGGGTGCGCCGCAGCCGCAGCCGCGGGTACGGGTACGGCTCGCGGGAGAGCTGCTCGCGCACCTGCTCCTCGTGGTTCGCGTAGATGTGCACGTCCCCGCCGGTCCACACGAACTCGCCGGGAGTCAGCCCGGTCTGCTGCGCGACCATCACCGTGAGCAGCGCGTACGAGGCGATGTTGAACGGCACGCCGAGGAACAGGTCCGCCGAGCGCTGGTAGAGCTGGCATGAGAGCCGCCCGGGGGCGCCGTCCTGACCGGGGGAGACGTAGAACTGGAACAGCGCGTGGCACGGCGGCAACGCCATCTCGTCCACCTCGGCGGGGTTCCACGCGGTGACGATGTGCCGGCGCGAGTCGGGGTTCGTCCGGATCTGCTCCACGACCTTGGCGATCTGGTCGATGTGGCCCCCGTCCGGGGTGGGCCACGAGCGCCACTGCACGCCGTAGACGGGGCCGAGCTCGCCGTCCTCGTCCGCCCACTCGTTCCAGATCCGCACGCCGCGCTCCTGGAGCCACCGCACGTTCGAGTCCCCGCGCAGGAACCACAGCAGCTCGAGCGCGACCGACTTGAAGTGCACGCGCTTGGTCGTGATCAGCGGGAAGGACTCGGCCAGGTCGAAGCGCAGCTGGCGGCCGAACACGCTGCGCGTGCCCGTGCCGGTCCGGTCCGTCTTGACGGCCCCGTGGGCCATCACGTCGGCGAGGAGGTCCTCGTAGGGGGTGGGGATGCTCACCCGGCCCACTCTAGCGATCCGAGCGGACGCGCTGAGCGTCGTCGACGGCCCGGCGGAGGCGGGTACCGGCAGGGCAGGGCCCCGCCCCCGGTCAGCCGTGGAAGACCATGTCCTGGTACTCGGGGTAGCGGCGCAGGTAGTCCTCCACGTAGGAGCACTCGGGCACGATCCGGTCACCCTCCGCGCGCAGCCGGTCCAGGACCATGGTCACGAGGGCGCGGGCATAACCGCGGCGGCCGAACTGCTCGTCGATGATGGTGTGCTGCAGGCGCAGGACCACGGTGTCCTCGCCGTCCGCGCCGCGCACGGTCTCCTGGTCGTAGCCGAGGAACCCGATGAAGGTCCCGTCCTGGCGCAGCTCGAAGCGCTGACGGTCCGGGTCCCGGGTCACCGTGAGGCGCTCGTGGACGATCTTCTCGGGCTGGCTCTGGGCGGCGGTGTTCTCCATGACCCGAGCCTAGGGCCGGGGGCGGGCCCGCTCAACGGTGGCCCGGTCGTGCGGGCCGAGGCCGGCGCGGGCGGCTCAGTCGTCCCAGGGGTCGTAGACCTCGACGGCCACCACGTCGCCGTCGAGGTCGAGCGCGCGGTGCGCCACCAGCACAGCGCCGGGCCGCAGCCACGGATCCTCGGTCGGCAGGGCCCGCAGCACGCGGTCCGCCTGGCCGGCGGCCGCGTCCTCGACCACCTCGAACAGGGTCGGCAGCACCGGCCGGTGCGTGCACACGACCAGCGGCCGGGAGCGGCCCATGAGCTCGGCCATCACCTTGCGGGTCTTCTTGGGCTTCTCCCGGGCCGTGGTCTCCGTGAACGCGCCCTTGGTCTTCAGCGGCAGCCGGCTGGACTTCACGAGCGGGGCCAGCGTCTCCACGCAGCGGCGCCACGGGGAGGAGACCAGCCGCTCCGGCCGCCAGGCCGACACGAGGCCCTCGACGGCGAGCGCCTGCCGCCGGCCCGTCGCCGCCAGCGGGCGCTCTTGCTCGGCGCGGGACCACGAGGAGCGGGGCTTGGCCTTGGCGTGGCGCAGCACCAGCAGCGGCACGGTCCGCAGGCGCCCCCGGGAGGCGGCACGCAGCAGCAGCTCGAGCGGTTCGCGATCCGAGTCGTTCGTCAGCAGCCGCCGGGCCTCGTCCGGCCCGACCCAGCGGACCTCGTCCACCTCGTCGCCGTCGGGCAGGGCGCGCTGGCCGTCGACCTCGGCGGCCCAGTACCAGACCTCCTTGCTCTGACGTACGCCCCGCTTGCCGGGCACCTCGTACGCGGTCACGCACAGCGGGATGCCCGGCCGCAGCTCCAGGCGGACCTCCTCGCGCAGCTCGCGGACCGCGCACTCCGGCAGCGTCTCACCCGGATCGAGCTTGCCCTTGGGCCACGACCAGTCGTCGTAGCGGGGCCGGTGGATCACCATCACCTCGAGGCCGCCGGGCACGCGGCGCCACGGCAGCATGCCGGCGGCCAGCACCTCGGCGCGGGGGCCTTCCGAGGCGCGGTCCTCCGTGGACCAGCGGGCGACGCGGTCGGCGTGGGACGAGGGCATGGGGCGGGTTCCTCTCGGGGTGCGGCGGCCGCGACGACTGCTGGGGCAGGGCACGGGGCGTGGCCGACCCCGCGGGGGCCGGCCCCACCAGGATACGAGGCCGCCGGGATGTGCCCGGCCGGTCCCCGCCCGAGGGTCTCAGGGGCGGCGGTACTGGGCGTCGGCGGCGAACAGCTCGAAGCCGAGGGACGCGTAGAGCGCGACGGCGGCCGTGTTGTCCGCGTCCACGTACAGGTCCACGACGTCGACTCCCTGTTCCGCCATCCGGTGCAGCCCCGCCAGCGTCAGGGCCCGACCGAGGCCGAGGCCCTGGGCGTCGGGGGAGACGCCCACGGCGTACACCTCCCCGACGCGCGGGCCGTCGGCTCCGGCATCCGGCTCCACCTTCGTCCAGTGGAAGCCGAGCAGCCGCCCGTCCGCCTCGCGGGCGGCGAGCAGGAGGCCGTCGGCGT
Organism: Micrococcus sp. UYEF5; assembly: GCF_040546065.1. Classification (NCBI taxonomy): domain Bacteria; kingdom Bacillati; phylum Actinomycetota; class Actinomycetes; order Micrococcales; family Micrococcaceae; genus Micrococcus; species Micrococcus sp. UYEF5. Next base: position 226,535 of record NZ_JBEPNB010000003.1, read on the forward strand.
CGAACCAGTCCTCCGCCATGCGGTCGTCGAGGTCGGCGCGGGTCAGGCTGCCCTGTTCGGGGTGGTCCGCGAAGGCGGCGGCGTTCACGTCCAGCCAGGCCTGCTCGTCCTGGCCGGGGACGAAGCCGCGCAGGGCCACCCCGTCGGCGAGCCGCACCTCCGGCAGGGCGGCGAGCGCCGCGTGCGACAGGCGCATCCGGCGCAGCTCGCGGACGGGCTCGAGGCCGTGCCGCCGGGCGAGCCGGACCGCCCCCGGGAGCATGCCGTGGGCCCAGACGCTCGTGGTCGCCTCCCGCGCCAGGTCCCGGACCGCGGCGGCCGCGGCGTCGGCCAGGACGGTCCCCCGTCCGGTGCGGCGTGCGGTCGGATCGACGACGAGCTCGAGCACGGCCGCCGCGCCCTCCGGCACGAGCACGGCCGCCCCGTCGATCGCCCCGTCCGTGCCCCGGGTGGCCCCCCACCAGAGCTGCCCGCCGCGGGCGAGCAGCACGCGCGTCTGGTCCGAGAGCGGGGGATGGCCGTCCGCCGCCCCGGCACGGTCGGCCAGGTCCAGGACGGCGCTCGCCTCCTCCGGGCGCGGGGTGACGACGCGCGGCATGCCGTCGGCGTCGGAGGTCGTGGGGGTGGGGTGTTCGGCCATGCCGGCCACCCTACGGAAGGAGGACGGTGGCCCGCGAGGTGCGCCCCGCCGTCGCCCGCCCAGGGCCCAGCCGGTGCGCACCTGGCAGGATGGGGCAGGTGATGCGCTTGTCCATGGCCCTGAGTGCGGCCGTCGCCGCCCTCGTCCTGGGCGGTGCCGCGTTGCTGGGCCCGGTCCCCGCCGCCCTCGCCGCCGCCGTCGTGATCCTGGTCATCGCCTGGGGCTGGCCGCGGCAGATGGGGGCGCCCGCGCGCCTCTCGCTCAGCGTCACCCTGGCCGTCGCCGGGGGCATCGCGGTGCTGCTCATGCTGCTGTGGCCGCCGCTCGAGGACGGCCACAGCGGGGCCTGGACGCTCTTCGAGCCGCTCGCCGTCGTCGTCGCCTGGAGCACCATGGCCTCGTTCGTCGTCCAGCTGGTGCGCGGGACCGGCCGGCCGCTGCGCCTCGAGTCCACCGTCGCCACGATGGGCGGGGCGTTCATGGCCGTCGTGACGGCGTGCTGGGTGGCCGTCTCACGCTGGAGCGACACCCCTGCGGTCGCCGGGCTGGTCATCACGCTGGCGGTCACGGTGGCCGCGGTCTCCCTCGTCGGCCTCACCCCGTGGATGCAGGGCCGGCCGGGAGTCCTGGCGCTCGTCGTCATCCCCCTCGGCACGGTGCTCGCCTGGCCCGTCTCGGCGCTGGCCGGCGTGGGCGCCCGGGACCGGCCGGCCGTCACGGCCGCGGCGCTCGCGGTGGCCGTGCTGGTGTCCCTGACCGCCGCCACGGCGCCGTCGTCGCGGCCGCGACCCGAGGACCGGCCGGTGGGCACCACCCTGCGCCCGCGCCGGGCGGGTTACGCCCTCGCGTTGGCGCCCGTGGGCGCGGCCGGCGTGGTGGCGCACGTCATGGTGGGCTTCCTGGCCTGACAGGTCGGGCCCGCTCGGTAGGATGTCCCGCATGGATACCCTTCTTGCGCTCGAGATCTTCTTCCTGGCCCTCGTGGTCCTGGCCGGCCTGGGCATGGCCGCCGTCGCCGCGGTCGTCATCAGCGGCCTCTTCAAGGGCCAGCGCTGAGGACGCGCGGCCCGCTGTCGGGCCGCGCCGTGATCTGCCATGGCGACTGAACTCCCGTACGACCTCACCCCCGAGCTCGCGCCCCTGTCCTGGCTCATCGGCAGCTGGGAGGGCCAGGGCCGCCTCGGCGACGGCTCCGCCGGGACCGAGATCTTCTATCAGCGGGTGGACTTCACCGAGCACGGTCTGCCGTTCGTGGAGTACCGCGCCGAGTCGTGGCTGTGCGAGGCGGACGGCACGCTGCTGCGTCCGCTGACCGTGGAGTCCGGCTTCTGGCAGGTGGACCGGGCGCGGCGCGACGGCGACGTCGGCCCCGGCATGCGCCCGGCGGACATCGTCCCCGCGTTCCGCTCCGCCGAGGACGTCGAGCGGCTGCGCGCCGGTGACGAGGGCTTCGGCCTGACCGCCACCATCACGCATCCGGGCTCGCTGTCCGAGCTGTACTACGGCCGCATCAAGGGCCCGCAGCTGCAGCTGGCCACGGACGCGGTCCTGCGTGGCTCCGCCGCCGGCCCGTACCACCGGGCCACCCGCATGGCCGGTCTCGTGAACGGGCAGCTGTTCTGGCGCTGGGACGTCGCGGACGCCGCGGGCGCCGAGCTCGAGGCGCACGCCTCCGCCATCCTGGACCGCATGCCGAGCGCGGCCGAGGGTCGGCTCGCTCCGGGGGCCGAGCGTCCTCGCGGGGCTCGCGGGGAGCAGTCGTGACGACCTCCCGCAGCCCGCTGCTGGACCTGGCCGTGGCCGAGCCGCAGGGGCCGGCCGGCGGCGCCGTCGAGGGCCGCGGCCCGGACGCCGGCGTCGCCGCGCACTACGGTCGCCCCCTGCCAGAGCAGCGCGCCCTCGCCCGGGGCCGCGCCCTGGTCGACCTCTCCCACCGGGCCGTGCTCTCCGTGTCCGGCCCGGACCGGCTGAGCTGGCTGCACACGCTCGGCACGCAGCACGTCGAGACGCTGCCCCCCGGCACGAGCACCGAGATCCTCTTCCTCGACGTGCAGGGGCGGATCGAGCACGCCGCCCACCTGCTCGAGGACGGTACCGCGGCCTGGCTCGTCACGGACCGCGAGGACGGCCCGGGCCTGGCCGCGTGGCTCACCTCGATGCGCTTCTCCCACGACGTCACGCTGCGGGACCACACCGGGGCGGTCGCCGTCGTGGGCGCCACCGCGCCCGTGCCCGGCTGGGAGGACCGCACCGTGTGGCTGGACCCGTGGCCGCGCGTCGGGGCGGGCGGCTGGGCCTACACGGCCGATCCGGATCCGGCGACCCACCCGGGTGCGGACTGGTCCTGGCGCGAGTACCTCATCACCCGGGCCGACCTCGAGGCCACCGTCCGCGCGCTCGGCACGGGCGTGCTCGCGGGCTGGTCCCTGGCGGGCACGACGGCGGCCGAGGCGCTGCGCATCGAGGCCGGCCGCCCCCGCCGGGCCCTCGACGTGGACGACCGCGCGATCCCGCACGAGCTGGACCTGCTGCGCACCGCCGTGCACCTCGAGAAGGGCTGCTACCGCGGTCAGGAGACCGTGGCGCGCGTGCACAACCTGGGCCGCCCGCCCCGCCGCCTCACCCGCCTGCTCCTGGACGGCTCCGTCCACGCGCTCCCCGAGCACGGTGCCCCCGTGATCCTCCGGCCGGCCGAGGACACGCCCGAGGCCCGCGCCGCCGCCCGTCCGGTGGGGACGGTCACCGCCGCGGCCCAGCACCATGAGGCGGGCGCCGTCGCCCTGGCGCTGCTCAAGCGCACGGTGCCCGTGGACGCCGAGCTGCTGGTCCGCGAGGACGCTCCCGGCGAGGACGGTGCCGCCGAGGGCGGCTGGATCGCCGCGAGCCAGGAGCCGCTCGTGTCCCCGGACGCCGGGCAGGTCGTCGGCCGACCGCGCGGCGTGGGCCGCCTGCGCTGACCGACTCGCCGGCTCAGTCCAGCGCGAGGACGGTCCGCGTGCCCGCCGCCTCCAGCCCGACGGCGATCGCCACGTGGTGCGCGGCTGTGTGGCCCGCCAGCACCTCGGCGAACGGCAGCAGCCCCTCCAGCGCCGCCCGGTCCATCGCCACGGCCACCGCGTAGCGGCCGAGCCCACGACCGCGCAGCCGCGGTGGGGTGAGGGTGCCCAGCGAGGCCAGCACGCCGCCCGTCACGCGATGCCCCGCCGCCGCCACCGCGGCTTCGATCGCCCGTCCCGCGCCGTCGTCGGGAACGAGCGCGACCGAGGACTCCCAGGAGGGGACACCCGCCTCGGCCATGTCGTCTGCGGGGGCCTGCGCGACCACGGCGTGGACGTGGGCGGGGTCGTCGGACACGGCGACGGTGCGCGAGGGGTCGACCGGCGGCGGTTCCTCGGTCGCGTAGAGCGTGAACTCGCCACGCGAGCGCACCGCCTCCCCGGCGGCGGCCCGCACCGCCGTCCGCAGCAGGGCCGACTCCACGCCCAGCGCCTCGGCGGGCACGCCGCGGCAGGCACGCGTGAACCACGCCGGCCCCGCCACGACGGTGGCCCAGGGCAGGGCCAGCACCTCCGCCTCGGCCCCATCCGGCCGGACCACCTCGATGCGGCGCGGCTCGGCGCCCGCCGCCGGGGCGTCGCCGGGCAGCAGCGCGGTGTCGGGCAGGCCGAGCCGACGCGCCAGCCCGAGGGCCAGCACGCCGACGGCGGGGTGGTCGGGTCTCACCGGCCGAACAGGATCTTCGCCTCGTCGTAGCGCGAGACCGGCACCTTCTTGAGGCCCTTGAGGGCGGCGCTCATGGGGATGGAGATGATCTCCGTGCCGTTGGCCGCCACCATCTGTCCCCAGCGGCGCTGCGCGACGAGGTCGACGGCGCCCATGCCGAAGCGCGTGGAGAGCACGCGGTCCGTGGCGGTGGGGGCGCCGCCGCGCTGGATGTGGCCCAGGATGGTGCTGCGCGTCTCGATGCCCGTCATCTCCTCGATCTCGCGGGTCACCCACTCGCCGATGCCGCCCAGACGCGGCCGGCCGGACGCCTCGACGCCGGCCTCGGCCAGCGGGTCGTCGTGGCCCTCGGGGACGAAGCCCTCCGCCACCACGACCAGCGGGGAGCGACCGCGGTCGTGGACCTGCTGCACCCACTCGGCGACCTGGGACATCGGGGTGCGGACCTCGGGGATGAGGATCGCGTGGGCGCCGGCGGCCATGCCCGAGTGCAGGGCGATCCAGCCGACGTGGCGGCCCATGACCTCGGCGACCATGCAGCGGTGGTGGGACTCGCCCGTGGTGCGCAGCCGGTCCATGGCGTCCGTGGCGATCTGCACGGCCGTGTCGAAGCCGAACGTGTAGTCGGTGCCCTGCAGGTCGTTGTCGATCGTCTTGGGCACGCCCACGATCGGCAGCCCGTCCGCGGCCAGGCGGTTCGCGCCGGCCAGGGTGCCCTCGCCGCCGATGGCGATGACGGCGTCGATGTCCAGCTCGCGCAGGTTGCGGAGCATGTTCTCCGGGCCGCCGCCCTCCGCGTTGTAGGGGTGCGTGCGGGAGGTGCCGAGGATGGTGCCGCCGGTGCGGGCCAGGCCGCGCACGCGGGAGCGGGGCAGGTCCTCGACGTCCTTCTCGATCAGGCCGGACCACCCGTTGCGGATGCCCACCATCTCCATGTCGTACGACTTGATGCCGTGCAGGACGGCGGAGCGGATGACGGCGTTGAGGCCGGGGCAGTCGCCTCCGGAGGTGAGCATTCCGACGCGCATGGGGGTCCTCTCGGGCGTTCTCGTGGGGGTCGGCACCACCCTAGGCGTGCCCGCCGCGTCGCGTCAGGGGACGGGCGACGGGCGGCGGGTCAGCCGAGGGCCACGAGGACGGCGACCTGGAGGGCCGTCGCACCCACGAGGATGCCGCTCGCCGGGCCGAGGGTGCCGGGACGACGGCCGCTGAGCAGAGCGCCCAGCAGGACGGGGGCGATCACCGCGAGCGCGGCGACGAGCATGGGCACCGCCAGCAGCGTGGGGGTCGGACCGACGCCGAGCAGCAGGCTGATCCCGAGGGCGGCGAGCGCGGCGAGGACGGCCCCGGCGTAGGTGGCGGCCTGCGCGATCGGCCCGAGGCGCGGCTTCGCGGCCGTGGCTGCGGACCCCGAGCCGGTCGGGGCGGTGGCCGCCCGGGGGGCCTCCTCGGCCAGGCGCGTCGCGGCTCGCCGCTCGCGGGAGTGGACGTGGTCGCGCCAGGTGCCGGTCGCGGGGTCGATCCACTCGGGGCGGAAGCCGTGCGGGTCGGTGACCTCGGCCGCCCGCTCGCGCGGACCTCCGCCGACGTACCAGGCCGGGCGCGGCACGGCGTGGGCGGGCTGGTCGGCGTCGGGGACCCGGCCCGGGGCCACGCGGGCCTGCGCCCGGCCGTCCCAGCGGGTCACGAGCCACCAGACGAGCACGGCCAGCGCGCCCAGGCCCAGGAGGGAGCCGGGGCCGCCCACGGCCGGGGCGATGAGGGTGAACCCGGCGCCGAGCAGCAGGTTGAGGGCGCCGATCGCCCCGATCACGCCGATGGCCACGGTGGCGTCCTGCCACTCCCTGCGGCGCAGGCGGCCGAACTGCACGCGTCCGTCGGCGTCGGGGAGCACGGCCCAGGCGGCCGCGTAGGCCAGCAGGCCCAGGCCCGCGGAGACCATGCACACGGCGACGAACACGCCGCGGGCGAGCAGCGGGTCGATGCGGTAGCGCTCGGCCACCCCGCCGAGCACCCCGCCGACCCACGAGGCCGGCGAGCGGCGCACGCCCCAGCTCAGGACGGCGCGGCGCAGCCAGCCCGGCAGGGCGTCCAGTCCGTCGGGGCCGGTCTCGCCCGAGGCGGCTCCGTCGGGGGCGACGTGGGGGCCGGGGCCGGTGAACGGGTCGTGTGTGCTCGTCATGTCTCCATCCTCGTCCGCCTGCGGCCCCCGCCCATCCGGGAACTCCCGGAATCCTCCCCGGATGTGCCGCCCCGTCCGACACGGCAGGATGGGGGCATGCCCACCCCGTCCGCGCCCGCGCCGGCCCCGCGTCCGCCGTTGATGCGGCACGGGGCCGACCGTCCGGTGTCCGGCGTCGCCGCGGGGCTCGCCCGGCACCTCGGGATGCCCGCCGGCCGCGTCCGCGCGGCCCTGGCGCTGCTGAGCCTGCTGGGCGGCGCGGGCCTGGCCCTGTACGTGTGGCTCTGGCTGCTCATGCCGGAGGAGGGTCCGGACGGCGCCCCCGCCGCCGACGCCCCCACCCTGCGTGGTCGCGCCCCCGAGGTGCTCGAGCGGGTGCGCGAGGGCGGCTGGCCGGTGCTGCTGGCCGCCGTGGTGCTCGGCGTGGGCGTGCTGACCGTCGCGGACGGCCTCGGCCTCACCGTCGACTGGGCGCTCGTGGGCCCGGTGGCCGTCCTCGTGATCGGCCTCGGCCTGGCCTGGATGCAGCTCGACCTGGCGGGCGGGCCCCGGGCCGGGCGGAGCGGACGACTGGTCCGCCTCGTGCTCGGCACGGCCCTCGTGCTGCTGGCGGTGCTGGCCATCGTCCTGGGCGCCGTGAGCTCGGGCGAGCTGTGGCGGGCTCTGCTGGCCGCCGTCGCGATGCTCGCCGGCGCGGCGCTGGTGGCCATGCCCTACGCCCTGGCCTGGCTGCGCCGACGCGACGCGGAGCGGACCGCGTTCGCGGTGCAGGCCCAGCGCGCCGAGATCGCGGCGCACCTGCACGACTCGGTGCTGCAGTCCCTCGCCCTCATCCAGCGGCGCGCCCAGGACGCGGACGTGGTGGCCCGGGTGGCCCGCGCCCAGGAGCGTGAGCTGCGTCAGTTCCTCGCCCTGGACTCCCGCGGCGGCCCGCACTCCCTGGCGGAGGCGCTCGACCAGCACGCCGCCGCCGTCGAGGACGCCCACGGGGCCCGGGTGGAGGTCGTGGCCGTGGGGCGGGCCGCGGGGGCGTGGCTCGAGCCGCTCGCGGCCGCGGCGCGCGAGGCCATGCAGAACGCGGCCCGGCACGCCGGCGACGCGCAGGTCTTCGCGGAGGCCGGTGAGGACGACCGCGGCCGCACCGTCGCGGAGGTGTTCGTCCGGGACCGCGGCCCCGGCTTCGACCTGCCCACGGTCCCGGCCGACCGGCTCGGCGTGCGGGAGTCGATCCTCGGCCGCATGGAGCGTGCCGGCGGGACCGCCCGCATCCGGTCCGGCCCGGGCGGCACCGAGGTCCACCTGACGCTGGCCGAGCCCGAGGGTGCGCGAGCGCGCACCGGACAGGAGCACCCATGACCGACCCCGCCCCGCGCACGGCCGTCATCGTGGACGACCACGCGATCTTCCGCTCCGGCCTGCGCGCCGACCTGGACCCGGACCGACTGGCCATCGTCGGCGAGGCCGGGGACGTGGACGAGGCCGTCCGCACCGTGCTGGACCTGGCGCCGGATGTGGTGCTGCTGGACGTGCACCTGCCCGGCGGGGCCGGCGGCGGGGGAGCGGAGGTGGCCGAGCGCGTCCTCGCGCGCCGACCCGCGCAGCGGTTCCTGGCCCTGTCCGTCTCGGATGCGGCCGAGGACGTCGTCGCCGTGATCCGTGCGGGGGCCCGCGGCTACATCACCAAGACGGCCTCCGGCGCGGAGGTGGCGGACGCGGCGGTCCGCGTGGCCGACGGCGACGCGGTGTTCTCGCCCCGGCTGGCCGGGTTCGTCCTCGACGCCTTCCGCGGCACGGCGCCCGCGCCCCCGCTCGTCCCCGCCGCGGCGGCGAGCGGGGCTGCGGCCCCCGACGAGGACCTCGACCGGCTCTCGGCACGGGAGCGGGAGGTCATGCGGCTGATTGCCCGCGGCTACACCTACCGGGAGGCCGGGGCGGAGCTGTTCATCTCGGACCGCACGGTCGAGACCCACGTGTCCTCCGTGCTGCGCAAGCTCCAGCTCTCCAACCGCCACGAGCTGACCCGCTGGGCCGCGCGCCGCGGATACGCCTGAGCCCCGCGGCACGCGGCGTCGCGGGGCTCAGGGGCGGGGTGTGCGGCTCAGGCGCTGAGCAGGGCGCGGATGCGCTCGACGCCCTCGGCGAGGTCCGCATCGCCCAGCGCGTAGGACAGTCGCAGGTAGCCGGACGGGCCGAACGCCTCGCCGGGGACCACGGCGACCTCCGCCTCGTCGAGGATGAAGGCGGCCAGCTCGGCCGACGTCGTGGGGGTGACGCCGCCGCGGTAGGTCTTCCCGAGCGCCTCCCGCACGTCCACGTACGCGTAGAACGCACCCTGCGGGGTGGGACAGTGGAAGCCCGGCACGGCGTCCATGGCTTCGACCATGGCCCGGCGCCGGCGGTCGAACGCCGTCTTCATCTCCGCCACGGCGTCCAACGGGCCGGCGATGGCGGCCAGCGCGGCCCGCTGCGACACGTTGGCCACGTTCGAGGTGGCGTGGGACTGCAGGTTCGTGGCGGCCTTGACCACGTCCAGCGGGCCGGCCATCCACCCGACGCGCCAGCCCGTCATGGCGTAGGTCTTGGCGACGCCGTTGAGGATCACGGACTGCTCCGCCAGCTCGGGCACGGCGCGGACGATCGAGGTGAACGGCATGCCGTCGTAGGTCAGGTGCTCGTAGATCTCGTCGGTGACCACCCACAGCCCCCGCTCCCGTGCCCACCGGCCGATCGCCGCCGTCTCCTCGGGGGAGTACACGGCGCCGGTGGGGTTGGAGGGGGAGACGAACAGGAGCACCTTGGTGCGGTCCGTGACGGCCTCGTCGAGCTGGTCCACGGTGACCTTGTAGCCCTGCTCGGGGCCGGCGAACACCTCGACCGGCACGCCGCCGGCCAGGCGGATCGCCTCCGGGTAGGTGGTCCAGTAGGGGGCGGGGACGAGCACCTCGTCCTGCGGGTCCAGCAGGGCGGCGAAGGCGTTGTACACGGCCTGCTTCCCGCCGTTGGTCACGAGCACCTGGGCGGCCTCGAGGGACACGCCGGAGTCGCGCAGCGTCTTGGCCGCGATCGCCTCGCGCAGCTCGGGCAGGCCGGCGGCGGGGGAGTAGCGGTGGTTCTTCGGGTCCCGGGCCGCGGCGACGGCGGCCTCCACGATGTAGTCCGGGGTGGGGAAGTCGGGCTCGCCGGCGCCGAAGCCGATCACCGGGCGCCCGGCGGCCTTGAGCTCCTTGGCGCGGGCGTCGACGGCGAGGGTGGCGGAGGGCGCGATGGCGGACAGACGGGCGGAGACGCGGCGGGCGGGCGCGGCCATGAGGACCTTCTTCGAGCTCGACGGGGAGGGCGGGGCGGAGCGGGGCTCCGTCCTGCCAGGGTACTGACTGCCCGGGGCCCGTTCGACTCCCGCCGCCCGATGGCGTATCCTGGATCTCCGGTACCGCGTTCGCGGTCGATCCCGCGAGGGTTCGGTCGGCTCCGTCGGTTCGAAGGGTAGTGGCGCAATTGGTAGCGCAGCGGTCTCCAAAACCGCAGGTTGCAGGTTCGAGTCCTGTCTGCCCTGCTCGATGCCGGGCCTCGTGCTCGGCATCGGACGTGTAGAAAGCGATTCGGCGATCCGACGAGTGAGGCCACGTGACTGAGATGGCGGCGAACGGCGGGGGGCCCGCCCCCACGCCGAGCAGGCAGCGTCGCGGGCTGTTCGCGCGGATCGCGCTGTTCCTGCGCCAGGTGGTGGACGAGCTCCGCAAGGTCGTCACCCCCACGAGCGAGGAGCTGCTGCGCACGACCGGAGTGGTGCTCGCCTTCGTGGCGTTCATGATCCTGCTGGTCATGGGGCTGGACTGGGTGTTCGGCACCGTGGCGGGTCTCCTGTTCGGCGCCGGCGGCCTCTGAGCCCGGCGCGGACGGTCCCGACGTCGCAGGACGCGTCCCCCGCACGCCCGTGAGGGCCCTCCCCGACGGCAGGGCCCGCCGTCCGTCAGCAGAAAGCAGGAACCGTGTCCGAGCAGGAACTGGATCGTCAGCCCGCCGAGGAGTCCGTCCCGATGTCGGAGGACGCCGTGGCCGAGGAGACCGCCGAGACCGCGCAGGACGCCGGCACGCCCGTCGAGGACGCCCTGGACGAGGTCGCCGGCAGCGGTGACGAGACCGCCGAGGCCACCGTGCAGGAGGCCGACCTGGCCGTCGCCGAGGGCGAGGACGCACCGACCCCCGTCGAGGAGCAGTCCGACGACGAGCCCGCCGTGGACCCCGCCGAGGAGCTGCGCACCCGCCTGCGCCGCCAGCCCGGCGACTGGTACGTCGTCCACACCTACGCCGGCTACGAGAAGCGCGTGAAGACGAACCTCGAGGCCCGCATCCTGACCCAGGACATGGAGGACTCGATCTACGAGATCGAGGTCCCCATGGAGGAGGTCGTGGAGATCAAGAACACCACGCGCAAGATCGTCTCGCGCGTGCGCATCCCGGGCTACGTGCTCGTCCGCATGGACCTCGACGACGCCTCGTGGGGCGTCGTACGGCACACCCCGGGCGTCACGGGCTTCGTGGGCAACGACGCCCACCACCCGCAGCCGCTCAGCCTGGACGAGGTGTACGACATGCTCGCCCCGTCCGTGATCCAGGAGGCCGCCCGCGCCGCCGAGAAGGCCGGCCTGGCCGTCCCCGCCGCGGCCGAGTCCGGCGCGCCCGCCGCCCCCGCGATCCACGTGGACTTCGAGGTCGGCGAGTCGGTCACCGTCAACGACGGCCCGTTCGAGACCCTCCCGGCCACGATCTCCGAGATCAAGCCGGAGGCCCAGCAGCTCGTGGTGCTCGTCTCGATCTTCGAGCGCGAGACCCCCGTGACGCTGTCCTTCAACCAGGTGACCAAGGCCATCTGAGGACACCCGACGCTTCCGCACCGGGCCGGCCGCCTGCCGGCCCGGACGCGGCACCGGCCGCCGCGCCACGGCGGCCACCGCCCCCGGTGCGCTCCTGCGCCGAGGGTCCCCCAGTGAGAGAAGGATCCACTCATGGCTCCCAAGAAGAAGGTCACCGGTCTGATCAAGCTTCAGATCCAGGCCGGCGCCGCCAACCCGGCCCCGCCCATCGGCCCCGCCCTGGGCCAGCACGGCGTGAACATCATGGAGTTCTGCAAGGCGTACAACGCCGCCACCGAGTCGCAGCGCGGCAACGTGGTCCCGGTCGAGATCACCGTGTACGAGGACCGCTCGTTCACCTTCGTGACCAAGACCCCGCCGGCCGCCGAGCTCATCAAGAAGGCCGCCGGCGTCGCCAAGGGCTCCGCCACCCCGCACACGGCCAAGGTCGGCACGCTGACCCAGGCCCAGTGCGAGGAGATCGCCCAGACCAAGATGGAGGACCTGAACGCCAACGACGTCCAGGCCGCCGCCAAGATCATCGCGGGCACCGCCCGCTCGATGGGCATCACCGTCGAGGGCTGACGCCCACCCCCACCCCCTTCCAGTGGCAGGGCCGAGCGCGGCCCGCAGACCACGACTGCACAAGGAGAAGAACGCAGATGGCACAGCGCAGCAAGGCATACAAGGCGGCCAAGGCCGCGATCGGCGAGGATCTGTACTCGCCGGTGGAGGCGATCCGCCTCGCCAAGGAGACCAACCCCTCCAAGACCGACGCCACCGTGGAGGTGGCCCTCCGCCTCTCGGTCGACCCCCGCAAGGCCGACCAGATGGTCCGCGGCTCCGTGAGCCTGCCCCACGGCACCGGCAAGACCGCCCGCGTCGTCGTGTTCGCCACCGGTGACCGCGCCGAGGCCGCCCGCGCCGCCGGCGCGGACGTCGTGGGCGACGACGACCTGATCGCCCGGATCTCCGAGGGCTGGGTGGACTTCGACGCCGCCGTGGCCTCCCCGGAGCTCATGGGCAAGGTCGGCCGTCTGGGCAAGGTGCTCGGCCCCCGCAACCTGATGCCGAACCCCAAGACCGGCACCGTGACCCCGGACGTGGCCAAGGCCGTGGCCGACATCAAGGGCGGCAAGATCGACTTCCGCGTCGACAAGCACTCCAACCTGCACTTCATCATCGGCAAGACCTCCTTCGAGGCCAAGGCCCTGGTGGAGAACTACGCCGCAGCCCTCGAGGAGGTCCTGCGTCTGAAGCCGTCCTCCTCCAAGGGCCGCTACATCTCCAAGGCCACCGTGGCCACCACCTTCGGCCCGGGCGTGCCCATGGACCCGAACGTGACCTCGGTGGACTCCTCCGAGCTCTGAGCCACGCGGCCCCGGTGATCGGGGCCCACGACGTCGGCCGGTCGTCCCCGCAGCGGGGACGACCGGCCGGCGTCGTCCCGGGTCGATTTTGCGGGCCCGCCCCGGACGTGTACGCTGGTGCCTACCGAAGACCGCCGGTCGTGGTGCCCTGCCTCCGGGCAGAGCCCACCGAAGGATCTCCCTGACGGAGACGGCCCGCGCAGGTGAACGTGAGCCACTCTCGCATCCGCACGTCGACCCTCCGGGTCCGGCCGCGTCGATGCTCCTGCTGCGCCCCGTGCATCTGCACGGGGCGCTTTCTCGTCTCGGGGTGGCGGTTCCCACGCATCATCGAGAGGAGTGCCATGGCGACGTCCGCGAAGGAGTCGGCGGTGGCTGAGCTCACGGACCTGTTCCGTGAGTCCAGCGCCGCTGTTCTGACGGAATACCGTGGCCTGACGGTGACGGAGCTCAAGCAGCTGCGCGACTCCATCCGTCAGGACGCGACCTACGCCGTGGCGAAGAACACGCTGGCCGAGATCGCGGCCAAGGACGCCGGTCTGGAGGGCCTCGAGGCTCACCTGTCCGGTCCCACCGCGATCGCGTTCGTGACCGGGGACCCGGTCAACGTCGCGAAGGCCCTGCGTGACTTTGCCAAGGATCACGAGAAGCTCGTGCTCAAGGGCGGCTACATGGATGGCCAGCCCCTGGACGAGGCCGGCATCAAGAAGCTCGCGGACCTCGAGTCCCGCGAGGTGCTGCTGGCCAAGTTCGCCGGCGCGATGAAGGGCAGCATGTCCAAGGCTGCCGCCCTGTTCCAGGCGCCGCTGTCCAAGACCGTCCGCACGGTCGAGGCGCTGCGCGCCGCGCAGGGCGAGGCTGCCTGAGCAGTCCGCCCCGGGCTGCACGGCCCACCACTTCACACGTAGTCAAGACGTACCCGTAAAGGAGCCATCATGGCCAAGCTGACCACCGAAGAGCTGCTCGCCGCGTTCGAGGAGCTGACCCTCATCGAGCTGTCCGAGTTCATCAAGGCGTTCGAGGAGAAGTTCGACGTCACCGCCGCCGCCCCCGTGGCCGTGGCCGCCGCCGGCGGTGCCGCCGGCGGTGCCGAGGCCGCCGCCGCCGAGGAGAAGGACGAGTTCGACGTCGTCCTCGAGGCCGCCGGCGACAAGAAGATCGGCGTCATCAAGGAGGTGCGCGCCCTCACCTCCCTCGGCCTGAAGGAGGCCAAGGACCTGGTGGACGGCGCTCCCAAGCCCATCCTCGAGGGCGTCAACAAGGAGACCGCCGAGAAGGCCAAGGAGCAGCTCGAGGGCGCCGGCGCCACCGTCACCCTCAAGTGATGATCGCGGCCTGAGCCGCATCACGCCTCCTCACGAGGCCCCCGGACCCGCGCTGCGGACCGGGGGCCTCGTGGCGTCCCGGGTCACGCACCCCCGGCTGGACAGGGGCGACGGGCGCGGATAGGATGGATCTTTGCATCTCCCCTGTTCCGTGCCGCCCGCAGGACCTCGCGTCCCGCCGTGGCCCGCACGGTTCCGCACGGCCTTCATATAGCGGTGGGCCGGCGCCGCCGTCTCGCGGCAGGGGAGCGAACGGAACCCAGAAGGCCTGTGGAAGGATCCTACGTGGTCGCCTCGAGCACCTCCAACGAAACCGCTACCGTCTCCCCGCGATCCGGCGCCTCCGCCGGACGCGTCTCCTTCGCCAAGATCTCCGAGCCGCTGGACGTGCCGGACCTGCTGGCGCTGCAGACCGAGTCGTTCGACCGCCTGATCGGCAATGAGCGGTGGGCCGCGCGCGTGGACGCCGCCCTGGCCGCCGACGACCACTCCGTGCCCGTCACCTCGGGACTGACGGACATCTTCGAGGAGATCTCCCCGATCGAGGACTTCCAGGGCACCATGTCCCTGTCCTTCGCCGAGCCCGAGTTCGCCGACGCGAAGATGACGGAGGAGGAGTGCAAGGATCGCGACGCGACCTTCTCCGCCCCGCTGTACGTCAAGGCCGAGTTCATGAACAACACGACCGGCGAGATCAAGCAGCAGACCGTCTTCATGGGCGACTTCCCGCTGATGACCCGCAACGGCACGTTCATCATCAACGGCACCGAGCGCGTCGTCGTCTCCCAGCTGGTCCGCTCCCCGGGCGCCTACTTCGAGCGCACCCCGGACAAGACCTCGGACAAGGAGATCTTCTCCGCGAAGATCATCCCCTCGCGCGGCGCCTGGTTCGAGCTCGAGGTGGACAAGCGTGACCAGGTCGGCGTCCGCCTCGACCGCAAGCGCAAGCAGCCCGTGACGGTGCTGCTCAAGGCCATGGGCTGGACCGAGTCCCGCATCCTGGAGGAGTTCGGCCACTACGACTCCATCCGCGCCACCCTCGAGAAGGACGGCACCGCGGACCAGGACGAGGCCCTGCTCGACATCTACCGCAAGCTGCGCCCGGGCGAGCCGGCCGCCGTCGACGCCGCGCAGACGCTGCTGAACAACCTGTACTTCACCCCGAAGCGCTACGACCTCGCCAAGGTGGGCCGCTACAAGCTCAACCGCAAGCTCGGCGTGGACGTGCACCTCGGCGACCCCAACGCGTCTGTGCTCACCGAGGACGACATCGTCCAGATGGTGCACTTCATCGCCGCGCTGCACGCCGGCGAGACCGTCATCAAGGGCACGCGCGACGGCGAGCCGGTGGATGTGCGCGTGGAGATCGACGACATCGACCACTTCGGCAACCGTCGCATCCGTGCGGTGGGCGAGCTGATCGAGAACCAGATCCGCACCGGCCTGTCCCGCATGGAGCGCGTCGTGCGCGAGCGCATGACCACCCAGGACGTCGAGGCGATCACCCCGCAGACCCTGATCAACATCCGCCCCGTGGTGGCGGCGATCAAGGAGTTCTTCGGCACCTCGCAGCTGTCCCAGTTCATGGACCAGAACAACCCGCTGGCCGGCCTGACGCACAAGCGTCGCCTGTCCGCGCTCGGCCCGGGCGGCCTGTCCCGCGACCGTGCCGGCATGGAGGTCCGTGACGTCCACCCGTCGCACTACGGCCGCATGTGCCCCATCGAGACCCCGGAAGGCCCGAACATCGGCCTCATCGGGTCGCTGGCGACCTTCGGCCGGATCAACTCCTTCGGCTTCATCGAGACCCCGTACCGCCGCGTGGTCGACGGCCGGGTCACGGACACCGTGGACTACCTGACCGCCGACGACGAGCTGGCCTTCCAGATCGCCCAGGCGAACGCCCCGGTGGATGAGGACGGCCGGTTCGAGGAGGAGTTCGTGCTCTGCCGCCAGCGCGGCGGCGACGGCGAGCCCGTGCTCTCGACCGTGGACGAGATCGACTACATGGACGTGTCCCCGCGCCAGATGGTGTCGGCGGCCACCGCCCTGATCCCGTTCCTCGAGCACGACGACGCCAACCGCGCGCTCATGGGCGCGAACATGCAGCGTCAGGCCGTGCCGCTGCTCCGCTCCGAGGCCCCCTACGTGGGCACCGGCATGGAGAAGTACGTGGCCGTGGACGCGGGCGACTCCGTGACGGCCACCCAGGGCGGCGTCGTGACCGAGGTGGCCGCGGACCTGGTGACCGTCATGAACGACGACGGCACCACCACGCACTACCCGATCATGAAGTTCGCCCGCTCGAACCAGGGCAACGCCTACAACCAGCGGGTGCGCGTCTCCGAGGGCGAGCGGGTGGAGCCGCTGAGCATCATCGCCGACGGTCCCGCCACGGACAACGGCGAGCTCGCGCTCGGCAAGAACCTCCTCGTCGCGTTCATGCCCTGGGAGGGCCTGAACTACGAGGACGCGATCATCCTGTCCCAGCGCATGGTCTCGGAGGACGTCCTCACCTCGATCCACATCGAGGAGCACGAGGTCGACGCCCGCGACACCAAGCTGGGCGCCGAGGAGATCACGCGCGACATCCCCAACGTGTCCGAGGAGGTGCTCTCGCAGCTCGACGAGCGCGGCATCATCCACATCGGCGCCGAGGTGGAGGCCGGCGACATCCTGGTCGGCCGCGTGACCCCGAAGGGCGAGACCGAGCTGACCCCGGAGGAGCGCCTGCTGCGCGCGATCTTCGGCGAGAAGTCCCGCGAGGTCCGCGACACGTCCCTGAAGGTGCCGCACGGCGAGTCCGGCACCGTCATCGGCGTGCGCATCTTCGACCGCGACGAGGACGACGACCTGCCCCCGGGCGTGAACCAGCTGGTGCGCGTCTACGTGGCGCAGAAGCGCAAGATCACCGACGGCGACAAGATGGCCGGCCGCCACGGCAACAAGGGCGTCATCTCGAAGATCCTGCCGCTCGAGGACATGCCGTTCCTGGCGGACGGCACCCCGGTGGACATCGTGCTGAACCCGCTCGGCGTCCCCGGCCGCATGAACCTCGGCCAGGTCATGGAGCTGCACCTGGGCTGGGCCGCCTCGCGCGGCTGGGACATCCAGGGCGAGCCGGAGTGGATCAAGGACCTGCCGAACTTCCCGCGGCAGTCCGGTCCGGTCAACGTGGCCACCCCGGTGTTCGACGGCGCCGAGGCGTACGAGATCACGGGCCTGCTCGGCCACGTGAACGTGACCCGCGACGGCGACCGTCTCATGAGCGACAGCGGCAAGGCGCAGCTGTTCGACGGCCGCACCGGCGAGCCGTTCCCGGACCCGGTGTCCGTGGGCTACATGTACATGCTCAAGCTGCACCACCTGGTGGACGACAAGATCCACGCCCGTTCCACGGGCCCGTACTCGATGATCACGCAGCAGCCGCTGGGCGGTAAGGCCCAGTTCGGCGGCCAGCGCTTCGGCGAGATGGAGGTGTGGGCGCTCGAGGCGTACGGCGCGGCGTTCACCCTCCAGGAGCTGCTGACCATCAAGTCCGACGACATCCACGGCCGCGTGAAGGTCTACGAGGCCATCGTCAAGGGCGAGAACATCCCGGAGCCGGGTGTTCCCGAGTCCTTCAAGGTGCTCATCAAGGAGATGCAGTCCCTCTGCCTGAACGTGGAGGTCCTCTCCGCCGACGGCCAGGCCATCGAGATGCGCGACGCGGAGGACGAGGTCTACCGCGCCGCCGAGGAGCTGGGCATCGACCTCTCCCACGCCGAGCCCAGCTCGGTGGAGGAAGTCTGAGCCGGGCCCGATCCCGCATCCACAAGACGTCACCTGAGAACCACTGAACCAAGGGAGTTCACCGGAGCATGAGCGTGAACAGCATGTCCACTGACAACTCTTTCGGCCTGATGCGCATCGGCCTGGCCACGGCGGAGGACATCCGCCGCTGGTCCTACGGCGAGGTCAAGAAGCCGGAGACCATCAACTACCGCACCCTGAAGCCGGAGAAGGACGGACTCTTCTGCGAGAAGATCTTCGGCCCCACCCGTGACTGGGAGTGCGCGTGCGGCAAGTACAAGCGCGTGCGCTTCAAGGGCATCATCTGCGAGCGCTGCGGCGTCGAGGTGACCCGCTCGAAGGTGCGCCGCGACCGCATGGGCCACATCGAGCTGGCTGCGCCGGTCACCCACATCTGGTACTTCAAGGGCGTGCCCTCGCGCCTGGGCTACCTGCTGGACCTGGCGCCGAAGGACCTCGAGAAGGTCATCTACTTCGCGGCGTACATGATCACCTCGGTGGACGAGGAGGCCCGGCACCGCGACCTGGCCAACCTCCAGGCCGAGTACGACCAGGAGACCCGTGTCCTGGCCGACCAGCGTGACTCCGACATCGCCGCGGTGGCCGCCGACCTCGAGAAGGACCTGGCCAAGCTGGAGTCCGAGGGCGCCAAGGCCGCCGAGAAGAAGAAGGCCCGCGACGCCGCGGACAAGACCATGGCGCAGATCCGCAAGCGCGCGGACGCGGACCTGGACCGCAAGGAGCAGGTCTGGGACCGCTTCAAGAACCTCAAGGTCGCCGACCTCGAGGGCGACGAGGGTCTGTACCGCGCCATGCGGGACAAGTACGGCCAGTACTTCGAGGGCTCGATGGGCGCGGAGGCGATCCAGCGTCGCCTGCAGACCTTCGACCTCGAGGCCGAGTCCGAGATGCTGCGTGAGACCATCAAGACGGGCAAGGGCCAGCGCAAGACCCGCGCCCTGAAGCGCCTGAAGGTCGTCAACGCGTTCCTGACCACGGACAACTCGCCCGAGGGCATGGTCCTGGACGCCGTCCCGGTGATCCCGCCGGAGCTGCGTCCGATGGTGCAGCTGGACGGCGGCCGCTTCGCGACCTCCGACCTCAACGACCTGTACCGTCGCGTGATCAACCGCAACAACCGCCTGAAGCGGCTGCTCGACCTCGGCGCGCCCGAGATCATCGTCAACAACGAGAAGCGCATGCTGCAGGAGGCCGTGGACTCGCTGTTCGACAACGGCCGCCGCGGCCGGCCGGTGACCGGCCCGGGCAACCGCCCGCTCAAGTCACTCTCCGACATGCTCAAGGGCAAGCAGGGCCGGTTCCGTCAGAACCTGCTCGGCAAGCGCGTGGACTACTCGGGCCGCTCGGTCATCGTGGTGGGTCCCCAGCTCAAGCTGCACCAGTGCGGCCTGCCGAAGCAGATGGCGCTGGAGCTGTTCAAGCCGTTCGTGATGAAGCGTCTCGTGGACCTGAACCACGCGCAGAACATCAAGTCCGCCAAGCGCATGGTGGAGCGCTTCCGTCCGCAGGTCTGGGACGTGCTCGAGGAGGTCATCACCGAGCACCCGGTCCTGCTGAACCGCGCCCCCACCCTGCACCGTCTGGGCATCCAGGCCTTCGAGCCGCAGCTCGTGGAAGGCAAGGCCCTGCAGCTGCACCCGCTGGTCTGCTCCGCGTTCAACGCGGACTTCGACGGCGACCAGATGGCGGTCCACCTGCCCCTGTCGCCGGAGGCCCAGGCCGAGGCGCGCCTGCTCATGCTCTCGAGCCACAACATCCTGAAGCCCTCGGACGGCCGTGCGGTCGCCGTGCCGGCCCAGGACATGATCATCGGACTGAACCACCTCACCACGGTGCGTCCGGACGAGGTCGGCGCGGGCAACCTGTACGCGACCGTCGGCGAGGCCATCATGGCGTTCGACGGCGGCGACCTGCACCTGAACGCGCCCGCGCGGATCGGCGTCGAGGGCTTCGTGCCGTCGGCGGACGTGCCGGCCCCCGAGGGCTGGTCCGAGGGCGAGATCGCCCTCATCGAGACCACCCTGGGCAAGGTGCTGTTCAACGAGCTGCTGCCGGACGACTACCCGTGGCTGGACAAGCAGGCGACCAAGGGCACCCTCGGTCAGCTGGTCAACGACCTGGCCGAGCGCTACCCGATGGTCGTCACCGCGCAGACGCTGGACAACCTCAAGGACGCCGGCTTCCACTGGGGCACCTGGTCGGGTGTGACCGTGGCGATCTCGGACATCACCTCCGACTTCGACAAGGCCGCCATCATGGAGGGCTACGAGGAGCAGGCCCAGCGCGTGCAGCAGCAGTACGACAAGGGCCTGATCGCGGACGACGAGCGTCGCTCCGAGCTGATCGACATCTGGAACAAGGCCACCGACGAGGTCGCCGCGGCCATGAAGGACGGCCTGCCGGAGCTCAACACCATCAACCGCATGGTGTCCTCCGGTGCGCGAGGCAACTGGCTCCAGGTGCGCCAGATCGCGGGCATCCGCGGCCTCGTGGCCAACCCGAAGGGTGAGATCATCCCGCGTCCGATCAAGTCCTCGTACCGCGAGGGCCTGTCCGTGCTCGAGTACTTCTCCGCCACCCACGGCGCCCGCAAGGGCCTCGCGGACACCGCGCTGAAGACCGCGAACTCGGGCTACCTGACCCGTCGTCTCGTCGATGTGTCCCAGGACGTCATCGTCCGCGAGGACGACTGCGGCACCGAGCGCGGCCTGTCCGTCACGATCGCCGCCCCGAACGCCGACGGCGAGCTGGTGGCCCACGAGCAGGTCGAGAACTCGGCCTTCGCCCGCACGCTGGCCCAGGACGTCACGGGCGAGGACGGCACGGTGCTGGCCTCGGCCGGTGCGGACGTGGGCGACGTGCTGATCGGCGAGCTGGTGGCCGCCGGCGTCACGGAGATCAAGGTCCGCTCGGTCCTGACCTGCGAGTCCGCCGTGGGCACCTGCGCGAAGTGCTACGGCCGCTCCATGGCCACCGGCCAGCTGGTGGACATCGGCGAGGCCGTCGGCATCATCGCGGCCCAGTCGATCGGTGAGCCGGGCACCCAGCTCACCATGCGCACGTTCCACACCGGCGGTGTGGCCTCGGCCGACGACATCACGCAGGGTCTGCCCCGCATCCAGGAGCTCTTCGAGGCCCGCACCCCGAAGGGCGTGGCCCCGATCTCCGAGGTCGCCGGCCGCGTGACCATCGAGGACACCGAGGCGTCCGTGCGCCTGCTGCTCACGCCGGACGACGGCTCCGAGGAGATCGCCTACCCGGTGCTGCGCCGTGCGCGCATCCTCGTGGCCGACGGCGAGCACGTGCCGGTGGGCACGCAGCTCGTGGCCGGCGCCGTGGACCCGAAGCAGGTCCTGCGCGTGCTCGGCCCGCGGGCCGCGCAGCGGTTCCTCGTGGACGAGGTGCAGAACGTGTACCAGTCCCAGGGCGTGGGCATCCACGACAAGCACGTGGAGGTCATCGTCCGGCAGATGCTGCGTCGCATCACCGTCATCGAGTCCGGTGACACCGACCTGCTGCCGGGCGAGCTCACGGACCGGGCGCGCTTCGTGGCCGCCAACCGCGCCGCCGTCGCTGAGGGCCGCCAGCCGGCCTCCGGCCGCGACGAGCTGATGGGCATCACGAAGGCCTCGCTGGCCACGGACTCGTGGCTGTCGGCCGCGTCCTTCCAGGAGACGACCCGCGTCCTGACGCAGGCGGCCATGGAGGGCAAGTCCGACCCGCTGCTGGGCCTGAAGGAGAACGTGATCATCGGCAAGCTGATCCCGGCCGGCACGGGCCTGGACCGCTACACGAAGACCGTCGTGGAGCCGACGGAGGAGGCGAAGGCCAACCTGTTCGCCTCGCCGGCCGGCTTCGCGGACTTCGACTACCCGGGTCTGGACCAGTCGCTCGGCGAGAACGACTTCCACGCCGTCTCGTTGGACGACTACGACCGCGGGGGCGACTTCCGCGCCTGATCCCCGTCCCCCAGGGGGCCCGCCGCTCCGCCGCTCACGCGGGGGAGGGGCGGGCCCCTTGGCCGTGCGGGGCCGGCTCGTCGAGGGCGCCGGGGCGTGCTATGCTGTCAAGGATTGTTTTTCGTGTGGCAAATTGGACGCTGTCCGGGTCGCGGGGTCATTGCGCGGCAGATGCCACACTTTTGCACGCCTGCGGACGTCTGCTCGTTGCGAGCCCCCACAGGGAGAGGCAGAGCAGAGGAACGAGCAGCCGGCGCCCCGGGCGCCGGTCGATCACGTCAGCGATCACCGAAACACAGGAAGGCTGAAGAGTGCCTACGATTCAGCAGCTGGTCCGCAAGGGCCGCTCACCCAAGGTCGTCAATACGAAGGCCCCTGCCCTGCAGGGGAACCCCATGCGTCGTGGCGTGTGCACCCGTGTGTACACCACCACGCCCAAGAAGCCGAACTCGGCGCTGCGCAAGGTCGCCCGTGTGCGCCTGAACGGCGGCATCGAGGTCACCGCCTACATCCCCGGCGAGGGCCACAACCTGCAGGAGCACTCGATCGTGCTCGTCCGCGGCGGTCGTGTGAAGGACCTGCCCGGCGTGCGCTACAAGATCGTGCGCGGCGCCCTCGACACCCAGGGCGTGAAGAACCGCGGCCAGGCCCGCTCCCGCTACGGCGCCAAGAAGGAGAAGAAGTAATGCCTCGTAAGGGTCCTGCGCCGAAGCGCCCCCTCGTCGTCGATCCCGTCTACGGCTCCCCGCTGGTCACGCAGCTGATCAACAAGGTGCTCGTCGACGGCAAGAAGTCCACCGCCGAGCGCATCGTGTACGGCGCGCTCGAGGGCGCCCGTGCCAAGAACGGCGCCGATCCCGTGGCCACCCTCAAGAAGGCCATGGACAACATCAAGCCGGCCCTCGAGGTGCGCTCCCGCCGCGTCGGCGGCGCCACCTACCAGGTGCCCGTCGAGGTCAAGCCGGGCCGCTCCACGGCCCTGGCCCTGCGCTGGCTGGTCGGCTTCTCCAAGGCCCGCCGCGAGAAGACCATGACCGAGCGTCTGATGAACGAGATCCTGGACGCCTCGAACGGCCTGGGCGGCGCCGTGAAGCGTCGCGAGGACACCCACAAGATGGCCGAGGCCAACAAGGCCTTCGCCCACTACCGCTGGTGATCCGTGTGGCCCGGGGCGCGCGATCCGCGCCTCGGGCCGCAGGTGCGTCCTCTCGGACGGGCCACCCACCGCATCCACCTCACGAGCCCCCCATTCCACCCGACCAAGGGAGACACCGTGGCACAGGACGTGCTGACCGACCTGCACAAGGTCCGCAACATCGGCATCATGGCCCACATCGATGCCGGCAAGACCACCACCACCGAGCGCATCCTGTTCTACACGGGTGTCAACCACAAGCTGGGCGAGACCCACGACGGCGGCGCGACGACGGACTGGATGGAGCAGGAGAAGGAGCGCGGCATCACCATCACCTCCGCCGCGGTGACCTGCTTCTGGAACGACCACCAGATCAACATCATCGACACCCCCGGCCACGTGGACTTCACGGTCGAGGTGGAGCGCTCGCTGCGCGTGCTCGACGGCGCCGTCGCCGTGTTCGACGGCAAGGAGGGCGTGGAGCCCCAGTCGGAGACCGTGTGGCGCCAGGCGGACAAGTACAACGTCCCGCGCATCTGCTTCGTCAACAAGATGGACAAGCTGGGCGCGGACTTCTACTTCACCGTCGACACCATCGTGAAGCGCCTCGGCGCGCGTCCGCTCGTGATGCAGCTGCCGATCGGCGCCGAGAACGACTTCGTGGGCGTCGTCGACCTGCTCTCCATGAAGGCCTTCGTGTGGCCGGGCGACGCCAAGGGCGACGTCACCATGGGCGCCTCCTATGAGACCCGCGAGATCCCCGCCGAGCTCCAGGAGAAGGCCGAGGAGTACCGCAACGAGCTCGTCGAGGCCGTCGCCGAGACCTCCGAGGAGCTCATGGAGAAGTACCTCGAGGGCGAGGAGCTCACCGTCGAGGAGATCCAGGCCGGCGTGCGCCAGCTGACCGTGAACGCCGAGGCCTACCCGGTGTTCTGCGGCTCCGCGTTCAAGAACCGTGGCGTGCAGCCGATGCTGGACGCCGTGGTCGCCTACCTGCCGAACCCGCTGGACGCCGGCTCCGTCAAGGGCCACGCCGTGAACGACGAGGAGGAGGTGCTGGAGCGCGAGGCGTCGAAGGAGGCCCCGTTCTCGGCCCTGGCCTTCAAGATCGCCACGCACCCCTTCTTCGGCACGCTGACCTTCATCCGCGTGTACTCCGGCCGCCTGGAGTCCGGTGCGCAGATCCTCAACGCCACCAAGGGCAAGAAGGAGCGCATCGGCAAGCTGTTCCAGATGCACGCCAACAAGGAGAACCCGGTGGACGAGGTGGTCGCCGGCCACATCTACGCCGTGATCGGCCTCAAGGACACCACCACGGGCGACACCCTGTGCGATCCCGCGAACCCGATCATCCTCGAGTCGATGACCTTCCCGGAGCCCGTGATCTCCGTGGCCATCGAGCCGAAGACCAAGGGTGACCAGGAGAAGCTCTCCACCGCCATCCAGAAGCTCGTCGCCGAGGACCCCACGTTCCGCGTGAACCTCAACGAGGAGACCGGCCAGACCGAGATCGGCGGCATGGGCGAGCTCCACCTGGACGTGTTCGTGGACCGCATGAAGCGCGAGTTCAAGGTCGAGGCCAACGTGGGCAAGCCCCAGGTCGCGTACCGCGAGACCATCAAGCGCAAGGTCGACAAGGTCGACTACACGCACAAGAAGCAGACCGGCGGCTCCGGCCAGTTCGCCAAGGTGCAGCTGTCCTTCGAGCCCCTGGACACCGCCGACGGCGAGGTCTACGAGTTCGAGAACGCCGTCACCGGCGGTCGCGTGCCCCGCGAGTACATCCCCTCGGTGGACGCGGGCATCCAGGACGCCATGCAGTTCGGCGTGCTGGCCGGCTACCCGATGGTCGGCGTGAAGGCCACCCTGCTCGACGGCGCGTACCACGACGTCGACTCCTCGGAGATGGCGTTCAAGATCGCCGGCTCCCAGGCCTTCAAGGAGGGTGTCCGCAAGGCCAACCCGATCATCCTCGAGCCGCTGATGGCCGTGGAGGTCCGCACCCCCGAGGAGTTCATGGGCGACGTCATCGGCGACCTGAACTCCCGCCGCGGCCAGATCCAGTCCATGGAGGACGCCACCGGCGTGAAGGTGGTCAACGCCCTCGTGCCGCTGTCGGAGATGTTCGGCTACATCGGCGACCTGCGCTCCAAGACGCAGGGCCGCGCGGTGTACTCGATGACCTTCCACTCCTACGCCGAGGTCCCCAAGGCCGTGGCGGACGAGATCATCCAGAAGTCCCAGGGCGAGTGACCGCAGGTCACCTGCTCTGAACGACCTGCCCCGGGTCGGCCGCCGCAGCCGCGGCCGGCCCGGGGCGACCGGACCGCCCTCCCCGGCGCGGCGGTCCGCGATCAGGACGGGTCAGGTCCGGTCCGCTTCCGGCGGTCCCGACGGCCTGGAACCGGACTGGCCCTCGTGAGGCCGGGATTTCCCCAACCCCGCACCATCCGAGTAGACTCAGTCAAGTTGTCAGCACGTCGCAGGCGGCTGAGCAGTCTTCTTGACGATGAACCAGTTCTTAGGAGGAACTAGTGGCAAAGGCAAAGTTCGAGCGGACGAAGCCGCACGTCAACATCGGCACCATCGGCCACGTTGACCACGGCAAGACCACGCTGACCGCCGCCATCTCGAAGGTCCTGTACGACAAGTACCCGGACCTGAACGAGGCCCGTGACTTCGCGACGATCGACTCCGCCCCCGAGGAGCGTCAGCGCGGCATCACCATCAACATCTCCCACGTGGAGTACCAGACCGACAAGCGTCACTATGCTCACGTGGATGCCCCCGGTCACGCCGACTACATCAAGAACATGATCACCGGCGCCGCTCAGATGGACGGTGCGATCCTCGTGGTCGCCGCCACCGACGGCCCGATGGCCCAGACCCGTGAGCACGTGCTCCTGGCCCGCCAGGTCGGCGTGCCGGCCCTGCTCGTGGCCCTGAACAAGTCGGACATGGTCGAGGACGAGGAGCTCCTCGAGCTCGTTGAGATGGAGGTCCGCGAGCTGCTGTCCTCCCAGGACTTCGACGGCGACGAGGCCCCGGTCATCCGCACCTCCGGTCTGAAGGCCCTCGAGGGCGACCCCCAGTGGGTCAAGTCCGTTGAGGACCTCATGGAGGCCGTGGACGAGTTCATCCCGGACCCGGTCCGCGACAAGGACAAGCCGTTCCTGATGCCGATCGAGGACGTCTTCACCATCACCGGTCGTGGCACCGTGGTGACCGGTCGCGCCGAGCGCGGCACCCTGAAGATCAACTCCGAGGTCGAGATCGTCGGCATCCGCGACGTGCAGAAGACCACCGTCACCGGCATCGAGATGTTCCACAAGCAGCTCGACGAGGCCTGGGCCGGCGAGAACTGCGGTCTGCTGCTGCGCGGCCTGAAGCGCGACGACGTGGAGCGCGGCCAGGTCGTGGTGGAGCCGGGCTCCATCACCCCGCACACCAACTTCGAGGCGAACGTCTACATCCTGTCCAAGGACGAGGGTGGGCGTCACAACCCGTTCTACTCGAACTACCGCCCGCAGTTCTACTTCCGCACCACCGACGTCACCGGCGTCATCACGCTGCCCGAGGGCACCGAGATGGTCATGCCCGGCGACACCACCGAGATGTCGGTCGAGCTCATCCAGCCGATCGCCATGGAGGAGGGCCTCGGCTTCGCCATCCGCGAGGGTGGCCGCACCGTGGGCTCCGGCCGCGTCACCAAGATCACCAAGTGATCTGACGCATCCCGTCTCGTGGCTCCGTTGAGCCGCTGACGCGCGACGCCCCCGTCTCCGGGTCTCCCGGAGGCGGGGGCGTCGCCGTGTCCGACGACGGCGCGGCGGCGGCGGCTAGGCTGGGGAGCATGCCTGAACTGCTCATCCTCATCGTGGTGCTCGCCGTGGCCGTCGTGGCCGTGCGCTGGGCGCTGCGGACCTTCCGTTCCGAGATCGACCGTGCCCGGCGCATCCGGCGCGCGAACCGCGGCGGGGAGCTGGAGCGATGAGCCTGCCCGGCCCGCGCCGCCTCTTCGCCGTCACGGCGATGGCCGAGATGTTCACCTGGGCCGGTCTGCTGATCGCCATGGGCCTCAAGTACGGCGGAGTCACGGAGCGGGTGGTGCCGATCGCCGGCGGCGTCCACGGCTTCGTGTTCCTCTGCTACCTCGTGGTGACGGTCGCCGTGTGGATCGACGGGCGGTGGCCCGTGGCCCGCGGACTCCTCGGCCTCGGTTCGACGATCGTCCCGTTCATGACGGTCCCGTTCGAGCGGGCCCAGCGGCGGCGCGGCGAGCCGGCGTCGCGGTGGCAGGTCGTGGACCGCGCGCCGGGGGAGCGGCGGCCCCTCGAACGGCTTCTCGTCGTGGTGCTGCGCCATCCGGTGGTCAGCGCGCTGGTTGCGGTCGCCGTGGTCGCCGTGGTCTTCACCCTGCTGCTCAACGCCGGCCCGCCCACCGAGTGGGGTCGCTGAGCCCGGGGGACCGCCGGGCCCGGCCCGCCGATTGGCGGACCGGGCCCGCTTCTGTCTATACTGATTCGGTTGCTCAAGCGCCATTGCGCTGTCGTCGTGTGTCTCGCGGCGGCAGCTCGGCCCAGATGTGACGTCACCACTCCGACCCACCGCAGGCGTGTGCCCTCCCAGGAATGCGACACGCCCGAACGCGTGGACCGGAGTCCGGCGGCGGCGAGGAACCCGGTCCGACCGGATTCGCCCCGCGCGGGTGGAGGACAAGAAGGCGGACCCGATCCGCCGCACAGGGACAGGAACAGCACACCCGACGAGAGAGGCGTGACGCCATGGCGGGACAGAAGATCCGCATCCGGCTGAAGTCGTACGACCACGAGGTCATCGACGTCTCGGCCCGCAAGATCGTTGACACGGTCACGCGCGCAGGCGCGACGGTGGTCGGCCCCGTGCCGCTGCCGACGGAGAAGAACGTGTACTGCGTTATCCGTTCTCCCCACAAGTACAAGGACAGCCGCGAGCATTTCGAGATGCGCACCCACAAGCGGCTCATCGACATCATCGACCCGACCCCGAAGGCCGTCGACTCGCTCATGCGACTGGACCTGCCCGCGGACGTCAACATCGAGATCAAGCTCTGAGAGGGAGGTGCTGAGAGACTATGACCAACACCCAGAACATCAAGGGCCTGCTGGGCACGAAGCTCGGCATGACCCAGGTCTGGGATGAGGACAACAAGCTCATCCCCGTGACCGTGGTCAAGGCAGACCCGAACGTCGTCACCCAGCTGCGCTCCGAGGAGACCGACGGCTACACCGCCGTGCAGATCGCCTACGGCCAGATCGATCCCCGCCGCGTGACCAAGCCCCTGGCCGGTCACTTCGAGAAGGCCGGCGTGACCCCGCGTCGCCACCTCGTCGAGCTGCGCACCGCCGACGCCGCCGAGTACTCGCTCGGCCAGGACGTGACCGTGGAGGTCTTCGAGGCCGGCCAGAAGGTCGACGTCGTGGGCACCACCAAGGGCAAGGGCTTCGCCGGCGCCATGAAGCGCCACGGCTTCGCCGGTGTGGGCGCCTCGCACGGTGCGCACAAGAACCACCGCAAGCCCGGCTCCGTGGGCGGCGCGTCCACCCCCGGCCGCGTGTTCAAGGGCCAGCGCATGCCCGGTCGCATGGGCGCCGTGCGCCAGACCACCATGAACCTGACCCTCCACGGCATCGACGTGGAGAACAACCTCCTGCTGATCAAGGGCGCGGTGCCCGGCTCCAAGGGCCAGGTCGTGCTCGTCCGCAGCGCCGTGAAGGGAGCCTGAGACCATGGCTGAGAACTCCGTGAAGACCGTCCAGGTCGATCTGCCCGCCGAGCTCTTCGACGTGCAGTCCAACGTGCCGCTCATGCACCAGGTCGTCGTCGCCCAGCTCGCCGCCGCCCGTCAGGGCACGCACAAGACGAAGCGCCGCGGCGAGGTGTCCGGTGCCGGTCGCAAGCCGTTCAAGCAGAAGGGCACCGGCCGCGCCCGTCAGGGCTCCATCCGCGCCCCGCACATGACCGGTGGTGGCGTCGTCCACGGCCCGACCCCGCGTGACTACTCGCAGCGCACCCCCAAGAAGATGAAGGCCGCCGCCCTGCGCGGTGCCCTGTCGGACCGCGCCCGCAACGGCCGCGTCCACGTCATCGAGGCCCTCGTGTCCGGGACCACCCCGTCCACCAAGGCCGCCAAGGCGGGCCTCGCGTCCCTGAACACCGGCCGCAAGAACGTGCTGCTGGTGATCGACCGGGCCGACGACGTCGCCGCCCTGTCCGCCCGCAACCTGCCCGCGGTCCACACCCTGTACGCCGACCAGCTGAACACCTACGACGTGCTCGTCTCCGACGACGTCGTGTTCACCCAGGCGGCCTACGAGGCGTACGTGGCCCAGGCTTCCGGCGCCAAGAAGGAGGATGCCCAGTGAGCGGCTCCATCAACAAGGATCCCCGCGACGTGATCATCGCTCCCGTCGTGTCGGAGAAGAGCTACGGTCTGATCGACGAGGGCAAGTACACCTTCCTGGTCGACCCGCGCTCCAACAAGTCCGAGATCAAGCAGGCGGTGGAGCGCATCTTCAACGTCGACGTGGCCTCGGTCAACACCCTGAACCGTTCCGGCAAGCGCCGTCGCACCCGCTTCGGGTGGGGCCAGCGCAAGTCCACCAAGCGTGCCATCGTCACGCTCAAGGACGGGACCATCGACATCTTCGGAGGTCCGCTCGCCTGATCGGCGTGCGGAGACCACTTAATCGAGGAACTGACACATGGCTATCCGTAAGTACAAGCCGACCACCCCGGGCCTGCGTGGCTCGTCCGTGGCCGACTTCGCAGAGATCACCCGGTCCACGCCGGAGAAGTCCCTTCTCCGTCCGCTGCACAAGACCGGCGGCCGCAACAACACCGGTCGCATCACCACCCGTCACAAGGGCGGCGGCCACAAGCGCCAGTACCGCCTGGTCGACTTCCGTCGCCACGACAAGGACGGCGTGCCCGCCACCGTCGCGCACATCGAGTACGACCCGAACCGCACCGCCCGCATCGCGCTGCTGCACTACGCGGACGGCGCCAAGCGCTACATCCTGGCCCCGGCCAAGCTGAAGCAGGGCGACGTGGTCGAGGCCGGCCCGAACGCCGACATCAAGCCCGGCAACAACCTGCCGATGCGCAACATCCCTGTGGGCACCACCATCCACGCGGTGGAGCTGCGCCCCGGCGGCGGCGCCAAGATGGCCCGCTCCGCCGGCGCGTCCGTGCAGCTGGTCGCCCGCGAGGGCAAGTACGCCCAGCTGCGCCTGCCCTCCGGTGAGATCCGCAACGTCGACGTGCGCTGCCGCGCCACGATCGGCGAGGTCGGCAACGCCGAGCAGTCGAACATCAACTGGGGCAAGGCCGGCCGCATGCGCTGGAAGGGCGTCCGCCCGACCGTCCGCGGCGTCGTCATGAACCCGGTCGACCACCCGCACGGCGGTGGCGAGGGCAAGACCTCCGGCGGTCGTCACCCCGTCAACCGGAACGGCAAGCCCGAGGGCCGCACGCGTCGTCCGAACAAGGAAAGCGACAAGCTCATCGTGCGTCGCCGTCGTACCGGCAAGAACAAGCGATAAGGGAGCAGGGAAGACATGCCTCGCAGCCTGAAGAAGGGCCCCTTCGTCGATCAGCACCTCTACCTGAAGGTTCTGGCCGAGAACGAGAAGGGCAGCAAGAACGTCATCAAGACCTGGTCCCGCCGGTCGATGATCATCCCGGACATGCTGGGTCACACCATCGCGGTCCACGACGGACGCAAGCACGTCCCGGTGTTCGTCACCGAGTCCATGGTGGGTCACAAGCTGGGCGAGTTCGCCCCGACCCGGACCTACCGCGGCCACGTGAAGGACGACAAGAAGGGCAAGCGCCGCTGAGCCTGAGGGCACAGCACGCTTGACCTTCTCGAGAATCGAAAGAGAGAAGCAATGGAAGCCAAGGCAATTGCGCGCCACCTGCGCGTGACGCCGATGAAGGCCCGGCGCGTCGTCGACCTGGTCCGTGGCAAGCAGGCCACCGAAGCACTGGCCATCCTGAAGTTCGCCCAGCAGGGCGCTTCGGAGCCGGTGTACAAGCTGGTGGCCTCCGCGGTGGCGAACGCCCGCGTCAAGGCGGACCGCGAGGGCCAGGCCTTCGACGAGGACGCCCTCTACATCACCGAGGCCTTCGTGGACGAGGGCCCGACCATGAAGCGGTTCCAGCCCCGTGCTCAGGGCCGCGCGTACCGCATCAACAAGCGCACGAGCCACGTGACCGTGGTCGTCGCGTCCAAGGACGAGAAGGGTGGGAACTGACAATGGGCCAGAAGATCAACCCCAACGGGTTCCGCCTCGGCATCACCACCGACCACGTCTCGCACTGGTTCGCGGACTCCCACAAGGAGGGCCAGCGCTACGCTGACTTCCTCAAGGAGGACGTCAAGATCCGCGAGCTGATGACCACCGGCATGGAGCGCGCCGGCATCTCCAAGGTGGAGATCGAGCGCACCCGTGACCGCGTGCGCGTGGACATCCACACCGCGCGTCCGGGCATCGTGATCGGCCGCCGCGGCGCCGAGGCCGACCGCATCCGCGGTGAGCTCGAGAAGCTCACCGGCAAGCAGATCCAGCTGAACATCCTCGAGGTCAAGAACCCCGAGACCGATGCCCAGCTGGTGGCGCAGGGTGTGGCCGAGCAGCTCGCCTCGCGCGTGGCGTTCCGCCGCGCGATGAAGAAGGCGATCCAGTCCGCCATGCGCGCCGGCGCGCAGGGCATCCGCATCCAGTGCTCCGGCCGCCTCGGCGGCGCCGAGATGAGCCGCTCGGAGTTCTACCGCGAGGGTCGCGTGCCGCTGCACACCCTCCGCGCGAACATCGACTTCGGCAAGTTCGAGGCCAAGACCACCTTCGGCCGCATCGGCGTGAAGGTCTGGATCTACAAGGGCGACCTGACCGCCAAGGAGCTCGCGGCCAAGGAGGCCGCGCAGCCCTCCGGCCGTGGCCGTGGCGGCGAGCGCCGCGGCGGCGGTGAGCGTCGTCGTCGCAACGATCGCGCCGAGCGTGCTCCCCGCCAGGAGAACGCCGGCGCCGGCGCCGAGACCCCGGCCGCCGCTCCCGCTGAAGGAGGCAACGCCTGATGCTGATCCCCCGTCGCGTCAAGCACCGCAAGCAGCACCACCCCAAGCGTTCCGGCGCCGCCAAGGGCGGCACCACCGTGACGTTCGGCGAGTGGGGCATCCAGGCGCTCACGCCGGCCTATGTGACCAACCGTCAGATCGAGGCCGCCCGTATCGCCATGACCCGCTACATCAAGCGTGGCGGCAAGGTCTGGATCAACATCTACCCGGACCGTCCGCTCACCAAGAAGCCCGCCGAGACCCGCATGGGCTCCGGCAAGGGCTCGCCGGAGTGGTGGGTCGCCAACGTCAAGCCCGGACGCGTGCTCTTCGAGCTGTCGGGTGTCACGGAGGACGTCGCCCGCGAGGCGCTCCGCCTGGCCATCCACAAGCTGCCGCTGAAGGCCCGTATCATCCGTCGAGAGGGTGGTGAGTGATCCCATGGCGATCGGCACCAAGGATCTGAACGTCGAGTCCCTGGACGGGATGGACAACGCCCGCCTGCTGGAGGCCCTGAAGTCCTCCAAGGAGGAGCTGTTCAACCTGCGCTTCCAGGCCGCCACCGGTCAGCTGGACAACGCCAGCCGGCTGAAGGCCGTCAAGCGTGACATCGCGCGCATCTACACGATCCTGCGCGAGCGCGAGCTGGGCATCCGCGGCGATGTCGCCGCCGAGGCGCAGGCCGAGAAGAACGAGGAGGCTGCCAAGTGACCGAGCAGACCCCGGCCGTCTCCGAGGAGCGCGGCTACCGCAAGGCCCTCCGTGGCATCGTCGTCTCCGACAAGATGGACAAGACCATCGTCGTCGAGGTCGAGGACCGCAAGAAGCACTCGCTCTACGGCAAGGTGCTGAAGACCTCGAAGCGCGTGAAGGCGCACGACGAGGACAACACCGCCGGCGTGGGCGACCGCGTCCGCCTCGCCGAGACCCGCCCGCTGTCCGCCTCCAAGCGGTGGCGCCTGGTGGAGATCGTCGAGCGCGCCAAGTGATCGACCCGGCCCCCTGAGGGCCGGCGACGCAGAGGGCCGCCCCGTGCACTGGCACGGGGCGGCCTTGTGCGTTAGACTCTGATATTCGTGCGCCCTCTCGTTGGCAGGACCATCCATCCTGTGTGCCGAGGGCCGCGCACGCCGATCCCGGATCCGCCTCGGCCCTGCCCTGCGCGCCCCTCCGCTCTCGACCTCCCCGACGCTGTCTGAACACGCGTCGCCGGGGGACGACGGCGGGCGGCCCGCCTCGGGGGAGGGGTAAGCGTCCCGGGATGCCCGTTCAACCGTTCCGCAAGGCTCGCCCATCGTGGGGGAGAACCGGCGCGACGCTAGGAGAGACAAGTGATCCAGCAGGAGTCGCGGCTCAAGGTCGCCGACAACACCGGTGCGAAGGAAATCCTGACCATCCGTGTTCTCGGCGGTTCCGGACGCCGCTACGCAGGCATCGGCGACACCATCGTCGCCACCGTGAAGGACGCCATCCCCGGCGGCAACGTCAAGAAGGGCGACGTCGTCAAGGCCGTGGTGGTCCGCACCCGCAAGCAGTCCCGCCGTCCCGACGGCTCGTACATCAAGTTCGACGAGAACGCGGCGGTCATCCTGAAGACCGACGGCGAGCCCCGTGGCACGCGCATCTTCGGCCCCGTGGGTCGCGAGCTGCGTGACAAGAAGTTCATGAAGATCGTGTCGCTCGCCCCGGAGGTGATCTGACCTCATGGCCAAGATCAAGAAGGACGACCTCGTCCAGGTCATCAGTGGCAAGGACAAGGGCAAGCAGGGCAAGGTCCTGCGCGTGTTCCCGGCGGATGAGCGCGTGCTCGTCGAGGGCGTGAACCGCGTGACCAAGCACCTGCGCGCCGGCCAGGACAACAACGGTTCCACCGAGGGCGGCCTGCAGGTCGTCGAGGCCCCGATCCACATCTCGAACGTGGCCGTGGTGGACCCGAAGACCAAGAAGCCGACCCGTGTGGGCTACCGCTTCGAGACCGTCGAGAAGGACGGCGTGAGCAAGACCGTGAAGGTCCGCTTCGCCAAGGCCTCGGGGAAGGAGCTGTGATGACCGAGGTGCAGCAGACCGAGAAGGTCATCCCGCGTCTGAAGACCAAGTACCGCGACGAGATCCGCGGCGCCCTGCAGGAGCAGTTCCAGTACGGGAACGTCATGCAGGTGCCGGGTCTCGTGAAGGTCGTCGTCAACATGGGCGTCGGCGAGGCCGCCAAGGACTCCAAGATCATCGACGGCGCGGTCGCCGACCTCACCGCCATCACCGGCCAGAAGCCGATGATCACCAAGGCCCGCAAGTCCATCGCGCAGTTCAAGCTGCGTGAGGGCATGCCCATCGGCACGCACGCCACGCTCCGTGGCGACCGCATGTGGGAGTTCCTGGACCGCCTGGTCACGCTCGCGCTGCCGCGCATCCGTGACTTCCGCGGCCTGTCCGACCGCCAGTTCGACGGCAACGGCAACTACACCTTCGGCCTGTCCGAGCAGACCGTGTTCCACGAGATCGATCAGGACAAGATCGACCGCGTGCGCGGCATGGACATCACCGTGGTGACGACCGCCAAGAACGACGACGAGGGCCGCGCGCTGCTGAAGGCGCTGGGCTTCCCGTTCAAGACCGACCAGTAAGACCTCCACGTCACAGGTCCTCCACCGGTGAACCGGTGGCGGAAACCACGGCGAGAAAGGGCGTGAAGCCCACATGACCATGACCGATCCCGTCGCAGACATGCTGACCCGTCTGCGCAACGCAAACTCGGCCTACCACGACACCGTGTCCATGCCGTCCTCGAAGCTGAAGACTCGCGTCGCCGAGATCCTCAAGGCCGAGGGCTACATCCAGGACTGGCGCGAGGAGGAGGCCGAGGTCGGCAAGAAGCTGACCATCGACCTGAAGTTCGGCCCGCAGCGTGAGCGTGCGATCGCCGGCCTGCGCCGCATCTCCAAGCCGGGCCTGCGCGTGTACGCGAAGTCCACGAACCTGCCCCACGTGCTGGGCGGCCTCGGCATCGCCATCCTGTCCACCTCCTCTGGTCTCCTCACGAACCAGCAGGCCGCCAAGAAGGGCGTGGGCGGAGAAGTCCTCGCCTACGTCTGGTGACGGGCAAGACGGAAGAAAGGCTGAACTGACATGTCTCGAATCGGACGTCTCCCGATCACCATCCCCGCCGGCGTCGATGTGACCATCGACGGCGACCGCGTCTCCGTGAAGGGCCCCAAGGGCCAGCTCGAGCACTCGCTGCCCACGCCCATCACGGTCACCCTCGAGGAGGGGCAGGTCACCGTGGCCCGCCCCGACGACGAGCGTGAGTCCCGCTCCCTGCACGGTCTGACCCGCACCCTCATCAGCAACATGGTCGAGGGCGTGACCAACGGCTTCTCCAAGCAGCTCGAGGTCGTCGGCACCGGCTACCGCGTGCAGGCCAAGGGCCAGGACCTCGAGTTCGCCCTGGGCTACTCCCACCCCGTCCCGGTGAAGGCGCCCCAGGGCATCACCTTCACGGTGGAGGGCAACAAGGTCACCGTCGCCGGTATCGACAAGCAGCAGGTCGGCGAGACCGCCGCCAACATCCGCAAGCTGCGCCGCCCCGACCCGTACAAGGGCAAGGGCGTGCGCTACGCGGGCGAGCAGATCCGCCGCAAGGCCGGAAAGGCAGGTAAGTGATGTCTACTCTGAAGGTGAAGGGCAAGGGCAAGTTCACCGCCCGCACCCGCCGCCACCTCCGGGTGCGCAAGCGGATCTCCGGCACCACCGTCCGTCCCCGCCTCGTCGTCAACCGCTCTGCACGGCACATGTTCGTGCAGGTCGTGGACGACACGCAGAGCCGCACGCTCGCGTACGCCTCCACCATGGAGGCCGACGTGCGTGCGCTCGAGGGCGACAAGACGGCCAAGGCCAAGCGCGTGGGCGAGCTCGTCGCCGAGCGTGCCAAGGCGGCCGGCATCGATGCCGTGGTCTTCGACCGCGGCGGCAACAAGTACCACGGGCGCGTCGCGGCCGTGGCCGACGGTGCGCGAGAGGGTGGGCTGCAGCTGTGACCGAGAACATCAACCAGAAGGACACTCAGGTGACCGAGAGCACCGAGACCACCGTCTCCGAGACCGGGTCGGGCTCGGCGAGCCAGACCACCGAGCGCGCCACCGGTGGCCGCGGCGGTCGCGACGGCGGCCGCGGTGGCCGTGACGGCGATCGTCGTGGCGGCCGTCGCGACGACCGCAACCGTCGTGGCGCCCAGGACGACGAGAAGGACCAGTTCCTCGAGCGCGTCGTGGGCATCAACCGCGTCTCCAAGGTCGTCAAGGGCGGCCGCCGCTTCTCCTTCACCGCCCTCGTGGTGGTGGGTGACGGCGACGGCACCGTCGGCGTCGGCTACGGCAAGGCGAAGGAGGTCCCCGCCGCGATCCAGAAGGCCGTGGAGGAGGCCAAGAAGTCCTTCTTCCGCGTCCCCCGCGTCGGCTCCACCATCCCGCACCTGGTGCAGGGTGAGGACGCCGCCGGCGTCGTGCTGCTCCGCCCGGCCTCCCCGGGTACCGGCGTGATCGCCGGCGGTCCGGTGCGCGCCGTGCTCGAGTGCGCCGGCATCCACGACGTGCTGTCCAAGTCCATGGGCTCCGTGAACGCGATCAACATCGTGCGCGGCACCGTGGACGCCCTCAAGAAGCTGGAAGAGCCCCAGGCCGTCGCCGCCCGCCGCGGCAAGGCCCTGGACGAGATCGCCCCCCATGCGATGCTGCGCACCATGGAGAACGATCGCGCCCAGAAGAGCGCGAAGGCAGGTGCGTGAGCCGTGTTTGAGCCCACCCGCAAGAACATCCAGCCCTCGGACGCCACCCTGGTCATCACCCAGACCCGCGGCGTCACGGGCTCCAAGCAGAACCATCGGGACACCCTGCGCTCGCTGGGCCTGAAGCGGATCGGCCACCAGGTCACCCGCAAGGCCGACGCGGTGACGGTCGGCATGGTCAACACCGTGCCGCACCTGGTGTCCGTGGAGGAGGTCAACAATGGCTGACAACGACGCCATCAAGGTCCACGACCTGCGTCCGGCCCCCGGTGCCAAGACCGCCAAGACCCGTGTGGGTCGCGGTGAGGCGTCGAAGGGCAAGACCGCCGGTCGCGGCACCAAGGGCACCAAGGCCCGTTACCAGGTCCGTGCGGGCTTCGAGGGCGGCCAGCTGCCCCTGCAGATGCGTCTGCCGAAGCTCCGCGGCTTCAAGAACCCGTTCCGCACGGAGTACCAGGTCGTGAACCTGGACAAGCTCTCCGCGCACTTCCCCGAGGGCGGTGAGGTCACCGTGGACGCGCTCGTGTCCAAGGGCCTCGTCCGTCGCGGTCAGCCCGTGAAGGTGCTGGGCACGGGGGAGATCACCTCGGCCGTGCAGGTGAAGGCGAACGCCTTCTCCTCGTCCGCCGTGGAGAAGATCCAGGCCGCCGGCGGGTCCACCGAGACCCTCTGACACGCCGACCCATCGACCGAGGGCCCTGGCCCGGAGCAGCCGCTCCGGGCCAGGGCCCTCGGTCCGTCCGTGTAGACTCGCACAGCGGCCGCCCCGGTGTGGCCGCCGTCTCGTGCCCCGCCCCGCGGCCGGCGCGCGCCCCACAGGACCACCGCAGGAGGACTCGTGCTCAAGGCCATCGCCCGGATCGTCCGGACGCCTGACCTGTTGCGGAAGATCGCCTTCACGCTCGGGCTCATCGCCGTCTACCGGATGGGCGCCTTCGTGCCGGCCCCCGGGGTGGACTACCCGGCGGTGCAGCAGTGCCTCGCGGCGGGCAACGCCCAGGGCGGCCTGTACTCCTTCGTGAACATGTTCTCGGGCGGGGCGCTCCTGCAGGTGTCCGTCTTCGCGCTCGGCATCATGCCCTACATCACGGCGTCGATCATCGTGCAGCTGCTGCGCGTGGTGATCCCGCGCTTCGAGCAGCTCCACCAGGAGGGCCCGCAGGGCCAGGCGACGCTGACGCAGTACACCCGTTACCTGACCCTCGCCCTCGCCCTGCTGCAGGCGACCACGATGGCCTCGCTGGCCCGCACCGGGGCGCTGCTCGGATGCAGCCTGCCGCTGCTGCGCGACGGCTCCATCCTCACGGTGCTGCTCGTGGTCATCGCCCTGACCACCGGCTGTCTCATCGTCATGTGGTTCGGCGAGCGGATCACCGAGAACGGCGTGGGCAACGGCATGTCCCTGCTGATCTTCACCTCCATCGCGGCGGGCTTCCCGGCCGGCCTCGGCCAGGTGGTCCAGACGCAGGGCTGGCGCGTGTTCGCGATCGTCATGGGGATCGGCCTGCTCACCATGCTGGCCATCGTCTTCGTGGAGGAGTCGCAGCGCCGGATCCCGGTCCAGTACGCCAAGCGGCAGATCGGCTCACGGACCGTGGGCGGGTCGAGCACCTACATCCCGGTCAAGGTGAACATGGCCAACGTCATCCCGGTCATCTTCGCCTCCTCCGTGCTGATGCTCCCGGGCATCCTCATCCAGTTCAACACGCCGCAGGACGGCAGTGCGCCGGCCCCGTGGATCACGTGGCTGAGCCGGTACTTCGGCCCCGGTGACCACCCGGTGTACATGGCCCTGTACTTCCTGCTCATCATCGGCTTCACGTACTTCTACGTGTCCATCACGTTCAACCCGGTGGAGATCTCGGACAACATGAAGCGCTACGGCGGCTTCATCCCCGGCGTCCGCGCCGGCCGGCCCACCGAGCGTTACCTGCAGTACGTCATCAGCCGCATCACGTTCGTGGGTGCCCTCTACCTCGGTATCGTGGCCATGATCCCGCTGATCGCCTTCGCGGTGATCGGCACCAGCCAGAACTTCCCGCTCGGCGGCACGTCCATCCTCATCATGGTGGGCGTCGGCCTCCAGACCGTGAAGCAGGTCAGCGCACAGATGGAGCAGCGCCACTACGAGGGCCTGCTGCGCTGAGCCCCGACCCGATCCCGCAACGCCGTCCGTATCGACAGTGAGGAACACACGATGACCCGCATGCTGCTCATGGGCCCTCCCGGTTCCGGCAAGGGCACCCAGGCCGCCCGGATCGCCGACAAGCTGGGGATCGTCCCGATCTCCACCGGTGACATCTTCCGCCACAACGTGAAGTCGATGACGCCGCTCGGCGTCGAGGCCAAGAAGTACATCGACAACGGCGACTTCGTCCCCGATGAGGTCACGAACCGCATGGTCGCGGACCGCATCGCCCAGGCCGACGCGGAGCACGGCTTCCTGCTGGACGGCTATCCGCGCACGAAGGGCCAGGTCGAGGCGCTGGACGCCATGCTCGCCGAGGCCGGCCAGTCGCTGTCCGCCGTCGTCGAGCTGGAGGTGCCCGACGAGGAGCTCGTGGAGCGCCTGCTCAAGCGTGCCGAGATCGAGGGCCGCGCGGACGACACCCAGGAGGTCATCGAGCACCGCCTGGACCTGTACCACCGCGAGACCGAGTCCGTCATCCAGGAGTACGTGGAGCGCGGCATCGTCGCCCGCGTGGACGGCACCGGGCAGATCGACGACGTCACCGAGCGCCTGCTGCAGGCCGTGTACTCCGTGCGCTCCGCCACGGGCTCCCTGCCCCTGATCCAGCCGGGTGCGGAGTCCTGACCCCGTGATCGGCCGCCGCTCGCTCGAGCTCAAGACCGCCCCCCAGCTGCTGGCCATGCAGCGCGCGGGGGTGGTCCTGTCCGAGGCACTGGACGCCACGCTGGCCGCGGCCGCGCCGGGCGTCACCACCGCGGAGCTGGACGCCGTGTTCGCGGGTGTGCTGGCCGAACGCGGTGCGACCTCCAACTTCCTGGGCTACTACGACTTCCCGGCCTCGATCTGCACCTCGGTCAACGAGGAGGTCGTGCACGGCATCCCCGGAGACCGGGTCCTGCAGACCGGCGACGTGCTGAAGGTCGACGGGGGCGCGATCGTGGACGGCTGGCACGCCGACTCGGCCCGCACGGTGATCCTGGGCTCCTCCGCGGCCGGCACCGCGGACCCGGCCGACGAGCGCCTCTCGGCGATCACGCGGGAGGCGCTCTGGGTCGGCATCGCGGCCTTCGCCTCCGCCACCCACGTCGGGGACATCGGGGACGCCATCGACGACTTCGTCTCGGCGCAGCCGGGCGAGGAGCTCGGCATCCTCGAGGAGTACGTGGGGCACGGCATCGGCTCGGCCATGCACCTGCCGCCGGACGTGTTCAACTACCGCACCGGCCACCGGGGGCCCAAGATCCGCCCCGGTCTGGCACTCGCCATCGAGCCGATGCTGGTGCGTGGCTCCATCGACACGAAGGTGCTCGCGGACGACTGGACCGTGGTGACCCTCGACGGCGCCCGCGCCAGCCAGTGGGAGCACTCGGTCTGCCGGCACGACGGCGGCCTGTGGGTGCTCACCGCGCCCGACGGCGGCGCCTCCGAGCTCGCCCGGTTCGGCGTGGTCCCGGTCCCGCCGGGGGAGTGAGGGTCCCGAGCTGTCGGCCGTCCGTCCCGCCCGTCCGGCGGACCGGGCGGCCGTCGTCGTCTGTGCTGGTCCGCACGCCGAGAATGCGGTATCATCGAACGTTGTTCGTGTGCGCGCACTCGTGTGCGCCCGCGAGCAGACCCGTTCCCGCCCCGTCATCCGGCCCTCCGTGGCCGTGCCCGGGGCATGACGATTGTGGAGGACATGGCTAAGAAGGAAGGTGTCATCGAGGTCGAGGGCACGGTGTCGGAGGCATTGCCGAACGCGATGTTCCGGGTCCGTCTGCAGAACGAGCACGTCGTGCTCGCCACGATCTCCGGAAAGATGCGTCAGCACTACATCCGCATCCTCCCCGAGGATCGCGTCGTGGTGGAGCTTAGCCCGTACGACCTCAACCGGGGTCGGATCGTGTACCGCTACAAGTAAGAACCCCCGTCCAAGCGAGCGCAGGAGGAAGAGCCGTGAAGGTTCAGCCGAGCGTGAAGCGGATTTGTGACAAGTGCCAGGTCGTGCGCCGTAAGGGCCGCGTGCTGGTGATCTGCTCGAACCCGCGCCACAAGCAGCGCCAGGGCTGATCGCCTCCCCGGGAGCCCGGGGAGCGACGCCGTCGCGTTGACCACACCACCCACCGGCCATCGGGCCGAACAGCAGGGACAGCGGTCCACCCCGTGAGGGGAGGGCCCCCACCTCCGGCCGCAGGGGCCGGGGACCGACGACGGCGGACGCCCGTTGCGGAGCACGCCGGATCTTCCCCGGCGCCGCGACGACGGGTCCGCGAGGCCCAGTGCCGCGTCGTACGGGACGTCCCTGGTGCAGACCCCTGCTGCAGAAGAACAGGAGGACGGCCACATGGCTCGTCTTGCAGGCGTTGACATTCCGCGCGAGAAGCGCGTGATCATCGCACTCACGTACATCTACGGTGTGGGCAAGACCCGCGCTGAGGAGACCCTCGCCGCCACGGGCATCGACCCGAACATCCGCGTGAAGGACCTCTCCGACGAGCAGCTGGTGCAGCTGCGCGACCACATCGAGGGCAGCTACAAGGTGGAGGGCGACCTCCGCCGCGAGGTGGCCGCCGACATCCGTCGCAAGGTGGAGATCGGCTCCTACGAGGGCCTGCGCCACCGCCGCGGCCTGCCGGTGCGCGGCCAGCGCACGAAGACCAACGCCCGTACCCGCAAGGGCCCCAAGAAGACGGTCGCCGGCAAGAAGAAGTGATCCTGCGCCGGCGGTGACCGCGTCCACGTCCGGACGCCCCGCCCGCAGCATCAGCACCAGCAGCTTTCCCGGAGGAGAATCACATGCCCCCCAAGACTCGCGCATCGGCTGCCCGCAAGCCGCGTCGCAAGGCCAACAAGAACATCACCGTGGGCCAGGCCCACATCAAGAGCACGTTCAACAACACCATCGTGTCCATCACGGACACCACGGGTGCCGTCATCTCCTGGGCCTCGTCCGGCGAGGTCGGCTTCAAGGGGTCGCGCAAGTCGACCCCGTACGCCGCGCAGATGGCCGCCGAGCAGGCCGCCAAGCGTGCGCAGGAGCACGGCATGAAGAAGGTGGACGTCTTCGTGAAGGGTCCGGGCTCGGGCCGCGAGACCGCCATCCGCTCCCTGCAGGCCGCCGGCCTCGAGGTGGGGTCCATCCAGGACGTCACCCCCATGGCCCACAACGGCGCTCGCCCGGCGAAGCGCCGCCGCGTCTGACCTGAGCGCTGTGTCCGCGTCCGCCCCGCCCGGGGCGGACGCGGACAGGTCTGCGGACCTGCCCCCACCCCGTCCTCGTTTCCACCCACCGCGTGCGTCATATGGCGGACGCTCGCCGAAAGGAAATGTCCGTGCTCATTGCACAGCGCCCCACGCTGACCGAAGAGGTCGTCTCCGACCGTCGTTCCCGGTTCGTCATCGAGCCCCTGGAGCCCGGCTTCGGCTACACCCTCGGCAACTCCCTGCGCCGCACTCTGCTCTCGTCGATCCCCGGTGCTGCCGTGACCAGCATCCGCGTGGACGGCGTGCTGCACGAGTTCAGCACCGTCAACGGAGTCAAGGAGGATGTCACCGAGATCATCCTCAACATCAAGAAGCTCTCCGTCTCCTCGGAGAACGACGAGCCCGTGGTGGCCTACCTGCGCAAGCAGGGGGCCGGCGTCGTCACCGCCGCGGACATCACCGCGCCGGCCGGCGTCGAGATCCACAACCCG
Organism: Micrococcus sp. UYEF5; assembly: GCF_040546065.1. Lineage (NCBI taxonomy): Bacteria > Bacillati > Actinomycetota > Actinomycetes > Micrococcales > Micrococcaceae > Micrococcus > Micrococcus sp. UYEF5. The sequence continues at coordinate 269,271 of NZ_JBEPNB010000003.1, forward strand.
GACCTGCACATCGCGACCCTGAACGCGAAGGGCAAGTTCGACATGGAGCTGACCATCGAGCGCGGTCGCGGCTACGTGACCGCCGCCCAGAACAAGTCCGCGGACGCGGAGATCGGCCGCATCCCGGTCGACTCCATCTACTCCCCGGTCCTCAAGGTGACCTTCAAGGTCGAGGCCACCCGTGTGGAGCAGCGCACCGACTTCGACCGTCTGATCCTGGACGTGGAGACCAAGGAGAACATGCTGCCGCGTGACGCGGTGGCCTCTGCCGGCTCCACGCTGGTCGAGCTGTTCGGCCTGGCCCGCTCGCTCAACGTCGAGGCCGAGGGCATCGACCTGGGCGACGAGCCCGAGGTCGTCGAGGGCTCCGCCGACCTGGCCCAGCCGATCGAGGAGCTCGAGCTCACCGTGCGCTCGTACAACTGCCTCAAGCGCGAGGGCATCCACACCGTGGGTGAGCTCGTGGGCCGTTCCGAGGCCGACCTGATGGACATCCGCAACTTCGGCGCGAAGTCCATCGACGAGGTCAAGGAGAAGCTCCAGGAGCTGGGCCTGTCCCTCAAGGACTCGCCGGCCGGCTACGACCCGCAGGCGCACGCGCGCCAGATGGACGACGACCCGTTCTCGGACTTCTGAGCCGATTCCGCACCACCTGACATCTTCGACCCGACGCCGCAGCCGGCTGAAGGGTCCCACCCGAGGAGAAACACCATGCCTACCCCCACCAAGGGTCCGCGTCTGGGCGGCAGCCCGGCCCACGAGCGCATCATGCTGGCGAACATGTCCGCCCAGCTGTTCGAGCACAAGTCGATCACCACGACGCTCACCCGCGCCAAGCGCCTGCGCCCGTACGCCGAGCGCCTGATCACCTTCGCCAAGAAGGGCGATCTGCCGGCCCGCCGCAAGGTGCAGGGTCTCATCGCCGCCAAGAACCGCACCAACAAGGCGGTCGTGCACGAGCTGTTCACCGTGATCGGCCCGGCGATGGCCGAGCGCAACGGCGGCTACACCCGCATCACGAAGATCGGCAACCGCCAGGGCGACAACGCGCCCATGGCCGTGATCGAGCTGATCATGGACCCGATCTCCGGCAAGCAGGCCGTGGTGCGTGAGGCCGAGCAGGCCGCCGCGTCCGCGCCGGCCGCGCCGGCCGAGTCCACCCCAGTGGAGGCCGTCGACCCGGCCGCCACCGAGGAGGTCACCGTGGCCGAGTCGCAGGAGGCCGCCGCCGAGATCGACGGCGCCGTGCCCACCAACGAGGACGGCTCGGCTCCGGCCGAGGCCACCATCAAGGGCAACGCCAGCTCGAAGAAGTACCACGTCCCCGGCTCGCGCTGGTACGACCAGACCACCGCCGAGGTCTGGTTCTCCACCGTCGAGGAGGCCAAGGCCGCGGGCTTCGAGCCCGCCGGTGGCGAGGCCGCCCAGAAGATGGCCTGACGCCATCGCGTGAGTCCGCGTCCGTCCCCGTGACGACGCATCGGCGAGGGCCGTCCACCACTCGGTGGGCGGCCCTTCGCCGTCCCCGGCCCCGCCCCGACCCGCTTGAGGAGCAGCATGCGCGAGCAGCACCGCCCGGACGCCCCGCCGGCGCCCGGGGATCCCGCGTCCGTGCGCGTCCGCCTGGACCTGGCCTACGACGGCGGCGCCTTCCACGGCTGGGCCCGCCAGCCCGGTCTCGACTCGATCCAGGGCGCTCTGGAGGAGGGGCTCGAGCGGATCCTGCGCCGGCCTGTGCGCACGGTGGTCGCCGGCCGCACCGACGCGGGGGTGCACGCGCGCGGCCAGGTCGTCCACCTCGACCTGACCGAGACGGAGTGGGCGGGCCTGACCCGCGGCCGGCCCGGCCTGGAGCCGGCCACCTCCCTCACCCGACGCCTCGGCGGGGTGCTCTCCGGGTGGGGCGGGGCCGTCGTCGTGCACGGGGCGCGGCGGGCTCCCGCGGGCTTCGACGCCCGGTTCAGCGCGCTGTGGCGCGAGTACGAGTATCGGATCGACGACGCTCCCGCCGCGCGTGATCCGCGCACGCGGGGCTTCACCCACTGCCACGGCGCTGCCCTGGATGATCGCCTCATGGCCCTGGAGGCCGACGCCGTCCTCGGACTGCACGACTTCCTGTCCTTCTGCCGGCCCCGCGAGGGCGCCACGACCATCCGCGAGGTGAAGCACCTGGAGGTGCGACGCGATGAGGACGGCGTCGTGCGCATCCGGATCCGGGCCGACGCGTTCTGCCACAACATGGTCCGGGCGATCGTCGGGGCGCTGCTCCAGGTGGGGGAGGGGGCACGCGAGCCCGGCTGGCTCGCTCACCGGGTGGCGAGGCCTGCCCGCGACTCCGAGGTGCGCCTCGCCCCGCCCGGGGGGCTGACGCTGCTCGCCGTCGGCTATCCCGACGAGGCGGAGGAGCTGCACCGGCGCGCCGAGGGCACCCGGGCGAAGCGGACCCTGTGAGCCGGGGCGGCCCGCGGTGGCGGCTTTTGGCTCCGGGGCCCGCGTTCGGTAGGATGGGTGGACGTTGCGCATGCCCGCACCCGGATGCGTCGTGCCGCGAGTGGCTCAGTTGCATGGCCTTCAGCTCGCGCCGCACCCCCGGGGCATCGGGCCCGGACGCCTTCCAGCCCTCACCTGGGGGACCGGCGCGCACGGAGAACTGACAGCGCGAGCGCGCCGGAATCACGACCCGGCGGGCAGGTGCTGTGGACCACCACCGACCCTGAAGGCAGACAACGTGCGTACGTACTCTCCCAAGCCTGGCGACGCCGACCGTCAGTGGCACATCATCGATGCCACCGACGTCGTCCTCGGCCGCCTGGCCTCCCACACCGCCACCCTCCTGCGCGGCAAGCACAAGCCGACGTTCGCCCCCCACATGGACATGGGCGACTACGTCATCATCGTGAACGCCGAGAAGGTCGCCCTCACCGGCGCCAAGCTCGAGAAGAAGCGCGCCTACCGCCACTCGGGCTACCCGGGCGGCCTGAAGTCGCAGTCCTACGCCGAGCTGCTCGAGACCAACCCGGTCCGCGCCGTGGAGAAGGCCGTCAAGGGCATGCTCCCGAAGAACTCGCTGGCCGCCCAGCAGCTCTCCAAGCTGAAGGTGTACAAGGGCGCCGAGCACCCGCACACCGCCCAGCAGCCCCAGACCTTCGAGATCGGCCAGGTCGCCCAGTGACCCCGGCGGGCCACTGACGCAGACCTTCCCTGAGGAGAACCATGAGCATCAACGAGAACGACGACGTGGAGCTGACGAGCTACACCTCTGAGTCCACCGCCACCGCCGAGGCCCCCGCCGCCTCCGAGCGCCCGGCCCTGACCGTGCCCGGCTCCGCCGTCGGCCGCCGCAAGGAGGCCGTGGCCCGCGTGCGCCTCGTCCCCGGCTCCGGCCAGTGGACCATCAACGGCCGTGCCCTGGAGAACTACTTCCCGAACAAGCTGCACCAGCAGGAGGTCTCCGACCCCTTCACGCTGCTGGAGCTGACCGGCGCCTACGACGTGATCGCCCGCATCCACGGCGGCGGCCCCTCCGGCCAGGCCGGTGCGCTGCGCCTGGGCATCTCCCGCGCCCTCAACGAGATCGACCGCGAGCACAACCGCCCGGCGCTCAAGAAGGCCGGCTTCCTGACCCGCGACGCGCGCGTCATCGAGCGCAAGAAGGCCGGCCTCAAGAAGGCCCGCAAGGCCTCGCAGTTCTCGAAGCGCTGATCCTGCGCCGCACGGTGTCCCCACCGTGCCCCCGCCGACGCCCCGTCCCGCTCCTGACGAGCGGGGCGGGGCGTCCGCCGTCTCCGTGGGCCGGCGGCACCTGAGCCAGAGGTAATATGAAGACGCATGGCGACGACGCCATGACGGGCCGCTCGCCCGTCCGGTGCGCGGTCCGGTCGAAGACACCCTCAGGAGCCGCCGTGGCCGAGAACACGAGTCCTACGCCCGACCCCCGCACCCGTGGCGAGCACGGCACGGAGCACACCGCGCAGGCCCCCTTCGCCGTGACCCGTGACTACGCCGCCGAGGTGGACGAGATCCGGGAGCTCGGCCGCAAGCTCGGCGGGGAGAAGAAGACCCCCACCCCGGACCCGCAGGCCTGGCGTGAGGGCTACCCGTACAAGACCAAGCTCAGCCGCAAGAGCTACGAGCGACGCAAGCGTGAGCTGCAGATCGAGCTGCTGAAGATGCAGCTCTGGGTCAAGGAGACAGGACAGAAGGTCCTGATCATCTTCGAGGGTCGCGACGCCGCCGGCAAGGGCGGCGCCATCAAGCGCTTCAACGAGCACCTCAACCCCCGCGGTGCCCGGACCGTGGCCCTGGAGAAGCCCACGGAGGAGGAGGCCTCGCAGTGGTACTTCCAGCGATACATCCAGCACCTGCCCTCCGGCGGTGAGATCGTGATGTTCGACCGCTCCTGGTACAACCGGGCCGGCGTCGAGCGCGTCATGGGCTACTGCACGGCGCAGCAGTACCTCGAGTTCATGCGCGAGACCCCTGAGCTGGAGCGCATGCTCGTCAACTCCGGCGTGCACATCATCAAGTTCTGGTTCTCCGTGTCCCAGCGTGAGCAGCTCAACCGCTTCGCGGCGCGGGAGACCGACCCGGTGCGTCGCTGGAAGCTCTCGCCCACCGACCTGGCCTCCCTGGACAAGTGGGACGACTACACGAACGCGAAGGAGGCCATGTTCTTCTACACGCACACGGCCGACGCCCCGTGGACCGTCGTGAAGTCGAACGACAAGAAGCGCGCCCGCCTCGAGGCCATCCGCCACGTGCTGCACACGCTGCCCTACCCGGACAAGGACGAGCGCATCGTCCACCGCCCCGACCCGCAGATCTGCGGCCCGGCCAACGAGCTGGCCGAGTACGGCGAGGTCTCCGGCGGCTCGTTCCCGCGCGTGCGCTGACCGGGCCGCACACGACGGCGCCCCTCACCGTCCGGTGAGGGGCGCCGTCGTGTGCAGCGGGGCGGATTCAGCCGCGCTCCTCCTCCACGTACTCCGGGGTGACGTGTGCGTCGTCGAAGAGGTTGTCCGCCCCGAAGCCCTCCGAGACGTGGTACTCGCCCGAGGCCAGGGAGAGGCGGACGTCCTCGCGCAGGATCGGCAGCTTGGCGTAGAACGCGTCGCCGCAGCAGCTGGTGGCGGTGACGTCGCGGTGGCCGATGATGCGGGACGGCGGCAGCTCGTACTGCTGGCAGATGTAGGCGACGAGCGGCACCAGGCCGGCGTAGAGGCTCTGCGGCGGCGGGTTCAGCATGTACAGCCCCTCGCACTCGATGCCGAGCGCATACGCGTTGAACCCGAGCGCGTGGACGCCGAGCATGAACGTCTGTCCGTCCTCGAGCGCGTGCCGGGAGCCGTGGCGGCCCTCCATCGCAAAGCCGCCGCGGGAGACGGTGAAGTGCTGCCCGGTGTCGCCCCAGTCGTTCGCGGGGCTCATGTGCGCGTTCTGGACCACCTGCGCGATGCTTTCCGCCGCCTCCCGGGAGCCGTCCGTGACGTTCGGCGTGGTGGTGTGGTGGATCACCAGGTAGGAGGGGCGCTCGTTCAGGGTCTGCAGGTAGTAGTTGGGCTGCATGGCGCCCCACTGCGCCGTGGTGATGATGTCCGGGGCGGGCAGGCGGGTGGCCTGCTCGTCGCCCTCCGAGCTCTGCTCGGCCTGCTCATCACGCCCGCAGCCGGCCACGCCGGCGGCGATCGCCAGGCCCGTGCCGCCCAGCACGCTGCGGCGCGTCCAGGAATGGGGGAGCGGGGGCGGGGTCACGTCGGGCATGGATCGAGGTCCTTCGGGTTCGGGGCGGGGCCTCCCGGGCGGATGTGAGCGGACGGGCGCGGCCGCGGGGGCTCGACCGGTCCGATGCTACCGCCCCCCGGCCCGTTTCGTGACCCTCCCGTGATGCAGGCCGCAGGGGCGGCCCCTACACTGACTGATCATGTCGAGATTGTTCGGAACCGATGGCGTCCGTGGCCTGGCCAACGAGACCCTCACCGTGGAGTTGTCCGTCCAGCTGGCCCAGGCCGCCTCGCCCGTCCTCGGCGCGGAGGCCTTCGACGCCGGCCGACGCCCGGTCGCCGTCGTGGCCCGGGACCCGCGCATCAGCGGTGAGTTCATCGCGGCCGCCGTGCAGGCGGGCCTGGCGTCCTCCGGCGTGGACGTGTGGGATGCGGGTGTGCTGCCGACCCCCGCCGCCGCCTATCTCGTGGGGGACCTGGACGCCGACTTCGGTGTGATGATCTCCGCCTCCCACAACCCGGCCCCGGACAACGGCATCAAGTTCCTCGCGCGCGGCGGCGAGAAGCTGACCGACGCGCAGGAGGACGAGATCATCCGCCACCTCGAGGGCGTGACGCCGCGACGGCCCCAGGGCGCGGACGTGGGCCGCGTGCGCGTCTTCGCGGATGCCGAGGACCGCTACGTCCTCCACCTCCTGCAGACCCTCCCGCACCGGCTGGACGGGCTCAAGGTCGTCCTGGACTGCGCACACGGCGCGGCCGCCGGCTGCTCGCCCGAGGCGTTCCGCGCCGCCGGCGCGGAGGTCGTCGTGATCGGCGCGTCCCCGGACGGGCTCAACATCAACGACGGCTACGGCTCCACCCACCTCGAGAAGCTCCAGGCGGCCGTGCGCGAGCACGGCGCGGACCTCGGCATCGCGCACGACGGCGACGCCGACCGGTGCCTCGCCGTGGACGAGCGCGGCGAGGTCGTCGACGGCGACCAGATCATGGGCGTCATGGCCGTGGCACTCAAGGACCGCGGCGTCCTGCGCGACGACACCCTGGTCGTGACCGTCATGTCCAACCTGGGCCTGAAGCTGGCCATGGGCCGGGAGGGCGTCCAGCTCGTCGAGACTCAGGTGGGCGACCGCTACGTCCTGGCCGGCATGAAGCTCGGCGACTACTCACTCGGCGGCGAGCAGTCCGGCCACGTGATCTTCTCGGACCACGCCACCACCGGCGACGGGGTCCTCACCGGCCTGCAGCTCGCCTCGCGCGTCGCCGAGACCGGCACCCCGCTCTCCGAGCTGGCCGCGGTGATGGACCGGCTGCCCCAGGTCCTCGTGAACGTGCGCGGCGTGGACAAGTCCCGCGCCGCCGAGGACGAGGCCGTCCAGGCGGCGGTCGCCGAGGCGGAGGCCCGCCTCGGCGAGACCGGCCGCGTGCTGCTGCGCCCGTCGGGCACGGAGCCGGTCGTGCGCGTCATGGTCGAGGCCCCGGACGAGGAGACCGCCGGCCGGGAGGCCCAGGTGCTGGCCGACGTCGTGCAGCGCGAGCTGCGCCTGCACGACTGACCGGACCGATGACGTCGGACGCGGCCCCCCGGCCCCGCCGCTGGACCCTGTTCGCGGGGCTGCTCGCGGGGCTGGCGGTCCTGTGGTCGGCCGCGTTCCTCGCCGTGGACGCGCCCGTGTGTGCGCGGCAGAGCGCCCCCGTGGAGTGGTTGCCGTGCCTGGATCCGGACCGGCAGGACTCGGAGGTCGCCCCGGACGCCGGGTCCAGCGCGGACCGGACGACGTCGCGGCCCTGAGGGCACGGCCCCGGTGCCGCCGAGGGCATGGAGGAAGGGCCCGGGGGGACTCGCGTGAGTCGTCCCGGGCCCTTCGGCGTCGGACAGGGGGAGATCAGAGGGCGGTGGTCCCGGAGGTGGGGCCGCCGCGGCGCTCGGCGAGCAGGTCGCGGATCTCGGTGAGCACGGCGACGTCGGCGGCCACCTCCTCCTCGGCGGGGTCGATGCCGAGGCGGCGGTTGCGGGCCTCGATCATCTTGTTCATCGGCATCACGATGGCGAAGTACACGGCCGCGGCGATGAGCAGGAAGTTGACGATGGCGGTGAGCAGCACGCCGAACTTCACGTCGTTGCCGTTGACCGTCAGCACGGCGAACGAGTCGAAGTTCGGCGAGCCCACGGCGGCAGCGATGAGCGGCATGAGGACCGCCTCGACGAGCGCGTTCACGATCTTGCCGAAGGCGGCGCCGATGATGACGGCGACGGCAAGGTCGAGGACGTTGCCCTTCATGATGAAGTCTTTGAATCCCTGGAGCATGGGGAGAATCCTACGTGTCACGAAGGCGGCGCGGTACAGGGTCGTGCGTCTCAGTCCGCGTAGTCGGGTGCCGGCGGCAGACCCCACGCGGTCTCGAGGACGCCGCCGGCCGCCTCGACCCGGGCCGCCTCCGCGGACCCGACGTAGCGCAGGTGCCACGGCTCGTGATCGAAGCCCGTCACGTCCTCGGCCCCGGCGGGATAGCGGATGACGAACCCGTACTCGGCGGCGTGCGCGGCCACCCAACGGCCCGCGGCGGTGTCGCCGAAGCACGCTTCCAGGTCACACGCGGGGGTCGCGGCGTCGCCCACGTCCCAGGCCAGGCCGGTCTGATGCTCGGAGTACCCCGGACGCGCGGAGACGCGGTCGGCCTCGGCGCGGCCCAGCTCGTCGACCCAGTGGCCGTACGTCCGGACCTGGTAGTCGTACGAGCGGTAGGCGCTCAGGGTGGTGAGGCGGTGACCCGCCGCCGCGGCGGCATCCAGCAGGTCACCGGCCGCCGTCGCGGCCTCCGCCCGCAGGGGCAGCTCGCTGCCGGGCACGGCCACCAGATCCGAGGGCGCCCAGTCGGGCGGAGCCACGGGGCGGGTCTTGTTCACGACGACGTCGAGGGCGGCCGGGTCGGCGTGCGTGCCCGACGACGGCGCCGTGCTCGAGGCGGCGCCGGACGACGCGGCCGCGCTCGCGGAGCCGGACGTCGGCGTCGTCGGTGTCGAGGACGGGCCCGCGGCGGGCGTGCCGCAACCGGCCACGAGCAGCGCGAGCGCGGCCAGCGCGGCGAGAGGGAGGGTGCGACGCATGGATCAGACCTTCCTCAGCAGCACGCGGGTCACCTCGTGTTGCGCGTTCTTCGTGAGCACCAGCCGGGCGCGCCCGCGGGTCGGGCGCACGTTCTGCTCGAGGTTCGGGCCGTTGATGGAGTCCCAGATGGACTCGGCCGTCGCCTGAGCCTCGGCGTCCGACAGGGAGGAGTACCGGTGGAAGTAGCTGCGCGGGTCGGCGAAGGCCCCCGAGCGCAGACCCATGAACCGGTCGATGTACCAGGACCGGATCCAGGACGCGCGCGCGTCCACGTACACCGAGAAGTCGAAGAAGTCGGAGACGGAGAGCCCGGCGGTGCCGTCGGCCCGGGTGCGCGGCGGGGCCAGCACGTTGAGTCCCTCCACGATCAGCACGTCGGGACGGTGCACCACCTGTTCCTCGCCCGGCACGATGTCGTAGGTGATGTGCGAGTACACGGGCGCGCGCACCTCCTGCGCCCCGGACTTGACGTCCGCCATGAAGCGCAGCAGCGCGCGGCGGTCGTAGGACTCGGGGAAGCCCTTGCGGGACATGATGCCGCGCTCGTGCAGCACCGCGTTGGGGTGCAGGAAGCCGTCCGTGGTGACCAGCTCGACGCGCGGCGTCGTCGGCCAGCGGCGCAGCATCTCCTGGAGCACACGCGCCGTCGTCGACTTGCCGACGGCGACCGACCCGGCAACCCCGATCACGTACGGGGTGCGCCCCGTCCGCTCGCCGAGGAACGCGTTGGTCGCGCTGCGCAGAGCCGCGGAGGCCTCCACGTTGATGCTCAGCAGGCGCGAGAGCGGAAGGTAGACCTCGGCGACCTCGCGCAGGGACAGATGCTCGCCGAGGCCGCGCAGACGCTCCACGTCCGCCTGGTCGAAGGGCTGCGCCATCTCCGAGGCGAGACGGGCCCAGGTCTGGCGGTCCAGCTCCACGAAGGGGGAGCGCTGGTGGCCGTCGGGCACGGCGTCCGCGGGCTCCTCGGGGCCCACGAGGGGCAGCTCGGAGGTCGGGGGGGTGTAGGTCACCCGATCCATTATGGCCGCGGCCCGCCCGGAGCGGGCCCCCGCGTGACGTCACAGGGCCCGGATAGGATCGGCCCATGCGCGTTCTCGTGACCGGCGGTGCCGGATACCTCGGATCCCACACCGTGCTCACGCTGCTCGAGGCGGGCCACGACGTCCTCGTCCTGGACAGCCTGGTCACGGCGACGACGACGTCGCTCGAGCGCGTCGCCGAGCTCGCCGAAACGCGTCTGGGCGGGTCGCGGCTGCGCCTGCACGTGGCCGACATCCGCCGCCCCGAGGACTACCGCGGGGCGCTCGCGGACTTCGGCCCGGCCGCACTCGTGCACTTCGCCGGGCTGAAGTCGCCCACCGAGTCGATGACCCGCCCCGCCGCCTACTACGACGTGAACGTGGGCGGCACGGCCGCCGTCGCCGAGGCCGCGCTCGCGGCCGGCGTCCGCACGGTCCTGTTCTCCTCCTCCGCGACCGTGTACGGCGACCGCGCGCCGGTGCCGGTCGCCGAGGACGCGGCCACGGACCCGGTCTCGCCCTATGGGCACTCCAAGCTCATGGCGGAGCAGGTGCTGCGCGACGTCTGCGCGACGGTCGACGGCGGCGGGCTGGCGATGCTGCGCTACTTCAACCCGGTCGGCGCGCATCCCTCCGGGCGGCTGGGCGAGGACCCGAGCGGGGTGCCGGCGAACCTCATGCCCTTCGTGGCGCGGGTGGCCTCCGGCGCGTACCCCGAGCTGCGGGTGTTCGGCGCGGACTTCGACACGCGCGACGGCAGCGCCGTGCGCGACTTCATCCACGTGATGGACCTCGCGGAGGCGCACGTGGCCGGGCTCGACTGGCTCGCGGCCCGGGTGGCGGCCGGGGGCGGTACGACGACCCGGGTCTGGAACATCGGCCGGGGCGAGGGCGTCACCGTGTTCGAGATGGTGCGCGCCTTCGAGGCGGTCACGGGCGGCCGCATCCCCTACCGCGTGGTCGAGCGCCGGCCCGGGGACATCGCCGAGTCGTGCGCCGCCGTGGACGCGATCGGCGCCGAGGTGGGCTGGCACGCCCGACGCGATGTGACCGCGATGGTGCGGGACCTCTGGGCCTGGCAGGAGGCCAACCCCGCGGGGTTCTCGCCCCGGACGGAGTGAGTCGGCCCGCCGTGCGCCGAAGTCGGGCCCGGTCCGGTATTCTCGTGCGCATGTGCGGAATCGTCGGATACATCGGCCAGCCCCAGTCGGATCGTGAGCACGGCGCTCTCGACGTCCTGATGGAGGGCCTGCGTCGTCTCGAATACCGCGGATACGACTCCGCCGGTGTGGCCGTGGTGGACGGCGGTCAGCTGTACCACCGGAAGAAGGCGGGCAAGCTCGCCAACCTCGCTGAGGAGCTCGCCGAGCACCCCGTCCCCACCGGCCTCGTCGGCATCGGCCACACCCGGTGGGCCACCCACGGCGGCCCCACCGACCGCAACGCCCACCCGCATGTGGCGGACGAGGGCCGGCTGGCGTTCATCCACAACGGCATCATCGAGAACTACGCCGAGCTGCGTGAGGAGCTGCTCGCCAAGGGCGTCGAGTTCCTCTCCGAGACGGACACCGAGGTGGCCGCCCACCTCCTCGCGGACGTCTACCGGAACGCGGCCGGCCAGGACCTGACCCGCGCCATGCAGTTGGCCTCCCAGCGCCTCGAGGGCGCCTTCACCCTGCTGGCCGTGCACGTGGACCACCCGGACCGCGTGGTGGCCTCGCGCCGCAACTCGCCGCTCGTCGTCGGCCTGGGCGAGGGGGAGAACTTCCTCGGCTCGGACGTCTCCGGCTTCATCGACTTCACCCGCGAGGCCATCGAGCTCGAGCAGGACCAGGTCGTGACGATCACGGCCGACGCCGTCGAGATCTCGGACTTCCGGGGCGGCCCCGCCGACGGCAAGCGCTTCACCGTGGACTGGGACGCCTCGGCCGCGGAGAAGGGCGGCTTCGAGACCTTCATGGAGAAGGAGATCCACGACCAGCCCCAGGCCGTGCAGGACACCCTGCTGGGCCGCACGGACGCCGCCGGCGCCCTGATGCTGGACGAGCTGCGGATCGACCCCGAGGAGCTCAAGGCCGTCGACAAGATCATCGTCCTGGCGTGCGGCACGTCCGCCTACGCGGGCACGGTGGCCAAGTACGCCATCGAGCACTGGTGCCGGATCCCCGTGGAGGTGGAACTCTCCCACGAGTTCCGCTACCGCGACCCGATCATCGACCCGCACACCCTCGTGGTGTCCATCTCCCAGTCCGGCGAGACCATGGACACCCTCATGGCGGTCCGCTACGCCAAGGAGCAGGGCGCCCGCACCGTGTCCATCTGCAACACCAACGGCTCCACGATCCCGCGCGAGTCGGACGCCGTGCTCTACACGCACGCCGGCCCCGAGATCGCCGTCGCCTCCACCAAGGCGTTCCTGGCGCAGATCACCGCCGCCTACCTGCTGGGCCTGTACCTGGCCCAGCTGAACAAGAAGCTGTTCAGCGGCCAGATCAAGGACATCCTGGCGGACCTCGGGGCGATCCCCGGCAAGATCGAGGAGATCCTCGCCGCCAAGGACCAGGTCAAGGAGCTCGCCCGCTCGATGGCCGACGCCACCTCCGTCCTGTTCCTCGGCCGCAACGTCGGCTACCCGGTGGCCATGGAGGGCGCGCTCAAGCTCAAGGAGCTCGCGTACATCCACGCCGAGGGCTTCGCCGCGGGCGAGCTCAAGCACGGCCCGATCGCCCTGATCGACGACGGCCAGCCGGTCTTCGTGGTCATGCCCTCGCCCATGGACCGACACTCGCTGCACGCCAAGGTGGTCTCGAACATCCAGGAGGTCCGCGCCCGCGGCGCCCGCACCTTCGCCGTCGCCGAGCGCGGCGACGCGGCCGTGCGCGGCCAGGCCGAGGTCGTCTTCGAGGTCCCCGAGACCCAGCCGATGCTCATGCCGCTGCTGACCACGGTCCCGCTGCAGATCTTCGCCCTCGAGCTCGCCACGGCGAAGGGCTACGACGTGGACCAGCCGCGCAACCTCGCCAAGTCCGTCACCGTCGAGTGACGCGCTCCGACTGAGCGACGACGGCGCCCGCCCCCTCTCCGGGGACGGGCGCCGTCCGTTTTCCGGGCTCCTGCGGCCCGCGCCCGGGTCCCCGTCGCAGCGGCGTCGCGGGCTAGAGTGTGACCACACCCGACTGGGTGACCGCCGTCACACTTCTCGAAAGGACGCCTCGATGCGCCCCACCCGCCGCCAGTTCGCCCAGGGCATGGCCGCCGGTCTCGCCGGCCTCGCGCTGCCCTCCGCTGTCGCCTCCTCCGCCGTCGCCGCCCCGCAGGGTCCGAACCCGCGCTCCGGCCGTGGCCTGGACGAGCGGGCGATCCAGGCCGCCCTCGACGCCGTCGTGCAGTGGCCCGCCGTCGGCGCCGTCTGTTCCGTGGTGGGTCCGGCCCGCCGCTTCGACACCGCCTCCGGCACCCGCGGCCTGCACGCGAACGCCCCGGCGCGGGCGAACTCGGTGGCCCGGATCGCCTCGGTCACCAAGGGCATGGTCGCCACCGTCGCCCTGCAGGAGGTCGAGCGCGGCACCCTGTCCCTGGACTCCACGATCGGTGGCGTCCTCCCGGGCCTGTGGCCCGACGTCGAGGACCGGGTCACCCTCTCGATGCTCCTGAACCACACCTCCGGCATGCCGGACGCCATCTGGGTGATCATGCGCGGCCAGTCCCTCTTCGAGCTGGACTTCGACGAGCTCGCGGACGTCGTCTCCCGCTCCTACGGCCAGCGTGAGCTCGTCGAGCTGGCGAAGCAGGCCGACTGGTGGTTCGAGCCCGGCACCGACTACGGCTACTCCAACACGGGCTATGTGGTGGTGGAGATGATGGTCGAGGCCGTCACCGGCCGCCGGATGCCCGAGCTCATCCGGGACCGCGTCTTCCGCCCCGCCGGCATGCACCGCACCCGCCTCGAGCACGGCACCCTCGTCCGCGGCGCGGAGATGCAGGACGCGGCCGTGCGTCCGCACGAGGCCAAGGCCCTCGAGACCATCGATCAGTCGATCTTCGCCTCCGCCGCCGCGGTGAACACCACCGCCGCGGACGTCACCCGCTTCTATCAGGCCCTCATGCGGGGCGAACTGGTCTCGCAGCAGACCGTGGACCTCATGGTCACCCCCGTCGGCCCGGCCACCCAGGCCGGCTACGGCTACGGCCTGTTCCTGGTCGCGGACCCGGCGCCGGAGCACGCCGGCGAGGTGCTGGTCGGCCACGACGGCGCCGGCTTCGGCTCCGTCTCCCTGGCCCTGTGCTCCCGCGACGGCGAGCGTGCGTTCGCGTTCACCTACATCGGCCGGCCGTACTGGCAGGAGGGCTGGGACGAGGTGTTCGCGAAGGAGCTGGCGCTGATGCGCACCGCGTTCGTGGTCAATGCCGCAGACGCCCCGGCCTCCCGCGACCGCCTGGTACGCGGCGGCGCAGCCGCCTCGCGCCGTGCCGTGGCGGACATGGCCGCCCGCGGAGCCCGACTCGTCTGAGCGGATCGACGTCCCGGCACGGTGTCCTCCCGCGCCAGTAGACTCCCCGAGGAGGCCCGCCGCACCCGGCGGGCCGCACGACGAGACCCCGGAGAGTCATGCACACAGTGGAGATCGGCCAGCCGTACCCCCTCGGGGCCACCGTGGACGAGACCGGCACCAACTTCGCCCTCGCGGTCTCCCGCGAGGTGGAGGCGGTCGAGCTGTGCCTCGTCGCCGACGACGGCACGGAGACGCGCATCCCTCTCGAGGAGCGGCACGGCACCACATGGCACGCCCACGTGGCGGGCATCGGGCACGGGCAGCGCTACGGCTACCGCGTGCACGGTCCCTGGGACCCCGCCCGCGGCCTGTGGCACAACCCGGCCAAGATCCTGGTGGACCCGTACGCGCGGGCGTTCACCGGCGACTACGAGTGGGGCCAGCAGCACCACTCGTACGACTTCGACGAGCCGGACCGCATCGACACCTCGGACAACCTGGGCACGAGCATGCTCGGCGTGGTCGTCGCCGAGGACTTCGACTGGGGCGAGGACGCCCCACCCGCCGTCGAGCTCACGGACACGGTGATCTACGAGACCCACGTCAAGGGCATGACCAAGCTGCACCCCGCCGTCCCCGAGGAGCTGCGCGGCACCTACGCCGGCATGGCCCACCCGGAGGTGGTCCGCCACCTGACCGAGCTCGGGGTGACCGCCGTCGAGCTGATGCCCGTGCACCAGTTCGTCAACGACGCCACCCTGCAGGAGAAGGGGCTGAGCAACTATTGGGGCTACAACACGCTCGGCTTCTTCGCCCCGCACGCCGCCTACGCCTCGTCCCCGGAGGTGGGCGGCCAGGTCCGCGAGTTCAAGCAGATGGTGAAGGACCTGCACGCCGCCGGCCTCGAGGTGATCCTCGACGTGGTCTACAACCACACGGCCGAGGGCAACGACAAGGGCCCCATGCTCAGCCTGCGCGGGCTGGACAACGCCGGCTACTACCACCTCGTCGACGGCGACGAGCGGCACTACATGGACTACACGGGCACCGGGAACTCGGTGGACCTCTCCAGCCCCAAGGCCCTCCAGCTGGTCATGGACTCCCTGCGCTACTGGGTCACCGAGATGCACGTGGACGGCTTCCGGTTCGACCTGGCCACCACCCTCACCCGGGTGGAGGGGGAGCAGGGCCCGGACATGTTCTCCGGGTTCTTCGACGTGGTCCGCCAGGACCCGGTGCTGCGCACCGTCAAGCTCATCGCCGAGCCGTGGGACGTGGGCTGGGGCGGCTACCAGGTGGGCAACTTCCCCGGCCTCTGGTCCGAGTGGAACGGCATGTACCGGGACGCCGTGCGTGACTTCTGGCGCGGCGAGCCCGGCACCCTCGGCGAGTTCGCCACCCGCCTGACCGGCTCGGCCGACCTCTACGAGGGGGACGGGCGCAGCCCCGGCGCGTCCGTCAACTTCGTCACGGCCCATGATGGCTTCACCCTGCGCGACCTCGTCTCCTACAACGAGAAGCACAACGAGGCCAACGGCGAGGACAACAACGACGGCGAGGCACACAACCGCTCGTGGAACTGCGGCGTCGAGGGGGAGACCGACGACCCCGAGGTCGTGACGCTGCGCGCCCGCCAGCGCCGCAACTTCCTGGCCACCCTGCTGGTCAGCCAGGGCGTGCCCATGATCAGCCACGGCGACGAGCTGGGCCGCACCCAGGGCGGCAACAACAACGTCTACTGCCAGGACAACGAGATCTCGTGGATCGACTGGTCCGCCATGGACGACTCGCTCGTGGCGTTCACCCGCGACCTGATCGCGCTGCGCCGTGACCACGCGGTGTTCCGCCGTCGCCACCACTTCGACGGTCGCCCGGCGGCCCGCGACATCGAGGCGCCCCTGCCGGACATCGTGTGGCTCGAGCCGGACGCGACCGCCAAGACGGAGGACGACTGGGGCGCCGAGGCCCGGTCGATCGGCTTCTACCTCAACGGGCACACGCTCCCCCGCGGGGACGAGGACGGGGAGGGGCCCTACCGGGACTTCTACGTCCTCATGAACGCGTGGTGGGAGCCCGTGCCGTACACCCTGCCCGGGCCCACGTTCCCGGCCGAGTGGGAGGTCGTCGTGGACACCTCGTCCCACGTCGCCCCGAGCGGCTCGCACCCCCGCGTGCGTGCCGGGGACGTGCTCGAGGTCCAGGCCCGTTCCACCGTCGTGCTGCGGCAGGTCCCCGAGGGCGCATGAGCGCGCAGGCCGACCGGGGGCGCGTCCGCCGTGGACTGCCGCGGTGGGCGCGGGCCCTCTGCGCCACCGTGGCGACCCTGGCGGCGCTGGGACTGGCCTTCGGCGCGGGATGGGCCACGCACGCCGTGACGGAGCCACACCCGGACGACGCACCGCGCGTGGACGCCCTCCTCGTCCTCTACAGCCAGCCCCGCGTCTATGACGCCGCGATCGAGCTCGCCGCGTCCGGCGTCACCGACCGGCTCTTCGTCTCCGCGTACCTGGGGCCGGACGGGCACGAGAAGCTGTGCGGCGGCCCGGAGGAACGCGACCCGCGGCTGGCCGGCGTCAGCGTCGAGTGCTTCGCACCCGATCCGGTGACCACCCAGGGCGAGGTCATCCACGCGGCCGACCGCATGCGCGAGCTGGGCCTGCACCACCTGGGCGTGCTCACCTTCCACCAGCACGTGGAGCGTGCGCGGCTGCTGGCGGAGCGGTGCTTCACCCCCGAGGAGGGCCGTGTGTCCCTGTACGCGTTCGACGCCGGCTTCGACCGGCTCGGCCGCCTGGAGCACGGCGTCTACGGCGTGCTGGCCTACGGGAAGGCGATGCTCACGCCGGGCTGTGACCAGCAGCTGCCCGGCGTGCTGCAGTGGCCGCTCGACCTGGCCAAGCGACTGCGCGGGCAGCCCGTCGGGGACGAGGCCGACGCCGTCGTCGTGGGCGCCCGGCGGGCGGGGGCGGCGTGATCATCGGCGTGGGGGTGGACGTGGTGGACGTCCCGCGGTTCCGGGCGCAGCTCGAGCGCACGCCGGCGCTGCGCGCACGCCTGTTCACCGAGGACGAGCGGGACCTGCCGCTGCGCTCGCTGGCCGCGCGCTTCGCCGCCAAGGAGGCGGTCGCCAAGGCCATGGGCGCCCCGCCCGGGATGATGTGGCACCACTGCTGGATCCCGCGCCCGGACCACGGCGACGGCCGCCCCACCGTGCACCTGACCGGCACCGTGCAGGCCCGGGCCGAGGCCCTGGGCATCACCCACTGGCACCTCTCCCTCAGTCATGACGGGGACGTCGCCACCGCCTACGTGGTCGCCGAACGCCGCGCGGCCGAGGAGGAACCCGCATGACCGCCGATGACCTGACCCGCATCGCCGTGACCGGCTCGGCCGTGCGCACGGCCGAGGAGCCCCTGCTCGCGGCCGGCCGCGGCCCGGAGCTGATGCACGCCGCCGCCTGGGCCCTGGCCGAGCACGCCGCCGCCCTGCTGCGTGAGCGCGGCCCCGTGGCCGGGGCGACCGTGGCCGCCCTCGTCGGGCCCGGCAACAACGGCGGGGACGCGCTGTTCGCCCTCGCCTTCCTGCGCCGCCGGGGCGTGGCCGCGGTCGCCGTGCCCGTCCGCCGGGACGACGACGGCGCCCCGCGCTGGCACGCCGAGGGCTGGGCTGCGCTGCGAGCGGCCGGGGGACGCCGCGCCGACGCGGTGCCGCCCGAGGCCGCGCTCGTGGTGGACGGCGTGCTCGGCACGGGCTTCACCGGCGAGTATGAGCTGCCCGCTGCGGCGCGCGCGCTGCCGGCGGAGGCGCTCGTGCTGGCGTGCGACGTGCCCTCCGGCGTGGACGCGGACACCGGCGAGGTGCGGGGGGAGGCCCTCCGTGCGGACGCGACCGTGACGTTCGGCGCCCTCAAGTCCGGTCTCGTCCTCGGGGAGGGGGCGGCGCGCGCGGGCACCGTGCACGTGGTGGACATCGGGCTGGGACCGCACCTGCCGACGTCGCCGGCCGCGCGGCTGGGCGTGATGGACGAGGCCGCCGCACGGGCCGCCCACCCGGCCCCCGCGGCCGAGGCCCACAAGTACACGCGCGGCGTGGTGGCCGTCGTCGCCGGATCGGAGCGTTACCCGGGGGCCGCCGTGCTCGCGAGCGCGGGCGCGCTGCACACGGGAGCGGGCATGGTGCACCACGCCGGCCCGCAGACCACCCGGGACCTGGTGCTCGCCGCCCACCCCGAGGCGCTGGTCTCGGCGGAGGGGCCCGAGCCGTCGCGCGCGGACGCCTGGGTGGCCGGCCCCGGCCTGGACACCGAGCACGACGCGCGGCGGCGCTGGGCCGGCGTCCTCGCCGCGCTCGAGGAACGGCCGGAGGCGGCCCTGGTCGCCGACGCCTCGGCCCTGGACCTGGTCACCGCCGCCGAGCTGCGGGCGCTGCGCGCGGCCGGCACGCCCGTGGTCCTGACGCCGCACGCCGGGGAGTGGTCCCGGCTGCACGAGCGCGTCCCCGCGGACGGCGCCGACGCCGCCGACCCGCTCGCGGCGCTGCGGGCGTGGACCGCTGCGCACGGGGCCACCGTCCTGCTCAAGGGTCAGCGCACCCTCGTGGTCGCCCCGGACGGCGAGGCGTGGGCCGTGACCGGCGGCGGGCCCGAACTCGCGATGGGCGGCACCGGTGACGTGCTCTCCGGGGCGATCGGTGCCGTCCTGGCCGCGGACGTGGCGCGGCGCTCGCGGGCGCGCCGGGCCGGGGAGGATCCCGGCCCGGCGCCCACGGCCCGGCTCGCGGCCGCCGCCGCCTGGCTGCACGCCCAGGCCGGGGCCGGCCAGGCCCGCGCCGGGCGGATCACCACGGCCACGCTGCCGACCGCGCTGGGCGCGCGCGTCGCGCGCCTGTGGTGGCCGGACGACGCCGAGCTGGAGGCCGTCCGATGAGCCTGGCCGACGTCAGCCCGGTCGACACCGAGCGCGCCGTACGCATCGACCTGGCGGCCGTCCGGCACAACGTGGGCGTGCTGCAGGAGCGGATCCGCCGCCCCGACGGCAGCCGGCCGCTGCTGACCGCCGTCGTCAAGGCCGACGCCTACGGCCACGGCGCGGTGGCCGTCGCCCGCGCCGCCGCGGCCGCCGGCGCGGACCGGCTCGGCGTGGCCCACGTGCGCGAGGCCCTGGCCCTGCGCGCGGCGGGGGTGCGCCTGCCCGTGCTCGCGTGGCTGCACACCGGGGCCACGGACTTCGCCGCCGCGGTGGAGGCGGAGGTGACCCTCGGCGTCTCGGGCTGGGACCTCGACGCCGTCGCCGACGCCGTCCGCGGGCTGCGGGCCCGCGGCGGGGCCGGACCCGAGGCCCGCGCGGTCCTGCACCTGAAGGCGGACACCGGCCTGGGCCGCCACGGCTGCACGCCCGAGCGGTGGCCCGCCTTCGTCGCGCGTGCCGCCGAGCTCGAGGCCGCGGGCCTCGTGCGGGTGGAGGGCGTGTTCTCCCACCTCGGCGTGGCGGACGAGCCGGACCGGGCCGCCGAGACCACGGCGCAGCTGCTGCGGTTCGAACGGATGGCCGCCGAGGCCGCCGAGACGCTCGGCCACCCACTGCTGCGGCACCTGGCCAACACGCCGGCCACCCTCGCCCGGCCGGACACGCACCTGGACATGGTGCGCGTCGGCCTGGGCCTGTACGGGCTCTCCCCGTTCGCGGACGTCACCGCCGCCGAGCTCGGGCTGCGCCCGGCCATGTCCCTCGTCACCGTCCTGGCCAACGTCAAGGCCGTCCCCGCCGGGCAGGGCGTGTCCTACGGGTTCCGCCACGTCACGGCGGAGCCCACCACGCTCGGGCTCGTGCCCGTCGGCTACGCCGACGGCGTCCCGCGCGTCGTCGAGGGCACGCGCGTCCAGGTCGGCGGCCGGACCGTCCCCGTGGTGGGCCGCATCGCGATGGACCAGTTCGTGGTGGACCTCGGCCCGGACGCCGCGGACGCGCCCGGCGACGCCGTCGAGCTGTTCGGACCGGCCTCCGGCATTCCGGTGGAGGAGTGGGCCGCGGCCGCCGGGACGATCAACTACGAGCTGGTGACCCGCATCGGAGGCCGCGTGGACCGGCAGCACGTGGACCCCACGTCGACCCAGGAGGCCCGCCCATGAGCGACCACGAGTTCCCCGCCCCCGGCCCGACCCTGCCCGAGCCCGTGCTGACGGCGACGGTCCCGCTCGAGGGCGCCGACGGCACCCGGGCGTTCGGCCGCGCCCTCGCCGGGGTGCTCCGCGCCGGCGACGTGCTGATCCTCACGGGCGACCTCGGCGCGGGCAAGACGACCTTCACCCAGGGGCTGGCCAGCGGATTCGGCGTGGCCTCCGGCGTGGTCTCGCCGACGTTCGTCCTCTCCCGCGTCCACCCCGCTCCGGCCGACGCCCCGGCGGGCACCCCGGACCTCGTGCACGTGGACGCGTACCGGCTGCGCTCGGCGGGGGAGCTCACGGACCTCGACCTGGACGCGAGCGTGGACCGCTCCGTGACCGTCGTCGAGTGGGGCCGGGGCATGGCCGAGTCCCTCGCCGGGTTCCCCGAGGACCCGGACGCCTCGTGGCTGGACATCGAGATCGTCCGGGCCCGCGGGGGTGAGGACGCTCCCGCGGCCCCGGCGGGGGAGGGCGACGACGGCATCGTCACCGACTTCTCCGACGAGGACGGAGGCCAGGCCGAGGAGCTGCGCTCGGCCGTCGTGACCGGCCGCGGCCCGCGCTGGGCCGGCGTCGTGCTTCCGTAGACTGGCCGCCATGGCCCTGCTCCTCGCGATCGACTCCTCCGCCGCCGCCTCCGTCGCCGTCCTGCGGGACGGTGAGGAGCTCGCGCGCTGGGCCACGGACGACACCCACGCCCACGCCGAGGTGCTCGCCCCCGCGGTGCAGACCGTGCTCGGCGAGGCCGGCGTCACCGGCACCGCGCTGGACGCGCTCGCGGTCGGCGTCGGCCCCGGACCCTTCACGGGACTGCGCGCGGGCCTGGCGACGGCGGCCGCCCTCGGCCTGGCCTGGGACGTGCCCGTGCACGGGGTCCGCAGCCTCGACGCGCTCGCCCACGCGGCCGGCGTCGACGCCTTCCGCCACGGGATCGAGGAGTTCGTGGTCGCCACGGACGCCCGCCGCCGCGAGGTCTACTGGGCCCACTACGCGCAGGTCGGCGGGCAGCCGACGCTGCTGCACGGCCCCTTCGTCTCGCCGGCGGACGAGGTCACCCCGCTGCCCGTCTACGGC
This sequence comes from Micrococcus sp. UYEF5, assembly GCF_040546065.1. Lineage (NCBI taxonomy): Bacteria > Bacillati > Actinomycetota > Actinomycetes > Micrococcales > Micrococcaceae > Micrococcus > Micrococcus sp. UYEF5. The sequence continues at coordinate 290,853 of NZ_JBEPNB010000003.1, forward strand.
GCGGGGGCCGGGCTCTACCCCGAGGCGCTGCGCGCGGTGCCGGACTGGGAGTCGGCCACGCCGTCCGCCGTCGGGGTGGGGCAGGTGGCCGAGCTCGCTCTGCGGCGCGGCCGCGGCCTCGTGCCCGCCGAGCCGCTCTACCTGCGCGAGTCCGACGCCAAGGTCCCCGGCCCCCGCAAGCGGGCGGGCGCGTGAGCCCGGCCGAGCCGGCCCCGTCCGGTGACGGGAGCCCCGCCGAGGACGCGCACGGGCTGCCGCCCGGATACCTGCTGCGCCCCATGACCCTGTGGGACATCCCCGAGGTGCTCGCCCACGAGGCCACCCTCTTCCCGCTCGACGCCTGGCCCGCGCACTTCTACGAGGAGGAGCTCGCCCAGACCGGCCCCGCCGGCGGACGGGACGCACACGGCCGTCCGCCCACCCGGGACTACCGCGTGGTCGTCCGCGACGTACCCGCGCCCGGCTCCGCGGCCGACGACGGCCCCGCCCCCGGCGAGATCGTCGGCTACGGCGGGATCATGGTGGTCGGCGACGTCGCCGACGTGCAGACCGTGGGCACGGTCGCGGCGGCGCAGGGGCGGGGGATCGGGGCGGCCCAGCTGCGCTGGATGGCCGCGGAGGCCGCGGCGCGCGGTGCGAGCTCGCTCATGCTCGAGGTCCGGGCCTCCAACGCCGCCGCCCGGCGGCTCTACGCGCGCCACGGATTCCAGGAGCTGCATGTGCGCCGCCGCTACTACCCGGGCGGCGAGGACGCCGTGATCATGCGCAAGGCCCTGTGACCGGGCCGTTGCGGTTAGAATGTGACTTGAGACATATGGCCGTCTGTCGTGGTCCAAGCACTTAGGAGACTCATTGGAGCCCAACCATCGTTATTCAACTGGGATCGTCATCACCGATTCATCGGATGTCAAGATTATGGGAGGCTCAATCTCGGGGATGCATCGAGGGGTCGACGTGAGCCGCTCGAGCGAGGTCGATATATCAGGAATGCGAATCACTATTGACCCGGCGAACGAAGGGCCGGTGGAGGAAGACCCTTCAGATGGCCTCTAGACGAGGGTGGCTCGCCCAGAACCGTGATGCCCTATTCACGGCCCTAGGGATTCTGGGGCCTTTTTTAGTCGGTCTGGTTACTGGCCAAATGCTCGAGGCGCTGATTTTCGGGGCCCTACTGATTGTCTTGATAATCGTGTGTCGATGGATGGTGCCCAGCGCGCGGATGGCGAGGAAAGAATCGGACGTCCCTACTGGTAGGAGCAAGACTGACTCTCGCGCCGCGATTTCGGTCAAAGACTCCGCAAGTGCTCGTATCGAGAACAACAAAATCACCGGGCCGGGCCCTGCAATCCAGGCGGTGCGTTCGAAGGATGTGCATATCGCCCGAAATGAAATCGAAAAGACGGATTAGCCGAATCCGCCGCAAGCCCCTGTGACCGGGCCGCTCACTAGACTGGAGCCCATGCCCACCGCCACCGCAGCCCCCCTCGTGCTCGGCATCGAGTCCTCCTGCGACGAGACCGGCGTCGGCGTCGTCCGCGGCACCGCCCTGCTGGCCCACGAGGTCGCCTCCTCCGTCGAGGAGCACGTGCGCTTCGGCGGCGTGATCCCGGAGATCGCCGCCCGCGCCCACCTCGAGGCCCTCGTGCCCACGATCCGCCGCGCCCTGGACACCGCCGACGTCACCCTCGCGGACCTCGACGCGATCGCCGTCACCTCCGGCCCGGGTCTGGCGGGCGCGCTCATGGTGGGGGTCGCGGGGGCGAAGGCGCTGGCCACGGCCCTCGGCACGCCCCTCTACGGCATCAACCATCTCGTGGCGCACGTGGGGGTGGGCATGCTGGACGGCGTGCGGCCCGCGCAGTGGGACGACCTGCCCGCGGACCTGGGCGCGCTGCTGGTCTCCGGCGGGCACACCGAGATCCTGCGTGTGGGCCGGATCAGCTCCGAGGTCGAGCTGCTGGGCTCGACCATCGACGACGCGGCCGGCGAGGCGTACGACAAGGTCGCCCGGCTCATCGGGGCGGGCTACCCCGGGGGCCCCGTGATCGACCGGCTCGCCGCCCAGGGCGACCCGGCGGCCTTCCGCTTCCCGCGCGGGCTCACCGCGGGCAAGTTCGTCGGCAGCGCCGAGGAGCCCGGCCCGCATCGGAGTGACTGGTCTTTCTCCGGGCTGAAGACCGCCGTCTCCCGGGCCGTGGAGCAGTTCGAGGCCCGCGGCCTCGAGGTGCCGCGCGCGGACATCGCCGCCTCCTTCCAGGAGGCCGTCGCGGACGTGATCACCGCCAAGGCCGTCCGCGCCTGCCGCGAGCACGGGCTCACCCACCTGATGCTCGGCGGCGGCGTCGCGGCGAACTCGCGCCTGCGCGCCCTGCTCGCCGACCGGTGCCGCTCCGCCGGCATCGAGCTGACCGTCCCGCCCGTGAACCTGTGCACCGACAACGGGGCGATGGTCGCCGCGCTCGGCGCACGCCTGGTGCGCGACGGCGTCGCCCCCTCCGACGCGTGGTTCGGCGCGGACCCGGGACAGCCGGTCGAGGTCGTCAGCGTCTGAGCGCGCCCGGCCCCTTGCCGTCGGACCAGAGGCTCCGTAGACAGAGCCCATGACCGGCCATGATTACCCCCGCCCCGAGTCCACCTCTGCGGCCGTGGACGAGCAGATGCTGGAGGACTTCCTCAATCAGCACCTGCTCGGCTCCCGCTCCGGTGTGAAGGCGTTCCGCGCCGCCGAGCAGACCTGGGCCGGCACCCCGCAGGAGGCCGCGCTGCGCCGCCTCGGCGACGCCGTCCAGGACGACCAGGACCGCCTCGAGGCGCTCATCGGCGAACTGGGTCTCCGCACCCCGCTGGTGGACCGGGCCGCCGGCGCGGCGGCCGAGGTCGGCGGACGTCTCAACCCCGTGAACGCGCTGCGCACGCGCGGCTCCGGCTGGACGCAGATCGAACTGGACCTGCTGCAGGGCACGCTCCAGGCCAAGTCCGCGATGTGGCACGTCCTCGAACAGCTCGCGCCGCACCTGCCGGCGGTCGACGCCGCCGAGATGCACGCCCTGCGCCAGAGGACCGGCGACCAGCAGCGCGAGGTCCAGCGCATCACCTCCGCCACCCTCGAGGGCCGGTTCCTGGCCGGCTGAGGCCCGGGCTATTCCTCGCCCGTCTGATGCTCCCCGGACCGACCGCCGTGCACCTCGGCGGGCAGCTCGTCCACCGGGGCGACGACGACGTCCTGCAGCTTCCAGTCCAGGGCGGCGATCGCGTCCCGCAGCGCGCAGCAGCGGCCCACCGTCACGTCCGCCCCCTCGTGCGGCACCACTAACATCTCGACGTGGAACACGTGGCCCTCGTCCCGGACGCGGGCGCCCGCATGGCGCACCCACGGCTCCGCCCAGGCGACCCGCTCGGCACGGTCGATGAGCGGGTGCGGCCGGGCGCCGTCGATCGTGGCGGCGCGGCGATCCGCCAGGTTCGTGACGGCCTCCTTGAGGTTCTTCCAGCCGTCCAGCACGATGCTCACGCCCACGAAGATCGCCGCAGCGGAGTCCGCCCACCACCAGCCCAGGCCGATGCCGGCCACGCCGACGATGGTCGCCACGCCCGTCTGCCAGTCCGCCTTGTTCATGTCCGCGTCCGCGTACAGCACGCGGTCGTGGAGCTGCTCGGCCAGCTTGAGCTTCTTGTGGCCGAGGATCATGGGCCCGGGCACGGACAGGGCCATCACGGCCATCATGAACCAGCCCTGCCACACGGTGTGCCCGAACAGGTCGAACGTGCCGATGGGCGGGTGCTCCGCCGTCACCAGGCCCAGCACGGAGTCGCCGACGAGGACCACGCCCATCACGGACAGGGCGACGGCGGCCACGAGGTGCCCCACCCCGACGGACCGGTGAGAGCCGTAGGGCCGGGCCCGCGTCGGGGCCATGCGGGCCACGCGCAGGGCGACGAGGAACACGATCGGTGGGATCAGGGAGAGCAGGTCCTCGATCCACGCGGCCCGCATGGCCTGCGAGGAGCCCATCACGATCGCCACGAGGACGATCGTGACCACGATCACCCCCAGCGTCGCCCATTCGAGCCGCTTGGCCTGCTGGACCACGCGCTCGATCTCCGGGGGCAGCTCCGTGGCGCCGAACCGGCGCCCGCTCGGCCCCGTCTCCCGGGTGTCCCGCCGCGTCATCGGGCCTCCTCCGCTGCGCGCTGGTCGAAGTACGCCTCGAGGGCCTTGAGCATCTGATTCTCACCCAGGGGCACGGCCATCACGAGCTTCACCGGCTCGCCGTCCGGGCCCTCCGCCTCGGCGTAGTCGCGGGTGATGCTCGCGTGCGACGTCCACGGGGACGCCGAGGTCAGGCCGCCGGCCACCAGGTCCATGTCGCCCTTCTCCAGCGCGGTCATGAGCGCCTCCTCCCCGGCCACGGTCCACTCGACGCGTGCGTCGTGCGCCGCCGCGAAGCCGCGGATCAGGTCGGGCTCGGGGCCGACGGGCTCGGCGCCCGAGGCGTCCACGTGGGGCGGGTGGTGCACGACGCCGGCGCGCAGCACCCCGCCCGTGACGCGGTCCAGGGTGCCGTCCGGGTCGGCGGGGTAGCCGGAGGAGGTGCAGGCGGTGAACCCGAGGGCGACGCCCCCGAGCAGGCCCGTCAGGGCGGCCCGACGGGTGATGGTCATCGTCCTCATTCCGTGGGCGAGTGCGAGCGGTGCCCGGCGTTGCCGAGGCCTTCGGCGCCGTCGAGATGGTCGAGCACGAGGCGGACCGCCTCCCGGGCGTCGGTGGTCTCGGACCAGCCGGTCGCGGCGCGCAGGGCCGTGGTGTCCATGATGGGCGCTGCCGCGGCCATGTCCACCCACCCCGGGTCGGTGGGCTGCAGCCGTGCCCGGTAGGTCAGCGCCGCGGCCGCTCGGAACAGGCCCACGGGCAACTCCAGGATGCGGCGCGCCCCGAGGACGGTGCCCATGGTGTGCGCGTCCAGCACGGGGTCGGCGGCCACATTGAAGGCCCCGCCCGCCCGGTGGGCGATCACGCGCCAGTACGCGTCCGCCACGTCCTGGGCCGTGAGCGCCTGGAATCGCAGGCCCCGCGGGAAGGGGAGCACCGGAGTGCGCAGGCGGGCGACCAGCCGGGCGGGGACGAGGTCGCCCAGGAAGTAGTCCTTGATCTCGGGCCCGGCCGCGGACTGGAAGATCAGCCCGGGGCGCAGCCGGGTCACCAGCAGCTCCGGGTGCTCGGCCTGCACGCGGTCGAGGATCGACTCGACCTCGGCCTTCTGCGCGGCGTAGTGCGAGGTGGGGACCCCGGTGGTGGGATGGGACTCGGCCACGGCGCGGCCCTTCGGCCCGGGCCCGTACGCGCCCACCGAGGACGCGTAGACCAGGTGGGGCACACCCGCCTCGGCCACGGCCCGGAACACCCGCTCGTTGCCGACCACGTTGACGGCGCGCAGGTGGTCACGGTCGCGGTTGGGGCGGATCACCCACACCAGGTCGACGACGGCGTCGGCGCCGGCGACGATCTCGCGCAGCCGCCCCGCCGCCGTGGGCTCCGCGACGTCCAGGCGGTGCCACTCGACGCCGTCGTAGGGCGCTCCGGCCCGGTCCGGGCCGCGCCGGCTCACGCCCACGATCGAGCTCACCTCGTCCGCGGCCTGGAGGCGGTGCAGGACAGCGGTGCCGACGTTGCCCGTCGCGCCCAGGACGACGATCCTCACGGCTTCAGGACCACCTTGATGCAGCCGTCCTCCTTCTTCTGGAACGTCCCATAGAGGGCGGGCGCGTCCTCGAGCGGGGCGGTGTGCGTGGTCAGGTCGAGCACGCCGAGGGGGTCGGACGGGTCGTCGAGCAGGGGCAGCAGGTCGTCCACCCAGCGACGGACGTTGCACTGGCCCATCGTCAGGGTGACCTGCTTGTCGAACAGGGTGAGCATCGGCATCGGGTCCTTCATGCCGCCGTAGACCCCGGAGAGCGACACCGTGCCGCCACGCCGGACCGCGTCGATCGCGGTGTGGAGGGCGCTTAGGCGGTCGACGCCGGCGGTCTTCATGGCCGCCCGGCCGAGCGCGTCGGGCAGCAGGCCCACGGCGGTGTGGGCCGCATGCCCCGCCGGGGAGGCGTGCGCCTCCATGCCGACCGCGTCCACGACCCCGTCGGGGCCGCGGCCGCCGGTGCGCTCGCGGAGCACCTCGGCCTCGCCGCCGTCGGCGTCCAGGACCTCGATGCCGTGCCGGGCCGCCATCGCGCGGCGCTCGGGGACCGGGTCGACGCCGATCACCCGGTACCCCAGGTGCACGCCGATGCGTGCCGCCAGCTGGCCGATGGGGCCGAGGCCGAGCACCGCGAGCGTGCCGCCGTCGGGGACGTTCGCGTACCGGACCCCCTGCCAGGCGGTGGGGACGACGTCCGAGAGGAACAGCCACTGCTCATCCGGACCGGTGTGCGGCACCTTCACGGGGCCGTAGTCCGCGTGGGGCACGCGCAGCAGCTCGGCCTGTCCGCCGGGGACGGAGCCGTAGAGCCGGGAGTAGCCGAAGAGTGCGGCGCCGGAGCCCTGCTCCCGCACCTGGGTGGCCTCGCACTGGGACTGCAGCCCGCGCTGACACATCCAGCACCGGCCGCAGGAGATGGTGAAGGGCACGACCACCCGGTCACCGGGCCGGATGTGGGTGACCTCGGACCCGACCTCGCGGACGATGCCCATCGGCTCGTGACCGATCACGTCCCCCGCGTCCATGAACGGCCCCAGGACCTCGTACAGATGCAGGTCCGACCCGCAGATGCCGGTCGACGTGACCTCGATGATAGCGTCCGTCGGCTCCTGGATCCGCGGATCCTGGACGTCCTCGACGGCGACGTTGCGCTTTCCCTGCCATGTGAGTGCTCGCATGGTGCGACCGTAGACGCGCCGGGCGGGGCGGCGGAAGCCTGCAGGGGCGGCGGGGCCGCCACCTCGCCGGGGGAACGGCCGCTCAGCCGGTGCGGCCGTCCAGCGACGCGCGGGTGCGGGCGGCGGCGTCCAGCACGACCGCGCGCAACGGGGCCACCGCGTCATCCGTGTCCTCACCCGCGGCCGGCGGGCCGGCCAGGGCCTGTGCCTCCACGCGACGCTGACGCGCGGCGCCGCCGTCGTCGATCATCGCCTGGACGCCGGCGAGCTCCGCCGCGCAGCCCAGCCGCTCGGCGACCGGGGTCAGTCGCTCGATCTCCGCCGGCAGGTGCTCCGCCAGCGGGACCTGGGTGCCCCGGGCGTCCACGATCACGGTGGCGTCCATGCCGTACCGGGCGGCGCGCCACTTGTTCTCCTGCACGTGCCACGGCGGCAGGACCTCGACCGTCTCGCCGCGCTCCAGGCTCGCGGACAGGTCATCCACGAGGCACTGCGTGTAGGCGGTCACGGCGGCGATCTCCTCGAGCGTGGCCAGGCCGTCGCACGCGCGCATCTCCACCGTGCCCAGGCGGGGCACGGCCCGCACGTCCCAGCGGCACTCGGTGACGTCCGCGATCATGCCCACCTGCTCCATCTGGGCCACGCAGCGCTCGAAGTCCTCCCACTCCTGGAACTGGAACGGCAGGCCGGCCGTGGGCAGCTGCTGGAACAGGAGGGTGCGCTGGGACTGGTAGCCCGTGTCCGTGCCCGCCCAGAAGGGGGAGGAGGCCGAGAGTGCGAGCAGGTGCGGCACGCGGTTGACCAGGCCGTTCACCACCGGCATGGCCTTGGAGACGTCGTCCAGGCCCACGTGCACGTGCACGCCGAAGATCAGCATCTGCCGACCCCAGTACTGGGTGAGATCCAGCATGCGGTCGTAGCGCTCGCTGGGCGTCGAGGGCTGCGCGATCGCGTCCGCGAACGGGTGCGTGCCCTGGCAGAACAGGGAGATGCCCCGCGCCGCCGCGGCGTCGGCCACGCGCGCGGCGATCCGGCCGAGGTCCGCCGTCGCGGCGTCGACGCGCTCGTGCACACCCGTGACGAGTTCCACCGTGTTCTGCAGGAGCTCGCTGGTCATGTGCGGGTTCACGTCGTCCTCGGCGAGGCCCTCGGTCACATGCAGGGCGCGCAGCAGGTCCGGGGCCTCGGAGCGCAGCTCGCCGGACACGGCGTCCACGAGCGCGAGCTCCCACTCGATTCCGAGAGTGGACTGCGCGGAGTCGGCGAAGGGCAGAGTCATGCCGCCCATCCTAGAAGCCCCTGCCGGGTCTGCGCCCGGTGTCCACGCTTCGGACCTAGGGTGGGGCGCATGGCCCGTCCCCGCCCCGGCTCCCGCTCGCCGCGCCCCACGGCCGCCGCCTCGGAGGCGGACGCCACTGCCCTGACCCCCGTCCTCGAGCCGGAGGGCCGCGCGCTCCTCGACTCCCTCGCCGGGTACCGGGAGGCCGACGCGCTCGCGGTCTCCTCCCGCCTGCGTGCGGCCGGGCATCCTCCGGAGCGCGTGGCCGCCGCGCTGACCCAGGCCGCGCTGCGGTCCCGGGCGGAGGCCCGCCTCGGGCGGCAGGCGCGCCGGATGCTGTTCACCCGCGACGGCCTGGAGCAGGCCACCCGCCCGCTGGTCGCGGGCCTGCACGCGGACCGGCTGGCGGCCGCGGGGGCCCGGTGCGTCGCCGACCTCGGCTGCGGTCTCGGCCTGGACGCGCGCGCCTTCGCCGACCGGGGCCTGGACGTCGTGGCGGTGGAGCGGGACGCCGTCGTCGCCGCGGCCGCCGAGGTGAACCTCGCCGGCCTCCGCGGTGCGCGTGTGGTGCACGGCGACGCCGTGGCCTGGGCCCGCGCCCACGTGCCCGCCGAGGCGGACGCGGTGTGGCTGGACCCCGCCCGCCGTCAGGTCGGCGGGGGCGGATCCGCGCGCGTGTTCGACCCCGAGGCGTTCTCCCCGCCCCTGAGCGTCGTGACGGACATTGCCGCGACGGGCGTGCCGGTCGGGGTCAAGCTCGGCCCGGGGCTCCCGCACGAGGCCGTGCCGGAGGGCGCCGAGGCCGAGTGGGTGAGCGTCGACGGCGACGTCGTGGAGGCCGCCCTGTGGTTCAACGCGGCGGCCCGCCCCGGGGTGCGGCGGGCGGCGCGCGTCATGACCGTCCGGGGCGGGAAGACGACGACGGCGCAGCTCGTCTCCGGCGCGGACTTCGGCGACTCGCCCGAGGTCGAGGCCGTGGGGGAGGAGGGCATGGCAGGGCTCGTCGGCGCGGTCCTGCACGAGCCGGACGGCGCCGTCATCCGGGCCGGACTCGTGACGGACCTGGCCGCGTCCTGGCCCGTGCCGACGCGGCAGCTGGACCCCCACCTGGCCTACCTCGTCGCGCCCGAGCCGGTGCGGGACGGCCTGGCCCGCGCCCATCGGATCGAGGCGGTGCACGACTTCCACCTGGCCTCCCTGCGGCGCTGGGCGAAGGAGACCGGGGTGGGCCGGCTGGACGTGAAGAAGCGGGGCATCCGCGAGACGCCCGAGGAGGTGCGTCGCGCCGTCCTCGGCGGGGCGAAGCCGGGCCGGCGTGGCGGGGCCGGACGGCACGCCACCCTCGTGCTGGCGCGCGTGGGCCGGTCGCGGTTCGCCCTCGAGGTCACGCCGTTGGACTGACGGGGTTCGAGGCCGCGGGCCGCGGGGCCCGTCGAACCCCCGTTGGGGATTACGGCACCCTCGTGTACGGTATTCAACTGAGGCAAGGCTCACCTCCACAAGAGCGCGCCCACCACCCCGACTGCTCATCCCGGGGCAGCCCCGCCGCCCAGAAGGAGAACCATGCCGCGTTCCGTCAGCGCCCCCCGCCTCGCCCGTCTCGCCCTGACCTCGGTGGCGGCCCTCGCCCTCGTCGGCTGCTCCGCCGGCGGCGCGGCCACGGGCTCGTCCTCCGCGAGCGCCTCCGGCGAGTCCTCGGCCTCCGCGAGCGCCGCCGGCGGCTCCTCGGCCGCCTCGGGCGGCATCGCGGCCGGGGTCACCGTCACCGACATGTCCGGCGCCGAGGTCACCCTGCCGGAGGAGGTCGACTCCGTCATCGCCACGGACAACCGCACCTTCCGCACGCTGGACGACTGGGGCGTCGAGCTGTCGGCCGCGCCGAAGCAGATCATGTACAAGGGCGAGGGCGGGCCCTCCTACCTCCAGGACGACTCGGTCGCCGACATCGGCAACCACCGGGAGCCGGACATGGAGCTGTTCGTCACCGCCGAGCCGGACGTCGTGTTCAACGGCCAGCGGTTCAACGAGCGCAAGGCCGAGATCGACGAGCTGACCGGCGACGCCGCCGTCGTGGACACGGACTTCGACGTCACGCAGACCCCCATGGACGAGGGCCTGAAGGAGCTGACCACCCTGCTGGGCGAGGCCACCGGCCACGAGGCCGATGCCGAGAAGCTCATCGCCGACTTCGACGCCGCCACCCAGCGCGCCAAGGACGCCTACGACCCCGAGCAGACCGTCATGGGCCTCATCGCCTCGGGCGGAGAGCTGTCGTACGTCGCGCCCAGCACCGGTCGCGCCATCGGCCCGTTCTTCGACATGCTGGAGCTGACCCCGGCCCTCGAGCAGTCGGGCACCGACAACCACCAGGGCGACGACATCTCCGTCGAGGCCATCGCGAAGTCGAACCCGGACTGGCTGATCGTCATGGACCGCGACGCCGCCATCGGCGAGGAGAACGCCACCGCCGCCGAGCTGATCGAGCGCTCCGAGGCCCTCCAGGACGTGACCGCGGTGAAGGAGGGCAACATCGTCTACCTGCCCGCCGACTTCTACGTCGCCGAGGACATCCAGAACCACACCACCGTCATGGAGGACCTCGCGAAGGCCTTCGAAGGCGCGCAGTGACTCTCGACGTGCGTCACCACGTCGCCGACGCCCCGCCCCGGCTCGAGGAGCCGGGGCGGGGCGACCGCGTGTGCTGGGTCCCGCCCGCCGTCCTGCGGCCCGAGCGCACCCGCTGGCAGCGCACCTGGCCGCTGCTGGTCGGCGTCGTGGTGACCGCGGCCCTCATCGTGGTCTCGCTGTTCGTGGGCGTGTACGACGTCGGCGCGGAGGGCGGACGCGAGATGTTCGCCATCACGCGCGTGCCGCGCACGGTCGCCCTCGTGCTGGCCGGCGCCTCGATGGCGATGTGCGGGCTGATCATGCAGCTCATGACGCAGAACCGCTTCGTGGAGCCCAGCACCACGGGCACCACCGAGTGGGCCGGTCTCGGCTTATTGGTGACCATGGTGCTCGTGCCGGGGGCGGGCCTGGTGACCCGGATGGTCGGGGCCATCCTCTTCGCCTTCGTCGGCACCCTCGTGTTCTTCCTCTTCCTGCGGCGGGTGCGCCTGCAGTCCTCCCTCATCGTGCCGATCGTGGGCATCATGCTCGGCGCCGTCGTGGGCGCCGCGTCGACGTTCCTCGCCCTCCAGACGGACATGCTGCAGCAGGTGGGCGCGTGGTTCGCGGGCTCGTTCACCTCCGTGGTCCGCGGCCGGTATGAGCTGCTCTTCCTCGTGCTGATCGTGTGCGTGGCGGTCTTCCTCATCGCGGACCGCTTCACCGTGGCCGGCCTCGGCAAGGACGTCGCCACGAACGTCGGCCTCAACTACGACGCCGTGATCCTCACCGGCGTGGCCATGGTGGCCGTGGCCACCGGCGTGGTCACCGTGGTGATCGGGGCCCTCCCGTTCCTGGGGCTCGTGGTCCCCAACCTCGTGTCCATGGTGCGCGGCGACAACCTGCGGACGAACCTGCCCTGGGTGGTCATGGTCGGCGTGTGGATCGTGATCGTCTGCGACCTGATCGGGCGCACCGTGATCGCCCCGTTCGAGGTGCCCATCTCGCTGATCCTGGGCCTCGTGGGCGCGATCGTGTTCCTCGCCCTGCTGCTGAGGCAGGCCAAGCATGGCTGAGCCGCTCGCGACCGCCCCGGGTCGCCTCCCCGCCCCGCCCGGCGGCGCCACCGCGGCCGGGCCCGTCGACGCCGACGCCCCGCGCCGGTCCGGGGCGTTCGTCACCGCCGCCGACCGCCGGAGGTATGCGGTCGTCGTCGCGGTGCTGGCCGCCGTCGCCGTGCTCTCCACCGCCGGGATCCTGCTGTGGGGCAACGAGGCCGAGCCCGGCTCGCGCGCGTTCTGGATGATCGCGCGGATGCGCGTGGAGTCCCTGGGCGTGATCGGCATCGTGGCGCTGTGCCACTCCTTCGCGACCGTCAGCTTCCACACGGTGACGGGCAACCGCATCATCACGCCCTCGATCATGGGGTTCGAGGCGCTCTACACCGCCGTGTCGACCGTCGCCGTGTACGTGCTGGGAGCCGCCGGCGTCGCGGTGCTGACCGGGGTGGGGCCGTTCCTCGCCCAGGCCGCGCTCATGGTGGCGCTGGCGACGGCCCTGTACTCGTGGCTGCTCTCCCGGCCCTACGGCAGCGTCCATCTGATGCTGCTCGTGGGCGTGGTGCTGGGCGGCGGGCTGGCCGCGCTGAGCACGTTCATGCAGCGACTGCTGGACCCGAACTCGTTCGACCTGCTGAGCGCGCGGCTCTTCGGCAACATCTCCAACGCCCGGACCGAGTACGTGGCGATCGCCGCGCCCATCGCCGTCGTCGTGTGCGCGCTGCTGTGGCTGCGCTCCCGCCGCCTGAACACGGTGGCGCTCGGCGCCGACGCCGCGACCAACCTGGGCCTGCACCACCGGCGCGAGCTCATGGTGACGCTGCTGCTGGTCTCCGTGCTGATGGCCATGACCACCGCGCTCGTGGGCCCGATGACGTTCCTCGGGTTCCTCGTGGCGACGCTGGCGTACAGCCTCGTCGACACCCACGACCACCGGTTCATCCTCCCGGTGGCGGCGCTGGCCGGGTACGCGGTGCTCACGAGCGCCTACTTCGTGCTGCGGCACGTGTTCTACGCGGGGGGTGCGGTCACGGTGGTCATCGAGCTGATCGGCGGCATCACCTTCCTGGTCGTCGTGATGAGAAAGGGACGTCTGTGATCGAGCTGCGCGGCGTGGTGAAGCGCCACAGCGATGAGGTGTGCATCGGGCCCGTGGACCTGGACATCCAGGCCGGGGGAGTGACCGCGCTCGTGGGGCCCAACGGGGCGGGCAAGTCCACGCTGCTGACGATGATCGGCCGGCTGCAGGACGCCGACGCCGGGACGATCGCCGTGGGCGGGCACGACATCACCACGACGCCGTCCCGGAAGATCGCGCAGACCCTGTCCATCCTGCGGCAGGAGAACCACTTCGTGACGCGGCTGACCGTGCGACAGCTCGTGGGGTTCGGGCGCTACCCGTACACGCGCGGCCGGCTGACCCTGGAGGACGAGCGGCACGTGTCCGACGCGATCGACTTCCTCAACCTCGGCCCGTTCGAGAACCGCTACCTCGACCAGCTCTCGGGCGGCCAGCGGCAGCGCGCGTACGTGGCGATGGTGCTGGCGCAGAACACCGAGTACGTGCTGCTGGACGAGCCGCTGAACAACCTGGACATGCAGCACTCGGTGCAGATGATGCAGCAGCTGCGTAGGGCCGCCGACGAGCTGAACCGGACCGTGGTGATCGTGCTGCACGACATCAACTTCGCCGCCCACTACGCCGACCGGATCGTGGCCATGGGCGACGGCCAGGTGGTGGAGACCGGCACCCCGGCCGAGATCCTGCGCCCCGAGGTGCTGGAGCGGATCTTCAAGACCCCCTGCAGCGTGGTGGACGGACCGCACGGGCCGCTGGCCGTGTACTACTGAGCGGGGCGACGGTGAGGCCGGCCCGGGTCGGTCCGGGCGGGGGTCGGGTGCCCGGCCGACGCGAGCGTTCCGTGGGCAGAACCCGCCGGGTCTCGCCTTCCGGGGGCAGAACCCGCGTGTTTCCAGGTTCCGTGGGCAGAAGCACCCTCGCTTCTGCCCACGGAACCCCTGCGCATGGACGGCAGGGCCATACGCGACGACGACGTCAGGCATCCCAGCCGTTCGAGACCTGTGCCCGTCGTCTGAGGACGGCCTCGATCACCCGCGCGTATCCCTCGCCGACGTCCCGGCTCGTGACGTGCAGGGTCATCTGCCCACGCTCCGCGTAGTACTGGTCTCGCCGGGCGTCCCGGGCGTGTTGCTCGGCACTCCGGTGCACCTCGCCGTCGTACTGGAGGACGAGCCGGCAGTCCTCGAACCACAGATCGGCCTCGGGGGCGTCCCGCCGCCCGGGGTCGAACACGTGCTGCAGCGTCGGCTCGCCCAGCCCCGCCTCGACGAGCGCCAGCCTCAGCCGGGTCTCCTGCGGCGAGTCGGCACCCACCCGTACGCGCTCGAGCGCCGCCGTCGCCCGCGGTCTTCCGACGAACCGCCCGAGCGGCCGCATCGCCTCGTGCAGCGCGGTGACCGTGGTGATGGGAGGCCGCCGGCCGCGCGGGGACCAGGGGTGACGGACCAGGTGGTCACCCGCCGACACGAGGGATGCCTCGTCCCAGGGGTGGCCGATCGAGCACAGATCGAGCCAGGTCCGTTCCGGCGTCGTCACCCGTAGCCCGAGCACGGAGGTGACGTGGCCGGCGGGCAGGGGTCTGCGGTGCTCCATGACGCCGGGGATCCGCGCCCGTGCGGTGCCGCGGTGCAACGTGATCTCGACGGCGGCGCGTCGCGTGGCCCCGCCCGGGGGAAGCGGGAGGCCGTGGAGGTGCGCCGCCGTCTCGTGGGAGAGAACGGCGTCGGGACGGGACCGCAGGAGGGCGGTCAGCAGGTCGAGGCCGACCCCGTGGTGCGGCGGCGGGAGCCCGGCAGACTCCCAGGTGCGCAGCGGCATGTCACGGCGACGGTGGATGCCGCGGGCGAGGCGGAGGACGTCGGACCGCCGCACCCGGCTGGGCGGCAGACCGCGTTCGAGCACGTCGCGGGTGGTGAAGACGGGGACGAGGGGGAGATCGGGGGCGAAGGACATGGGTCGACCTTGACGCGGTCGGCCTGACGACGGCCGGGCGGGCCGCGTGTCTGTGCACACCGGCGCGGGGTGGGCCGGCTGTGCAGGACTCGGCGGCGGCCGGTTGTCCCGCCGGGACGACGTCGTCATGGCTCGGTGGGCAGAACTGCGAGGAGTTCCGCCCACGCAACATCCGTGGGCAGAAGAGAGGGCGCTTCTGCCCACGGAGATCGAAAACCTGCGGATGCTGCCCACGCGATGGGCGGGGGTGTGGTTTCTGCCCACGGAGGGGGGAGGGGGGAGGGCGGGGAGTGGGGGAGGGACAGGTTGCGGGCCGCAGTCGTGACCACTCCGTATGCTCCCGGGCCCGGGCCCGGAACCCGCCCCGCCCGCCGCCCCACGGCATCCCACCGCACCGCGCCCCGCGCCCTCCGAGTTGAGTCCCGCATAGTGGTGTAGCGCCCGGTGGTCGGGCACGTCGTTCCAGACGTGGACGCGGCCACCGTGTGATCCTTCGAGTCAACCTCTC